>NZ_JBMWAM010000010.1:0-167316 GCF_049725345.1 Paenibacillus praedii | reverse complement strand
CCTCACTCCTCTTCCCTGTATCTCGATTAAAACACAAATGACCCACAAGAGGGTCACTTTTTTAAAGTGTCCTTCTTGTGGGTCACAGTTCAATATGCAATAACAGGGTGTTTTTTATTAGGTATTTTACGACTTTAAAATCTCAATTTTGCGTATACGGTGCTTGTCCTTCTCTAGAATCACGAAGGCCAGGTCGTCCTTTTCGAAGCGGCTTCCCTTCTTGAGTGTGGAATCCTGGCTGTTTAACCAACCACCGATGGTATCGAAGTTGCTATATCCGAACTCCGCCCCAAGGAGCTCTCTAATCGTCGACAGTGCTACTTTGCCGTCGACAATGATATGCGTGTCGCTCAATTGCTGGAGCTCAGGGATCTCCTCCGTATCAAACTCATCCCGTATTTCGCCGACGATTTCCTCCAGAATATCTTCGATTGTCACCAAGCCTGAAGTACCGCCGTATTCATCGACAAGAACAACGAGGTGAACGTTCTGACGCTGCATCTCTTTCAAGAGTACTTTGACTGGCGTGACTTCCGATATGGTTAGCACCGGCTGCATCAAGTCCTTCAATTGCAAAGTAGAATTCTCACTGCGTTTCAGAAAAAACTTTTTTGTATTAATGAAGCCGACTACATGGTCCGGAGTCCCGTCGATGACAGGAAAGCGAGTAAATTGTTCTTCTACAATAGTTGCAATCTGCTGCTCTACCGGATGATTCACGTCAAGGCACACCATATCGGTACGAGGGACCATAATTTCACGGGAGAGAATTTCATCAAAGTCGAAAATCCGGTTCATATAGCCAAACTCCGCCTGATTGATATTACCGCTCTTGTAGCTCTCAGACAGGATGATCCGAAGCTCCTCTTCGGAGTGAGCGTCTTCGTGTTCTTTGGCCGGACGTAATCCGAACATCCGAATTAGCCGGTTCGCAGATCCGTTTAATACCCAGATGAAAGGGTACATGATTTTGTACCAGACTATGATAGGACGTGCACAAATGCTGCTGACCAGCTCCGCCCGCTGAATGGCCATCGACTTCGGTGCCAATTCACCGACAACAACATGCAGGAACGTGATGATGGAGAAAGCCACGATGAACGATATAATAGAAACCATTTCAGCTGGCAGAAAGTCTTGCAGCAGCGGATACAGGATTTTCTCTACGGCAGGCTTACCAATCCAGCCAAGACCAAGCGCAGTAACCGTGATTCCGAGCTGACAAGCGGACAGATAGCCGTCCAGATTGCTGGCGACTTTCTGTACGGCCAGAGCGTTTTTGCGTCCTTCCATAACCATCTGATTGATCCGGCTGGGTCTTAATTTCACAACGGCAAATTCTGTCGCAACGAAGAGGGCGGTACCGAGAATAAGGACAGCGATGATTAACAAATCAACGATTAACATTTAATGGGTATTCTCCTTTATTATGATGGCTTGGTTTTGTGAGGATTTATAAATTTATCTTATTTATATCTTATAGTATTCACACGTAATTACAATGGTATTGATGAGTTAAATGTGTCAAAACAAAAAATGCCGCGCTCGCCTGAATTCGAAGCAGGCTGTTCAGAAGTTCATTATGAGGGGGTTTTATAAGCTGGAAACAATCTATCTTTTAGACTCTAGGATCAATATTGCGAGGGTAAATTATTGAAAACTAGAATAATGGTATGGATTAATTTAACAATCGGGATAATGAGGCTGGTTAGGGGATGGGGAATGGCTTGAGGATTCACGTTTAGCTGAGATAGGTACAATTCCAACGTGTTGATTTCTGCTTGAATGAACAGAAAATTAATAAGGAAGAGGGCTCTCGCGAGCCCTCTTCCTGACGGTGTTGATAGTTGAGTCGATCAATTCTCACTGCTAGCATGCGAAACATCATTCGTCAATCGGAGCAAGTCAGCAGTTGCTTCATTCATTCCTTTTGAGCACAATGATACGTATCCGTATGAACGGTTAACCTATCGATGCTCGAATGCGCGTGTGTTACAGACAAGTGTCTTTGACACACACCTCCGCTTCTATACTGAGTGAATGAAATCCTCCGGGTATCCTTTCACCAAACGGTTCAATGGAACCACACCTCTCTTACACCGTCGAATATAGAATGACCAGAACCAGAACAATGTATACAAGCGGTTTTACAAAAAAATTAATGCGCCATCCGCTTCCATTTGCGTTCATGATTCGAGGTTTCAGGGAAACGCTGGCCTTTGTGCAGCTGTACCTTTTTCGGATTTTCAATGCCCATATGGTAGGAATTTACACCGTCTTCAATGTAGGTGCCATCGTTCGGTGCTCTGTCTCCAGGGGAAAATAAAGTCCATTCGCCCATTTTAATCGCCTCCAGCTTAGGATGATGTATCGAACGTCTGCCTGTAAGCATTCGTTCGGAGTCTTTAGTATGAGCTGCAATAAGGAATTGCATAAGTAGCAGAATACGGCTGTAAAGCTTATCTTGTCATAAGGATTGAAATTTGATATAGTATAGAGATGCGAGCCCAAGGCTCGTTCCTTGCCCCATATATGGGGCCGCTAGTCCAAAAGGAGGTGAAACAATATGCGCAAATATGAAGTGATGTACATCATTCGTCCAGAAGTTGAACAGGAAAATGTTCAAGCTCTCGTTGATAAATTCAATGGCATCATCTCCAACGGTGGAGAGGTCATCAAAAGTGACATTATCGGTAAACGCCGTCTTGCGTATGAGATCAACAAGCTTCGTGATGGTTACTTCGTTCTGGTACACTTCAATGGAACAACTGAAGTTATTAATGAACTTGACCGTGTCATGAAGATTTCGGATGAAGTTATCCGTTCGTTGATCGTCAGAGACGTCGCTTAAGTCCGTATAGGATTGTTCGATTGGGAGGCCGGAAACGATGTTGAATCGTGTAATATTGATTGGCAGATTGACGAGAGACCCTGAGCTTCGCTATACGCCTGCAGGCGTTGCAGTTACGCAATTCACTATTGCTGTAGATCGTCCTTTTACGAGCGGTCAAGGTGAGCGTGAAGCGGATTTTATTCCTGTCGTAACGTGGCGTCAGTTGGCTGAGACTTGTGCGAACTACTTGCGTAAAGGCCGTTTAACAGCGGTTGAAGGTCGTATTCAAGTGCGGAATTACGAGAATAACGAAGGCAAACGCGTCTACGTGACGGAGGTTATCGCTGATAACGTACGGTTCTTGGAATCCAATCGCGAAGGCGGTGGATCACGCGAGGAAAGCGGTAGCGGCAATAGCAGCAATGCTGGCGGCAACGGCGGTGGTACAAGCAGCGGCGGATCTTACGGTGGCGGTAATCGGTCAAGTAACAACTCACGTAACGATAGCCGTGATCCATTCCAGGATGACGGACGCCCAATTGATATCTCAGAGGATGACTTACCGTTCTAAGAGTGCTGCAAGTTGAAATTTACAACGAATGGAGGATATGACAATGGCTTTCAAGCAAAGAGATAACGGCGGCGACGAGCGTCCAGAGCGCAAGTTCAGCGGACGTAAAGGCGGACGCAACAAACGTCGTAAAGTGTGTTTCTTCACTGTAAACAAAATCACGAAAATTGATTATAAAGATACAGATTTGCTGAAAAAGTTTATCAGCGAGCGCGGCAAAATCTTGCCACGTCGTGTGACTGGAACAAGCGCGAAATACCAACGCTTGCTTACAATCGCAGTTAAACGTTCACGTCAAATCGCATTGCTTCCTTACACAACTGAATAGGTTGTAGGAGCAATAAGAAAAGAGGCTGTTCCAAAGGTCAGAAATGACCCGGAATGGCCTCTTTTTTGCATATTAAGCAATAACAAGAAAACTGAAGTATACCGCAGTTATACTAATTTTTAAGCGCTTACTTAGAAGATTATACAGTAGTTTAATGTGTCGGTTCTGAGTATACTAAGTTACTGTGATCATCGGCCCCGATCTTTCTGAGAGTGGAAGGTCAAAAATTTCATAAAAGAAAAGAGGAATATTTAAATTGCTTGGACAACTGAAAAAAACATGGTTCTTCAACGTTAGAGGAGATGTTTTGGCGGGATTAACTGTAGCACTCGCGCTCATTCCTGAGGCCATTGCATTCTCCATCATTGCAGGGGTTGATCCCATGGTTGGATTGTATGCTTCATTCTCTATTGCTGTCCTTATTTCGATTTTTGGCGGCCGTCCAGGGATGATTTCTGCTGCAACCGGTGCTATGGCGCTGCTGATGGTAACCCTCGTTGCGGACCATGGCGTGCAGTATTTATTTGCTGCGACTATTTTAACCGGAATTATTCAATTTATTTTCGGCGTTTTTAAATTTGGAAGATTTATTACTTTCATCCCACAACCCGTTATCATTGGTTTTGTTAATGCATTAGCGATTCTCATATTTATGGCTCAGCTGGTTCAATTCAAAGGCCAAGGCTGGCTAATGTATGTGTTAGTGGCTGTAACCTTAGCTATTATTTATATCCTGCCAAGATTTACAAAAGTTGTACCTTCCGCACTCGTAGCAATCATTGTCATGACGGTTATTACTGTTTTAGCTGGAATGAATGTGAGCATGGTTGGCGATATGGGAAAAATTACGCAGCAGCTTCCAATATTCCATATTCCTGATATTGTCTGGTCTTTTGAAACTTTAGCCATTATTTTTCCTACATCTCTTACTTTAGCTATTGTTGGTCTGCTCGAATCGCTCATGACTGCAACGATTATAGATGAAGCGACGGAGACAAAAAGTGATAAAAACAGAGAAGTTCGCGGTCAAGGTATTGCTAACTTCGTAACGGGCTTCTTTGGCGGGATGGCAGGATGCGCAATGATCGGACAGTCTGTCATAAACGTTAAATCGGGTGGAAGAGGCAGACTTTCAGCTATGGTTGCTGGAGTATTTCTTCTATTCTTAATTTTGGTGCTCGGTAATGTTGTTGTACAGATCCCAATGGGTGCTTTGGTGGGCGTCATGATTATGGTATCTATAGGCACATTTGACTGGCAGTCACTGAAAAATTTGAGAAAAGTGCCGGTGGCCGATTCGATTGTAATGATTGTTACGGTAGCGGTTGTCGTGTACACTCACGATTTGGCAAGAGGCGTTCTTGTAGGTGTAGTTTTAAGTGCTATTATTTTTGGATGGAAGATTTCAAAAATCCAAGCAGTATCTACTTTGAAAGCAGATGGATCAAAGCAATATACGATCCGCGGACAAATGTTCTTCGGAACGATGACATATTTTGGAGAATTATTCGACATCACCAATGATCCAGACAAAATTGTGATCGACTTTACTGCTTCACATGTTTGGGATCATTCGGCTGTAACGGCAATATCAAAAGTCGTGATGAGATATCAACAAAATGATAAAAAAGTAGAAATCATTGGACTAAATGAGGAAAGTCAGAGAATAATTGATCGAGTGGGGTTAGCAGCACCTTCCGGGCATTAAGCATGACTATTGTATAAGGTATAGTTATATTTCCTAGGGGCAGCTCGGAGGGAATGAAGGTTTGTTATTCCTTGCGAACGATTCTAACATATTCCCGCGGCATGAACGACGTGAAGCGGTCACTGGAATGAACGGCTTTGTGCGATGAGTAAATGGAGTAGTTATAGGGTTTCATGAGCTGCCGATGCGCACGCTTTTCACGGATATGATGATCAAGTATTCCTCCGGTGAGAAGAAGGAGGGTGAAGATCAGCGCGCTGATTATTATTTTTTTGGCTAGCATAGCGATCACTCCTTCATTAGAGTAATCCCCTTTAGTAGCTGAAATATTCGCTAAGGGCAACTAAAATTGAAATTATTTTGACAAAAACTAGCTTGAACGATATAATTGTTTATAAGTATGACACAATATAATAATAATGTTTTATCGGAGGAGCCTGCCAACAGCGGGCTCTTTTTGTGTTTTTTTCAGGAAAGCGAAGAAATATTTATTATGGTCACAAATTGGTTATGCTGATTAAGCAACATAAGCTTCGTTAGGAGGATGAAAATTGTCTTTGCTGCATCTTGCCGTCATTATTCCTTTTATTTTTGCCATGGGCAGTCCGATCCTTCATAAGGTGCTGAAGCGCGTTCATACGGGATGGTTTATACTGCCGGCGCCTGTCTTATTGTTTGTTTATTTTTTATCGCGTATTTCATCGATTCAAGCAGGGGAGAAAATAAAGGAGACCATTTCTTGGATCCCTTCGCTTGGCATTGAATTTACTGTCTATCTGGATGGACTGGGGCTGCTATTCTCGTTACTGATTAGCGGGATCGGTTCTCTCGTCGTGCTGTATTCGATTTTCTATCTAGACAAGATCAAAGAAGCGATCAATTTGTTTTATGTTTATCTGCTTCTATTTATGGGAGCGATGCTCGGCGTCGTGCTCTCGGATAATCTTATGGTGCTTTATGGGTTCTGGGAGCTTACGAGTATTTCTTCCTTCCTACTTATCGCCTTCTGGCATAAACGGGAAAGATCCAAGTACGGCGCTTTAAAATCTATGCTGATTACCGTCTTCGGCGGTTTAGCGATGCTTGCAGGCTTCGTGCTGCTGTATATAATGACGGGTACGTTTAGTATTAGAGAGATCATTGGCAGCGTTGATCAGATCACGGGACATGTTTTATTTATTCCTGCGCTGCTGCTCGTTCTTCTCGGTGCGTTCACGAAGTCCGCCCAGTTTCCTTTTCACATCTGGCTTCCGGATGCGATGGAGGCGCCGACACCGGTCAGCGCTTATCTGCATTCGGCTACCATGGTTAAGGCCGGCATCTATCTTGTCGCCCGCTTGAGCCCGGTATTTGCGGGAGAGGCGGTCTGGTTCTGGCTCGTTTCCGCTGCCGGTATGATTACGCTTTTCTATGGCTCGTACCGGGCAATGAAGCAGATCGATCTGAAGGCGATGCTCGCATACTCGACGATCAGTCAGCTTGGCCTGGTGATGAGCTTGCTCGGATTGGGATCTGCCGCGGCAGTTTATACGGGAACGACGGATTCGCTGTTCTATGCAAAGGCGACAATGGCCGCTATTTTCCACCTTATCAATCATGCCGTGTTTAAGGGAGCTCTCTTCATGGTGGTCGGAATTGTCGATCATGAGACCGGAACGAGGGATATGCGCAAACTCGGAGGACTGATGTCCGTTATGCCGGTCACTTTCTCGGTGGCGCTCATCGGAACCTTCTCGATGGCCGGCTTGCCGCCGTTTAACGGCTTTTTGAGTAAGGAAATGTTTTTCACGTCGGTGTTGAACATTATGCAAATGGATGTGTTCAATATGGCGTTTCTCGCTGTATTCTTTCCTATAGTTGCTTGGATTGCGAGCATATTCACGTTCGTATACAGCATGCTGCTCGTATTCAAAACCTTCACTGGAAAGAAGCAATTTGAGAAGCTGGAGAAGAAGCCGCACGAAGCGCCGCTTGGCATGCTGCTGCCGCCGGTTATTCTTGGCTCTTTGGCGGTTGTGTTCGGTTTATTTCCGCAATTGTTGTCCTATTCGCTTATTGAGCCGGCCATGGCAGCCGTACATCCGAGCCTGCTGAACCCGGGAGACCGGTTTGAGGTGAAGATTAGTCTGTGGCATGGCTGGACGACTGAAATTTTTATGACAATCGGTGTCGTGCTTATCGGTATTTTGTTGTTTAAGCTGCATCATCGTCTGAAGGTATTGAATCAGCCCCTGTTGAGCCGCTTTTCGTTGAACCAGACGTACGACGGTGGAATCAAGCTGATGGATCAAGGCTCGAATCGATTGACGAATACGTATATGACGGGCTCGATTCGCCATTATTTAATCTATATATTCGTCTTTCTTATTGCTTCGCTTGGCGTTACCTTGTTCCGTTCTAACGCCTTGCAATTCGATTTTTCGAAGTTTGCGCCGATGTCGATCTACGAGGCTGTCATTATATTCGCGCTTGTCGTATCAGTCATAGCTGTTCCTTTTGCCCGCACGCGGCTGATGGCGATTATTTTGACGGGCACCGCAGGTTATATGGTCACTTTGTTTTTCGTTATATTTCGGGCGCCGGATTTGGCGCTTACGCAGATGATCGTGGAGACGGTATCCGTCACGCTGTTTCTACTATGCTTCTATCATCTTCCGGATTTGAAGAGGGAGGTGACCGCGCTGCGGTTCAGGCTGTCTAACTTTATCATTTCCGTTGCGGTAGGTGCGGTAATGACCATCATAGCGCTTAGTGCAAGCAGCAGCCGTTCCTTTGAATCCATTTCTACCTTTTTTCTTAAGGAGAGCTACAATTCAGCGGGAGGCAATAATGTCGTTAATGTCATCCTCGTTGATTTCCGGGGCTTTGATACCTTGTTTGAAATCGTTGTGCTCGGAATCGCATCGTACGGCATATATGCCATGATTAGGCTGCAGGTGAAAGAGAGCGATGATTCGCAAGCACAGCTTCATGTAAAGCTAGAGAACAAGCAGGGCATACAAGCATTCAAGAGTAATGATGTGATCTTGAAGACGATCTCGAAAGTTGCGATTTTCATTATCCTTACCTTTTCGTTGTACCTGTTCTTTGCGGGGCATCACAATCCGGGAGGCGGTTTCATTGGCGCTCTGATGACCTCAGCTGCGTTAGTGCTGCTCACAATGTCATTCGGCATGAAGACGATCCAGGAGGTTCTGCCGATTGACTACCGCAAGCTGACGGCAATTGGCATTCTTATTGCCTTGCTGACGGGTGTCGGGTCGTTTTTGTTCGATGTGCCGTTTCTCACCCATTACCATCAATATGTTACTTTCCCGCTGTTCGGAAAGCAGGAGCTTGCAACCGCGCTGCTGTTCGATCTGGGGGTTTACTTGACAGTTATCGGCATTACGATGACGATTATTTTGACCATAGGGAGGGATAAGTAGCATGGAATTATATATGTCCTTGGCGATCGGCGTCTTATTCGCGGTCGGGGTCTATCTCATTCTATCGAAAAGCCTGCTGCGCATTATTCTGGGCACCTCTCTTCTAACGCATGGCGTTCATTTGCTGCTGTTAACGATGTCGAGGCTGAAGACAGGTGCGGCCCCGCTGCTAGGGGAGAAGGCGGAAGCCTATGTCGATCCACTGCCGCAGGCGCTCATTCTGACCTCTATCGTCATTAGCTTTGGCGTTACCTCATTTTTCTTTGTGCTTGCCTATAAGGCTTATCAAAGGCTGGGCACTGACGATATGGAGCAGCTAAGGGGGAAGGAAGATGAATAATTTACTCGTGTTACCGCTTCTGATCCCGTTATTTACAGCAGTTATCCTTGTTTTTTTCAAAAATAACATTATGGCGCAACGCGTCATCAGCACCATAGCGATATCGCTGTATGCTGCCGCGGCTGGCGTAATGCTGTATCAGGTAAAGACGGAGGGCATACAGACGCTCTATATGGGAGGCTGGCTGCCGCCTTATGGGATTGTGTTTGTAGCGGATATGCTCGCTGCGGTGCTCGTTCTCACGACAGCGGTGGTAGCCGCATTCTGTTTGTTTTTCGCCTTTGGCTCGATTGGCGAGGAACGGGAGCGTTACTATTTCTATCCCTTTTTTCAGTTTTTGCTGGTAGGAGTAAGCGGGTCCTTCCTGACTGGCGACTTGTTCAACCTGTTCGTCTGCTTTGAGGTTATGCTCATATCCTCCTATGCGCTCCTCGTGCTTGGCGGTTCGAAGCGGCAGCTAAGAGAAACGTTAAAATATATTCTTATTAACATTTTATCGTCCACATTATTTGTTGCATCAGTCGCTTATTTATATGGTGTGACCGGCACCTTGAATATGGCTGACCTGTCCTTACGCGTTGCGGAAGCGGGTCAGGAGGGTATCTTAAATGTGATTGCGATCTTGTTCATGATTGTATTTGCTCTAAAAGCAGGCCTGCTTCTGTTCTTCTGGCTGCCAGGCTCGTACAGTGTTCCCCCGGCAGTTATCTCGGCTATATTCGGCGCGCTGCTTACCAAGGTAGGTTTGTATGCGCTTATCCGAACGTTCACGCTCATCTTCTATCATGAGCCGTCCATCACGCACAGCTGGATCGCTTGGATGGCTGGAGCTACGATGATATTGGGCTCGTTCGGAGCCCTTGCCTTTAAAGATATTCAGCGAATCTTAAATTATAATGTGGTCATTAGCGTTGGTTTTATTGCATTTGGCTTGGCAGTATCGACGAAGGACGGACTGAATGGAGCTGTGTTTTATATGCTTCACGATATGGTGGCAAAGGCGCTGCTGTTTATTTTGGGCGGCATCATTGTCCATGTATCCGGTACTAGTCATTTGAAGGAAATGGGCGGACTGATCAAGCGCTATCCGGTTATAGGCTGGATGCTGCTTGTCGTATCGCTGGCAATAGCAGGGATACCTCCGTTAAGCGGCTTCGCCGGCAAGCTGCTGCTCGTCCGCGCCGGCTTGCAGGATCAATATTACTGGTTGACGGCCATTTCGTTAGCTTCGAGCTTGATCGTGTTATATTCTCTCATTCGCATCTTTATGCATGCTTTCTGGGGAGAAGAGAAGCTGCATGCAGAGAAGCCGCAAGCTGTAAGTAAAGGCGTGACGTTCTCGGCGGCCTGTCTGCTTGTGATCGTCATAGCCATGGGGATCGGCTCGGAGTGGGTGTACCAGCTGGTCGCTGAAGCAGGGAATACGCTTATTAATCCGACAATTTATATCGATGCCGTATTAAAGGAGTAGATGAGATGGCACTGCAAATTTTGTTAAACCTGATGATTGCCGTCGTCTGGATGTTTCTTCACAATGATTGGTCCGTATCACGGTTTTCAGTAGGCTATTTCATAGGTATTGCTTGTATCGGCTTGCTCAGCCGCTTCTGGCCGCATGATTTCTATATGAAGAGATTATGGGCTGTCATAAAGCTGCTCGTTCTATTTGTAAAAGAGCTATTCCTGTCCAGCTTCATCGTTATCATGCAGATCATTCGACCAAAGCTTGCGATTCGTCCAGGCATCTTCGCTTTAAAGACCGAGCTGAAGACTGATTGGGAGATTACAATTCTATCCTGTCTCATCTGTCTGACGCCCGGCACACTAACCTTGGACGTATCGAAGGACGGGCAAACCCTCTATATTCATGCGATGGATATTCAGGATGCCGAGGAGCTTTCAAGGCAAATTAAAGGCTCGTTCGAAAAAGCGATTATGGAGGTGACGAGGACATGATGAATACTTTGCTTCTACTATCCTTAGTCATATTGTCGCTTTCTGTGGTAGGCTGTCTATACCGTTTGCTAAAAGGCCCGTCGATTTCCGATCGAATTGCTGCGCTGGATACGATCGGGGTTATTCTTCTATCGATGATCGCCGTTATTTGTATGCTGTTGAAAACTAGCGCTTATTTCGATATCATTTTGTTAATCGGCATATTGACCTTTATTGGAACAACCGCATTCGCACGTTATATAGAAAGAGGTGTTGTCATTGAGCATGGAGACGATAAGTAGCATAGGTGAGCTGTTAATTGGAATTCTCGTCTTAATAGGAGCTTTAATAAGCGCCTTAAGCGCCTTCGGACTTATCCGGCTTCCCGATGTTTATTTAAGATCCCATGCGGCTACCAAAAGTGCGACGCTAGGCGTATTGCTCATCTTAACGGCGGCATTTCTTTATTTCTCCTTCTACCTGGAGCATGTTAGCGCAAAGATTTTGCTGGGTATCATCTTTGTGTTTATTACGGCACCGGTTGCCGGGCATCTCAATGGCAGAGCGGCTTACCGGTCAGGCGTACCTTTGTGGAAGGGCAGCGTGCAGGATGATCTGAAGAAAGCCGAAGCGCAAGAGGGATGATGAACAGAAGAGAGGCGTTGCCCACATGGAAAATGTCAAATCGGGAACGGAACGGTTCAAAAGGTTTATTCTAAATAATAAATTTGTCATATTTCTGCTAGTCCTGCTGCTTATTGGACTCAACATTATGGTTTTTACGAAAATCTCTTATGTATTTACACCGTTTACAGTGCTGCTCAAAACGCTGCTGCTGCCTGTTATTTTAGCGGGAATTGTTTATTATTTACTAAACCCCATTGTCGATTATCTAGAGCGGAGAAGAGTTAAGCGCGTTTACTCGATTTTAATTCTCTTTCTGCTGGTAGCAGGCCTTATTACCGTTATTCTCGTTGCGGTTATTCCGTTTCTTAATGCGCAGATCACTAGCCTGGTCCGTAATCTTCCGGTATACGGGGAGCAGCTAAGGGGCAAGTTCGAGGAATTTATGGGCAGCGCCGGCTTTATTCAAATTCAAGAATACCTGAATTTGAATCCATCCGAGCTGACGGGCAATGTGACGGAGCGGGCGACAGCTTTGCTGAATAGCACGCTGACCAGCATTGGATCATTTTTCGGGGCATTGAAGGAGGTCGTGCTTGCGATCGTGACTCTGCCGTTCATTCTCTTCTATATGTTGAGAGATGGAAAGCAGCTCCCGCATAAAATGGTCCGGGTAGTTCCGAGCAAGATGCAATCGCAAACCTTGCACATTATGGCTGAAATGAACAACCAGATCAGCAGCTATATCCGAGGGCAAATTATTGTCAGCTTCTGTATCGGCGCTTTGTTATATGTGGGCTATTTGATTATCGGACTGGAGTATTCTTTAGTCCTTGCATTAGTTGCAGCCTGTACAAGCATTATCCCTTATCTCGGCCCAGCGATAGCGATCACCCCGGCATTAATCGTCGCATTGCTGACTTCACCGGTCATGCTGCTGAAGATGATCGTGATCTGGACAATCGTGCAGCTGATCGAGGGGAAGTTCATTTCGCCGCAAATTATGGGGAAGAGCCTGCAGATTCATCCGCTCACCATTATATTCGTCATTTTAACAGCGGGCAATTTGTTTGGATTCGTAGGCATTGTGCTTGCGGTGCCAGGCTACGCTGTGCTAAAGGTTATTGCTATCCATTTGTTCGAATGGATTAAGAGCCGTTCCTCGCTCTATGAGAAAGAAAAGAAGAAGGACATTGTCACCTGACAATGTCCTCAGTTGGTTTAAAACAGCGATTGCCCTCTACCCTGTCTTCCTGACAAGGCGGAGGGCAATCTTTTTCGTATTCGACATAATTCACTTCTTTAATGAGTAACTTCTTCCTTCGGCTCTTCTCCAACTACTCCGATGGATAACTCCACCTTATTAATCCGGTGCTTGCCGACTTCACGAACGGTGAAGGTGTAGTTTTTATGAAAAAATTGATTGCCCGGCTTTGCATCCTGCATCTCGCTGTACAGCCAGCCCCCGACCGTATCCACGTCTTCCTGCTCCAGCTCAGCACCAATCAGGCTGCTCAGCTCGCTCAAGGAAACCTTGCCATTTAGGAGGTAGGTGTTCTCATCAAGCTTCTCGATTTCTTTATGCTCATCGCCATCAAACTCGTCTCTAATATCGCCAACGATCTCTTCGAGAATATCCTCGATCGTCACGAGACCGGATGTACCGCCGTACTCATCGACTACAATCGCGATGTGTACGCGCTCCTGCTGCATTTGCTTCAGAAGCTTCTTAACCGGAATCACCTCAGATACCGTCATGACAGGCTGCATAAGCGTTTGAATATCAATTTCTTTGTTATTTTGATATTGGAGAAATAGCTGCTTCGTATTGATCATACCAATAATTTGATCCTTGCTGTCACCGGCTACAGGGAAGCGGGTATATTGCTCCTGACGAATAATATCCATATTTTCTTGCAACGATTTGTTCTTATATAAGACGGCCATATCGGTGCGCGGGACCATGATTTCTTTCGCCAGCAGTTCATCGAAAGCAAAGATCCGACTGACATAGCCGTATTCGGAGTTGTTAATTTTACCGCTTTCCAGACTATCGCTTAAAATAATTTGAATCTCTTCTTCCGTATGCGCATCCTCATGCTCTTTGGCAGGACGAAGACCGAACAAACGCACTAACGCATTGGCTGAACCGTTTAATACCCAGATGAACGGGTACATAAGTCTATAGAAGAAAATAATCGGCTTTGCTACTGTAAAGCTTACAAGCTCGGCTTTTTGAATAGCAATGCTCTTTGGAGCAAGCTCGCCGATAACAACGTGAATGAACGTAATGGATACAAAGGCAATCAAGAAGGCCAATACATGGCTGAAATCACTGTTGACACCCCACTGCTCAAAATAAGGCAGGAGCATCATCTCGACGGTTGGTTCTCCTAACCAACCAAGTCCGAGTGCGGTAATGGTGATACCCAGCTGACAGGCGGATAAGTATCCATCTAAGTTGCTTGTTACGTGTCGAACGGCAAGCGCATTCTTCTTCCCTTCAACGACTAGTTGGTCAATTCGGCTTGAACGAAGCTTAATAATAGCAAATTCTGTAGCTACGAAAAAAGCGGTTAACGCAACGAGTAAAGCAACCATAAATAGATTAAATCCTATACCTGAGTCCATAATGAATGTTCACGATCCTTTGTTATTTATATTTTTTTGTTTATATCAACTAATAGTACGAACTTTCGCAATAATCATCAAACCCTTAAAAGCTTGAAATTAAGCTTTATTGGGCTAAAATCAGGGAATATTGCGGGTGAATGAAGCCGTATTAGCCAATACCTGCGTATTACGAGATCACATAATATCATATTTGAATAGTTCATATGAACTTGTAATGCAAACGAAAATAAAAAAGAACAGCATTTAGCCGTTCTTTTTCTGAATATTCAATCGCGCAGGTCCGATATTTGAGCGCAGCAAGGATTGGGTATTAAAACTTATTGGCTTGCTGTTCGGACCAGTTGCCGATATACGGAAGCTTGTTCAGCTTTCCCTGCAGTGTGAGCAGCATGATTCCAATCCATAATACGAAGCCGATCGGTACAAGCAGAAAGCTAATAATCGTTCCAATAATAGGAATGATATTGAGAACAAGATTAAGTGCGGTTAGTCCTCCGAATACGACAATGGACTGCATGGCATGCAAGCGGACAAAGCGGCTTTTCTTCTCTAATATAAGAAAAATAATGCCTGTAACAAAGCCCCCCAGATAACAAAGCAAGCCTGCTACTTTAGGGTCTAGACCGGTTGAAGATGGATCCGGCTGTACGGATGGAGACAGCATAACAAGCAGTCACCCTTTCTATTATTCTGATTTCTGCAATGATTGTATTCGTCCTAAGCTGTTCATAGACCATCTATTCCATAATAAAGTATAGTCTGTTCTGATTATATAGGTTTGTAAAAGATTTGTAACTTAATTAAACGAGAAATCGTCTAGACTGGGAGGGTGTTTTGATCATAGCAAAGGTGAGATAAGGAGAACTCATTCCATGATGAATAAACGTAAATGGTTGTATGCGTCAGCCGCTGTGGCCGTTGTTGTCTTTGCTTTGGGATTCTTTAACCGCGGAGCACTCGCGATGCTGGGCTTCGATTGGTTTCTGGAAGGTCATGTGGAGAAAAAATTAGAGCAAACCTATAAGCCTGTTGAAGGTCGTGAGCCTGTACCTGTTAGTGTTGCGAATAAGAAGCGGGATCCATTTGCTTTGCTGCTGCTGGGCGTTGATCAGCGCGGCAATGAAATTGGACGCTCGGATACGATGATCTACACGGTCGTTCGTCCGCAGGACGGTAATCTTCTTATGGTATCCATACCGAGGGATACGTATGTTGAGATCGCTGGAAGAGATCATGAGGATAAAATTACGCACGCCTACGCGTTTGGCGGGGCGGGCATGGCGATGGATACGGTAGGGAAGCTGTTTGAAACGCCGGTTCATTATTATGCTTCCATTAACTTTGAAGGGTTCAGGCAAGTCATCGATAAGCTTGGAGGAATTTCGCTGCGGATTGAAGAGGATATGGTTAACGATGATCCAGGTCACGAGAAGTTTATTATTAAAGCCGGCCAGGATATATATAATGGTAAGGACACGCTCAACTATGTCCGTTATCGCGAGGATGCCGGCGGGGATATGAGCCGTACGGAACGGCACCAGATTTTCCTCACGCTATTGATGGACAAAGCGAAGCAAATGAACCAATGGTCCAAAATTCCTGATCTCATCGATATTATGGGTGATAATTTCAGTACAGACATGCGACCGCAGCAAATGATTGACCTGGGACAAAGTATGCTGCAAGCAAAAGACCGGAATATTTACAGTCACTCGCTGATTGGTAACGGGCATCGTCTTAAGAGCGGCGGCGCTTGGTATTATTTTGCCGATGAAGAGGACCTGGCGAAGGTGCAAACGATGATCAAGAGCTGGCTTAACCCGGATACGCCTGCTGCCAGCCTTGTTTTACCGGATAGCGATAGGGATAGGAAACAAAATGAGGTGCAATCATTGTCCAGTGAAGAGAATGCTGCTCAGCAGCCTTGATGGCAAAATTTCTGAATCGCCTACCGCCGCCGATATGGTAGAATAGACGTAGTAAACGGAACGGAGTGGTTTGGGGAATGAATATCGCGTTTTTTTTGTTGCCGAAGCAGGAGGTCGTATGTCTAACGCAGGATGCGACATTAAGGCAGACGCTAGAGCGGATGGAATATCACCGTTATTCGGCCGTGCCGATCATTACAGATGATGGAGGCTACGTCGGTACCGTAACGGAGGGAGATCTTCTCTGGTATATTAAGAATCATGCGGATCTAACGCTTGAGCAGACGAACAAGGTGAGGCTGATGGATTTGCCTCTGCGGATGAATAATAAAACCGTGCGCATTGATGCGAATATGGATGATCTTATCTCACTGGCAAAAGCGCAAAACTTTGTCCCTGTGGTGGATGATATGAACCGCTTTATCGGGATTGTGCGCAGAAGTGAAATTATTGATTATTGCCAGAAGCTTATTATGGAACAGCAAAACGTACAAGAGCAGCAGGCTTGAAGGTTTGAAGCCGAGTGGACAAAACCAGAATCCGGCATGGCGGAATGAGAAAGTGATTCCGTCTTTTTATATTTAGTATGCTATAATGGGTTGTAAAAGTTTCGTAAGAAACCAGATTAAATACGCAAGAGGTGAACGGTTTGAAGACCGGCTTGAAACCAGTGCTGTGGAGCTGTGCGGCACTCCTTTTATTATTGTCCCTTGTTGTACCGTTGTTGAATTTGATATCCCTGCTGTTGTTGATGGTGCCCTATGTTGTCCTTTACACGACATTGCCGCCAAAATCATTTGTTCTTCATCTTATTCCCATCTGGCTGCTTGCCTTCCTGCTCGGTGGACCAGCATTGCTTATTATCGGTTTTTTCTTTCTCATACCAGCTGTCGTGATGGGTCATTTGTATATGAAGCAAGCGCCCGCCTCGAGGATCATTCGAGTTGTGGGGGTTGTGGTTCTAGCCCAATTGATGCTGGAGCTGCTGTTATTCGAGCTGCTGCTTGATATTTCGCTGATCCGCGAGATGAGCTCGGTAGTCAGAGAAACAGTAAATAATTTGTTGTCACAAGGATTGCTGCCGCAGGATTGGAATGCGGAATTTACTGAAATGTTCATTCGCATGATGGTGAACTCGATTCCGGTTATGTTCATTATGATCGCATTTGGGTATACGATGCTCACGCAGTTCATCGCGCGCAGAGCAGTGAAGTGGAGCGGAGGACCAGAGGTGCCGCAGTTTACGCGTGCTAGAGAATGGCGTTTGCCCCGCGTGCTGGTTATTATTTATCTGCTTGCCTATGTATTTGAGATGTTTACATCATCGACAAGCGATTCTTTTTTTGCGGTTGCATTAATGAATTTGGTGCCTCTGCTTACTTTTGTTTTTGCGTTTCAGGCTGTCGGATTTTTCTTCTTCCTCGCGCAACAGCGGGGATGGAATAAGGCGATACCGGTGCTTATTGCTATACCGGTGCTTATCTTTCCGCCGCTGAGCTTGATCGGCGTGCTGGATACCGCTTTCCCCATCCGGAAGTCATTTACGAAACCATAGCACAGGAGCGGATCGGAAATGCCGAAGTTTTTGGTAACACGTTGGCACGGAATGCATCAAATTTGGGCTTTCCTCGTCATGGCCCTCATGACAGTGGCGCTGGCTTGGTTTGTATGGTGGCTTGGCCTGCTGGCTTTGCTGCTGACAACCGGGGTATTGGTCTATACCATCATGGCCGAGCGTGCGTTCCGTAAAGATCTGAAGGCTTATTTGGGGACACTGTCCTATCGGGTGAAGAAGGCGGGCAATGATGTCATATCAGAGCTGCCCTTCGGTATCATTTTGTATAATGAGGATCGAACGGTGGAGTGGCATAATCCTTATGTAGCTGGCATGCTGGAGCGGGAATCGGTGATTGGCTGCCCATTAACGGAGCTGTTCCCGACGCTGCAGCAGGCGAAGGAACGCGAGGGCACGATCGAAGCGACGATCGGCTCACAGGTGTACCAGCTGATCTTTAATCAGAAGGAGCGTATTTTGTTCGTGAGGAACATTACGGACCTTTGGCAATTAGGCCGTAAATATGATGATGAGAAGCTCGTACTCGGCGTGGTGATGATCGATAATCTCGAGGAAGTGTCGCAGGGACTAGATGATCATCAGCGCAGCTCGATGCTGTCGAAGGTAACGGCAGAGATTACGGAGTGGGCGCAGAAATATCATATTTACTTAAAGCGGCTGACAAGCGATAGGTTTCTCCTCTTAACGGATCAGAAGACGCTTAGAGTGCTGGAGCAATCGCGTTTCATCGTGCTGGACGAAGTAAGAGAAATTACTGGCGATCATAAAATTCCGGTTACGCTCAGCATCGGCTTTTCAGCTGGCGCTGAGAATATCATTGAGCTTGGGCAGTGGGCGCATACGAGTCTCGATATTGCGCTTGGCCGCGGCGGAGACCAGGCTGCAGTTAAGGTTGGCAGCCGACAGTCCTTCTATGGCGGCAAATCCAACGCTGTTGAGAAACGAACGCGCGTAAGAGCGCGAGTCGTCGCGCATGCGCTGCGGGATCTTATACGCGAAAGCCACAATGTGGTCATTATGGGGCATAAGATGCCTGATATGGATGCTGTTGGCGCGGCAATTGGCGTTTTGAAAGCGGCGCAGTTGTTCGGCAAAGAGGCTTACATCGTGCTGGAAGGTGTAAATCCGGCCATCGAGAAGATGATGGAGCTGATTAGAGAGGACGAGAAGTTGTCCAAGCGTTTTGTGCTGCCAGAGCAGGCGATGGCGCTCATTACGCCGCAGACGCTGGCTGTCGTTGTGGATACGCATAAAGCGTCCATGGTGAAGGAGCCGAAGCTGCTTACGCTGACAGAGCGAATTGTCGTGGTTGATCATCATCGCCGCAGCGAAGAATTTATCGCGAATGCCATGTTAGTGTATATGGAGCCGTACGCTTCATCAACTTGTGAGCTTGTAACAGAGCTGCTGCAGTATATTCATGACCGCGTCGTTCTCGATATTCGAGAATCGACGGCGCTGCTTGCTGGTATAACGGTAGATACGAAGAGCTTCTCGCTTCGGACAGGCGCGAGAACGTTCGAGGCCGCATCCTTCCTGCGCCGAAACGGCGCGGATCCGATGATGATTCAGCGCATGCTGAAGGAGGATCTCGAGGAGTATGTGCGCAAAGCGGAAATTATTAAGCACGCCGAGGTACTCTATGAGCATGTGGCGATTGCGGTAACGGAGAGCGGCCGTAAATACTCGCAGCTTCTCATTGCGCAATCAGCAGATACGCTGCTGAATATGACAGATATTCTTGCTTCCTTTGTCATTGGAGAGCGGTCTGACGGCTTGATTGGCATTAGCGCGCGTTCGCTTGGCCATATGAACGTGCAGGTTGTGATGGAGCGTATGGGCGGAGGCGGGCATTTGACGAATGCCGCTGCCCAGCTCGAAGGCAGCGTACAAGAAATTGCGGAACGACTGAAGAAAGTTTTAGAAAAAATTGAATCGGAAGAGGGGTTATTTGAATGAAAGTAATCTTTTTGCAGGATGTTAAAGGACAAGGGAAGAAGGGTCAAGTAAAGGACCTTTCCGAAGGCTACGTGCGCAACTTTCTACTGCCGAAGGGACTGGCTAAACTTGCATCCGACGGCAACCTGAAGACATTAGAGTTGCAGAATGCTTCCGAGGTAAAACGTAAGGAGAAAGAAAAGGAAGATGCCCAGGAGCTTGGAAAGCGTCTAGGTGAGCTTACAGTCGTAATCAAGACGAAAGCAGGCGAGGGCGGCAGATTGTTCGGCGCCATTACAAGCAAGCAAATTGGTGAAGCGCTAGCGGCGCAAGGCATTAAGATCGACAAACGTAAAATCGAGCTCGAGGAACCGATTCGTACCCTTGGCGTTACGCAGGTTGTGGTAAAGCTTCATCCGGAAGTGAAGGCGAAGCTAAGCGTGCAGGCGGCAGAGGAATAAGCTGGATAGAACATAGAATGCAAGAGCAATCGTAAGTTGCTGTGCAAACCTATGAAAAGGAGAGACCCATGAGTACAGAGCTGATGTTTGACCGTGTCCCACCGCAAAACCTCGAGGCTGAGCAAGCTGTTCTTGGTGCGGTGCTGCTGCAGGCTGAAGCGCTCATCACGGCGATGGAGCGGGTGCGCAGCGAAGACTTTTACAGCGGTCCTCATAGACATATATTTGAAGCCATGGTTGAGATCGCGGAGAATAACCAACCGGTCGACCTTGTCACCTTGACTGCTCATCTGCAGGATCGGCATCTGCTGGAGGAGATTGGCGGGGTCAGCTATTTGGCTAAGCTTGCCAATGCCGTGCCTACGGCGGCGAATGTCGATTATTACACTCAAATCGTAGAAGAGAAATCGATGCTGCGGCGGCTTATTCGCACAGCAACCAACATTGTATCCGACGGCTACGCCAATTCGGAGGATGTAGGTGTCCTGCTCGGCGATGCAGAGAAAAAAATACTCGAAATTTCGAATCGCCGAGCGGGCGGCGGCTTTATCTCTATACGAGATGTGCTGATGGAGGTATTCGAGAAGGTAGAACAGCTGTATTCAAATCGCGGCGGTACAACCGGCATTCCATCAGGCTTTACCGATTTGGACCGGATGACGGCCGGCTTTCAACGAAGCGATCTGATTATCGTGGCAGCCCGTCCATCGGTAGGTAAAACGGCATTTGCCCTTAATATCGCCCAAAATGTCGGCGTTCGCGCCCGCGAGACCGTAGCGATCTTCAGTCTGGAGATGTCCGCTGCACAGCTTGTGCAGCGTATGGTTTGCGCGGAAGGCAATGTCGATGCGCAGCGAATGCGGACGGGCCATCTAGAGGGCGATGACTGGGAGAAGCTGACGATGGCGATTGGCGCGTTGTCCGAATCAGAGGTCTATATTGACGATACGCCGGGTATAACCGTTGCGGAGATCCGCTCCAAGTGCCGTCGTCTGAAGAAAGAACGCGGTTTGGGCATGATTCTGATCGATTACCTTCAGCTTATTTCAGGCCGCGGCAAAGCGGGCGAGAACAGGCAGCAGGAAGTATCTGAAATTTCACGTACGTTGAAGCATATTGCACGTGAGCTTGAAGTACCGGTTATCGCGCTTTCGCAGCTAAGCCGGGGCGTTGAGCAGCGGCAGGACAAGCGCCCAATGATGTCCGACCTCCGGGAATCCGGTTCGATCGAGCAGGATGCCGATATCGTAGCGTTTCTTTACCGGGACGATTATTATGATAAAGAATCAGAGAAAAAGAATATTATCGAGATTATTATTGCCAAGCAGCGTAACGGTCCTGTGGGCACCGTCGAGCTGGCGTTTCTAAAGCAATTCAATAAATTTGTCAGTCTCGACCGAACCCATGAAGAACCGTCGCACGCTTCTTAAATTCACGAACAATTGCATGGGTTGCCATGTAATTGTTCGTTTTTTGTTTGACTTCTCCAATAGGGACTGCTAAACTAATAATGCTGTCTTTTTGACTTCGTTTAGATTGTTTTCATATGAAAGCAGTTGAGATTAGAAGGTCAGGACGGTAATTTTCGGTGTTTATATACGCCGGACGGGGGTATGATTATGTCTACGGTTGTTGTTGTTGGTACGCAGTGGGGAGACGAAGGGAAAGGCAAAATCACGGATTTCTTGGCAGAGGGAGCCGACGTCGTCGCTCGTTACCAAGGAGGAAACAATGCCGGACACACGATCCTTATTGATAACAAAAAATATAAATTGACGATGATTCCATCGGGTATTTTCAATCACAATAAAACGTGCGTCATCGGCAACGGGATGGTCATCAACCCGGAAGCGTTGATTGCTGAAATTAACTATATCCATGAAAACGGATTTTCGACAGATAATCTGAAAATTAGCGATCGCGCACATGTGATTATGCCTTACCATCTGGTGCTTGACTGTCTGGAAGAGGACCGCAAAGGCGATAACAAGATCGGCACAACGCGCAAAGGAATTGGTCCGTGCTACATGGACAAAGCGGCGCGTAACGGGATCCGGATTGCTGATTTAATGGACGCGGAAGAGTTCGAAGCGCGTGTCCGCAGCATCATTGTGGAGAAAAACCAATTGATCCAGCAAGTTTATGGCGGCGAGCCGCTTGATGGAGAGCAGATCGTTCGCGAATACTTGGGTTTTGCTGAGGTGCTTCGTCCTTATGTAACAGATACCTCCGTTGTGCTTAACGATGCGATTGACAACGGTCAGAAGGTGCTGTTTGAGGGCGCTCAGGGCGTCATGCTGGATATTGACCAGGGCACGTATCCGTTCGTAACGTCCTCCAACCCTTCGGCTGGCGGCGTATGTATCGGCTCCGGTGTAGGTCCGTCGAAGATCCAACAGGTCATTGGCGTTGCCAAAGCGTATACGACTCGCGTAGGCGATGGTCCGTTCCCTACGGAGCAGGACAATGAAATCGGTCAACTTATTCGCGATAAAGGCCATGAATATGGCACGGTTACTGGCCGTCCGCGCCGTGTAGGCTGGTTCGATACGGTTGTTGTGCGCCATGCGCGCCGCGTAAGCGGGATTACGGGTCTGTCGCTGAACTCGCTTGATGTTCTGACAGGACTTGAAACGGTAAAAATTTGCACAGGCTACAAATTGAATGGCGAAGTGATTGAGACGTATCCTGCAAGCCTCAAAATGGTTTCTCAATGCGAAGCCATCTATGAAGAGCACCCAGGCTGGTCGGAGGATATTTCTGGCGCGAAGACGCTGGAGGATTTGCCGGAGAACACGCGCAACTATGTAAATCGCGTAGCTGAGCTGACAGGCATTCCAATCGCGATTTTCTCGGTAGGCCGCAACCGCGAACAAACAAATCCGGTTCGCCCGATTTACGAATAGGAATGACAGGTAAGGATGACCTCCATGGTCATCCTTTTTTTTAAATCATTTGTGAATAAGAATGTACTCTTCTAATCTTGACCATACTGGAAAATAACAGATTATGGGTGCTCCAGCTGATAGAATGGGAAGTTATCGGCTGTCTGCTGAAAGGATTGGTAGAGAGATGTTGAAAAAATTGGGGTGGCTGGCTAAGCTGATTGCGGCAGGTCTCTTATTAAGCTTCCTGTCGATATGGACAACGGGATATATTGTTACGAGCTATGTGGATACTTTACTAAAGCAATTTAATCTTCCGATTGAGGTCAAGCCGATGGCAATGTCGGGCGTATGGGGCAAGCTTTGGGGCGCGGATCCATTAATGACAACGGATATTGCAGATAAAGAGGGCGCAAGTGAAGAGGAAGGGGCTGTGACAGAAGGGATAGGAGCCTCGTCCGAAGAGGACTCCACGACTGGGGTGGCGGAATCGCCGCTTACTGGTGCCGAAAGCGGTGATCAAGGGGAGCCGCCGCTTGCCGTTGATGCTTTTGGAGAAATAGCGGAGCCTCCTTTGACGGATATCGGGATCGGCGGAGGTGTCCAGGCCGATAGCGGGGCAGCGTCTGAGGAGGGTGGTGTTCAAGAGGGAGCGGTTGGTGGAGATGGCACAGAAACGGCCATGACGACGGACGAATTGGCGGATGTGAAAAATGAAATGAGCGACGAGGACAAGGAGCGATTATTTGCTCTTTTGATGACCAAGCTGCCTCAGGAGTCGTGGCAAACCATCTCTGAATTTGTAGAAAATGGTTTATCTGAACAGGAACTGACGGACATTCAGCAAATTATGGCACAGCATCTCGACAAGTCTGAATATGAGCAAATGATGGATATTCTGAAAAAATATTAATATTTTGAAAAACGAGTATAGGTTGCCCAGTTTGTTGGACGTGTGATAAAGTATTAGACGAGTGATCCGACAGGATAATTCGTCTTTTTTTATTGTAAGAAGCAGGAATAAACGTTGCATAAGCGCGAAAAGGAGACAATCATGACCGTTTTCAGGGACAAGGGTCGGATACATAAGGTGTGGAATCAAACGATTCAATACTTTCGACGTGACCGATCGAAACACTTGAATGGCAAGACTAATCAACAATCCGTAAGCGAGAAGGCAACCGCAGCTTTTTGGCGGAAGAAGCCGGTTCAGCTCACGGGCGTGGCAATCGTACTCCTCACAGTAGCCGGATTTAGCGTGAACAACTATGTTCAAGCAAACACAGTCGAATATTATAACGTATACAAGGACGGAACAGCCGTTGGAACCGTAAATGGTCCAGATGCAGTAGAACAGCTAGTTCTGCTAAAAACTGAGGAAGTACAACAATCTAATCCAAATGTTAACATGATTCTCAATACGGGTACGATTACGTATGAAGCCGACAGTGCTTTCAAAGCGGTGCCGGAAACCGAGGCTACACTCGCGAAGCTAGAGGGCATGTTCACCTCTCACGCGGTAGGCGTTGAAGTGAAGGTCAATGACAAGGTAATCGGAGTAGTTAAGGATCAACAGACGGCAGATGAGGTTTTGCTGCGCGTCCAAAGCAAGTTTGCGCCAGGGCTTGCAGCAGCGCAGAAGAACGCGAAAGAGGTTAGGTCGCTTTCGTTCAATGCTGCAGCTGAGGCCGACGAAGCGCCTAAGTCAGATGCAAAGACGCCTAGTCGCAAGGTAACGGAAGTGGATTTTGTCGAGACCGTATTAATGGAGACCGTAGATGCCGATCCAGAGCAAATCATGGAAGCGGAAGCGATCTACAAGATGCTCATTCAAGGCAGCATCCAGCCAACGAAGTATACGGTGCAAGAAGGCGATTGTGTCGGATGTATCGCTCAGAAGTTTGATATTTCGCCACAAGTGATTTATGAGAATAATTCATGGATCAAGGATGATAAAATCACAGTTGGGGATGTGCTCGACCTCACGGTGCTGAAGCCTGAGCTGACAGTGAAGACGGTTGAGAATTTAATCGAGATTGAATCGATTGAGCCGCCAGTTGAAGTGAAGGAAAATGCGCAAATGCGTGTCGGTGAATCGAAGACGATTTCCGAAGGCGCGGCAGGCTCCAAGCGAATGACTTATCAGATCGTGAAGCAGAATGGTTATGTGGTTACCGAAGAGCTGCTAACGAAGGAAATCATTAAGGAAGCGACTCCTAAAATAGTAGAACGCGGCACGAAGGTAGTACTGGGCGAAGGCTCCGGAAATTTCGCTATGCCAGTATCGAATTACAGATTGACAAGCAAGTTCGGTAAACGCTGGGGACGCAATCATAATGGTATTGACTTGACAGGCAATAAAAATATTCTTGCATCGGACACGGGTGTCGTAGAGTTTGTCGGTACGAAGCCGGGCCTCGGCAAGACGATTATTATAAATCATAAGAATGGCTACAAAACCGTATATGGTCACTTGAACAGCTACAATACAGAAAGAGGCGACATTGTAGAGAAGGGCCAGAAAATCGGAATTATGGGCAGCACGGGCAATTCCACAGGGGTACACTTGCATTTTGAGGTCCACAAGGATGGCGTAATGCAAAATCCGTTAAGGTACTTATAAATTTATACCCGAATAGGATAAAGGAGAAACACTTTCGCGGCAAGCGGAGTGTTTCTTTTTTTCATTCGAATCAGGAAGGAAAAGCCTTTCTTACATGAAGGAAGTTTCATTGTGAAGTCCGTATTAACGTGTGTTAAAATAGAAGGTATGACAAAGGACAAGCGACGGGCGGTGTAGCGATGCACGGAAAAATATTAGTGGTCGATGACGAACAGCCGATAGCAGATATACTGAAGTTTAATTTGGAGAAGGAAGGGCATCAGGTGATATGCGCCTTCGATGGCGGCGAAGCGGTAAGGCTTGCTTTCGAGGAGAAGCCTGATTTGATCCTGCTGGATCTTATGCTTCCGGTGAAGGATGGTATGGATGTATGCCGCGAGGTGCGGACCAAGCTGCAAATGCCGATCATTATGCTTACCGCGAAGGATACAGAAATTGATAAGGTGCTGGGACTCGAGCTTGGTGCAGACGATTATGTAACGAAGCCTTTCAGCACGCGAGAACTGTTGGCGCGTGTGAAGGCGCATTTGCGCAGGCAGCAGAAGCCGGCAGCGATAACCGCGGATATAAGCGGTGTCGTGATTGGAGCAAGCGCCGCTGACAGCCTGTCGGAGCAGCAAGGCCTCAAATTGTTTAATTTGTTTATCGATACGGATATGTATGTGGTCTATAAGGACGGTGAGCCGCTCGATTTGACGCATCGCGAATATGAGCTTGTCTATTATATGGCACGCAACAGCGGCAAGGTAATGACACGCGAGCATTTACTGCAGGCGGTATGGGGCTTCGAATATTTCGGCGATGTGCGTACGGTTGATGTGACGATTCGCCGGCTGCGCGAGAAAATCGAGGATGATCCAAGTCGTCCCGAATATATTATGACCCGTCGCGGTCTCGGCTACATGATGCGCAACGGCAAGACCGGAGGCTTCGGTTAAGGATGAAGGGCAAAAGCTTCTTCCGGACGATACAGGTTAAGCTGGTCATTATTTATTTGCTGCTCATTCTTGTGGCGATGCAGCTCATCGGGGTTTATTTCATCAGCACGGTTAAAAACTCGCTGAATGACAGCTTCACGAACAATTTGAAAGAGCAGGCTGATATTTTGTCCAAGTTCGCGGCGCCAAGCTTGGCGGCTAAGCCAGACCCGGAGGGCGACTCGGCGGAGAGCACAACAGAGGACCTTAGTCTGGTGGTTCGCAATCTGTTCAGTATTAGCGGCGCCGAGGTGCAAGTGCTTGATTCGAACGGACGCGTGGTGGCGACCTCTCTTCAGGGCCAACAGTCGTATATCGGCAAGAAGAATAAATCGCTCGCAGTCAGCCGGGCGCTGCAAAATATTTCGGATAATGAAGAAGAAATTATTGATGAAGATAATACGAGGAAGAAAATGATTGCTCAGCCGGTTACACTGGGCGATAAGGTTGTCGGCGCGGTATATGTCGTGGCTTCGATGAACGATTTGTATGATACGGTGAATCGCGTTAACCAAATTTTCTTCTCGGGGACGCTGATTGCGCTTGGCTTGACCGGTGTGCTGGGGATTTTGCTGGCCCATACGATTACGAGTCCGATTCAGGGACTGACTAGGCAAGCAGAGGCGGTCGCCGACGGGAAATTCGATTTGCAGGTGCCGGTGCTGGGGGATGACGAGATCGGCAGGCTGAGCATGGCCTTCAATGATATGACCATTCGCTTGAAGGATGCGCTCTCGGTTAACGAGGAAGAGAACGAGAAGCTGACTTCGATTCTCTCGAATATGAGTGACGGCGTTGTTGCGGCGGATGAGCGCGGCAAGGTCATTGTCTGGAATCGGCGCGCGCTAGAGCTGCTAGATGTGAAAACCTGCGAGGGCTGCGAGCTGTCCGAGTTGTTCGACCTGTCTGAGCAAAAGCTGCAGGAGCTGCAGCAGGGACGCGGTCAGACGCTGCTTATTGAGCGCGACCCCGATAAGCAGGGGCTTGGCGACAGCAGCGAAGGCGTACTAAGGGCGACATTCACGCCTATTCATCGTCGTGACAAGGGAATTACCGGTACAATTGCTGTACTGCAGGATGTTACCGAGCAGGAGAAGCTGGAGCAATCACGCCGTGAATTCGTCGCGAACGTATCACATGAGCTGCGCACACCGCTTACGACGATTAAGAGCTATGCGGAGGCGCTGAATGACGGCGCGTTAGAGGAGCGGGAGCTGTCCGAGCGGTTTGTTGGGGTCATTAGCAATGAGACAGAGCGGATGATCCGGCTTGTGACCGACTTGCTGCATCTATCGCGGCTTGACTCCAATCAGGCGCCGCTTAGACGACGGCAGACGAATGTGCATGATATGCTCGATGAGGTGGCAGACCGCTTCTCATTCCAGCTTAGACAGAAGTCGATTAAAGCAGCGGTTCGAGTGGATCGCGGACTGCGTTCCGCTTGGCTTGACCGTGATCAGATTGATCAGGTGCTCGATAACTTATTCTCGAATGCAATCAAATATACGCTGGACGGCGGAACGATTGAATTGATGGCGAAGAAACAGGATGACTCATCCGTTCTAGCCATTAGCGTCAAAGATACCGGAATTGGTATACCAAAGAAGGATTTAAATCTTATTTTTGACCGTTTCTATCGGGTAGACAAGGCGCGCTCGCGCAATATGGGAGGAACGGGACTTGGGCTTTCGATTGCCCGGGAAATTGTGAAGGCGCATGGCGGTACGATCTCGCTTCATTCAGAGCTGAATGAGGGAACGACGGTAACATTCACCCTGCCACTGCTGCGGGAAGGGAGTGAGCCGGCGTGAAGGAGAAAATCAAAACCATGGCGCTTGTGATGCTGGTAGTACTAAGTCTTCTGCAGAGCTACTTGCTCGCATACAGCATGCCAGGGCTTGGCGCTACGGTACGCAGCGACCAGGATTATGTGAATGCGGAGCCGATGGGTCCGACGGCGAGCGTGGAAAGCGTTATTTTTCCGGCAGAGCTCGTCATTCACTTAGGCGGCAATCAGCATACGGTCATTTATCCGGGAACGCAATTCTACGAAATGATTCTGAATCAGCGGATTCAGGGCAGGGAGTTCAAGGGCTTCCAGCGCAGTCCGGCGGATATACTGGATTGGGAGGATGTTCGCAAGAATGATATCGGCATCGAGCTGCGGTTCGATAATGGCATTCCGGTTGAGCTGCTGCAGAAGCTGCTGAAGCTGGAAGGTGACCTGTTGTTTTTGAATGAGACGATTGATCGCATTTGGATCTTCAAGACAAAAGGGACGGAGGAAATCCGTACGTTCTTCTT
Source organism: Paenibacillus praedii (assembly GCF_049725345.1). Lineage (NCBI taxonomy): Bacteria > Bacillati > Bacillota > Bacilli > Caryophanales > Paenibacillaceae > Paenibacillus > Paenibacillus praedii. Next base: position 138,223 of record NZ_JBMWAM010000010.1, on the reverse strand, counting down.
CAGCGCAGACGGTCAGATGGTATATGAGTCGGTGCGGGCCGATCTGACGGTTCGCGATGTGCAGGACTATGTCGGCTTTGGGCAGTTTCAGCCTAAATACACCATGACGGCAGACGGGCTTTATGTTCCGCTTGCTCCGATACAAACGACCGATATGGTGTTCCCGTACGAGATTTATTCGCCCGACTTGATGCAAAGAAGTCTATTCTTCGATCCAAGCACGACCAGAGCGTTCGAGGATCGGAGCGGATCGCAAATATTTACCGATGGCAAGCGTGGACTTCAGGTTGAGCAAAACGGCATGTGGATCAGCTATACGGATCCGGCAGCCCCGCAAAGCTCGGAGAACCTGCTCAGCGATAACGTGTATGCCTCCGTCGATTTCGTGAATCAGCATGGCGGCTGGGACGGTGTTCACCGCTTCGTAAACTCAGAGCCTAAGGGCGAGGGCAAGTATATTCGATTCAAGCAGTATGTAGAGCAGTATCCTATTATTGAGGCGCCGCCGTTCCGTTATGGCTTTATGCGGCTGACGGTGCAGCAGGGTGTCGTGACGGAGTATGCAAGATCGCTTCTGACATTAGGGCCGCGCTCGGAATCACGCAATGTCCGCTGGCTGCCTGGCGGTGAGGAGCTGCAGGCGACTCTTAATAATTACGATAGACGCGGCGAGGTGACTGCGTTGTTCCCGGCGCTGCAGGCACTGCCAGTGGACGACAAGAAGCTACGGTTTAATCCCGTATGGGCGGTCCGGCTAATGGACGGCACGGAGGAAGTACTGGCCGACGCCTATTCGGTCGGTTATGAGCCTCCTAAGGGGCTATTGTCTAATGCGGCCGCAGAAGAACAAGCTGCTGATGCCTCGCAAGCGGTTCAAGCCGGGTCAGCTGCAGGCATGGCGGTCTGGGGAGTGCGCGATTCAGTTGGTGTGGATGGGCTTTCTGAGGCTGAAGGAGCAACGATGATAGGCGAAGCGGAGATTTCGGCAAGTGAGGCCGGACCATTATTCCGTGCCCGGGGAAGCGGTAATGAGTAATTAGTCGCCGATTGGCGGATGGAGGTGAAGGCGTGTGGATTGGGGACGAGCGAAGAATGTACTCATTATTTCGTTTCTGCTGCTCAATGTTTTGCTGGGTTATCAGCTCTGGATGGATATTCGAGAGCAGCTGAATGTAAATGTGGCTTCAGCGGAGCTGCCGCAGGATAAGCTGCTGCTGATGCAGCAGAAGCGCATTTCGCTGGAAGCCAATCTGCCGCTGGAAACCCCGAAGCTTGGCGATTTAACCTATTTGCTCCAATCGGACATCCGTAATGAGCAAGAGCCGGTTGTGCTGGAAAAACCGGTAGACAGTAAAGTGATTTTTACAAAATCGGAATTAGTGAAGGCGCTTGGCGGCCAAATACCGGATCTGGATCAATATGTGTATGATTCGCTTAACAGCACAGTCGATGTATTTGTCCTAAATCGGGTGGTTGAGGGCCGTCCGATGTTCGATGTAAGGCTGGAGCTCTATACCAGCAATCAGAAAATAACGGCGTTCCAGCAGGATCGGGTCGAGCTGATTGGAGCAGGGGAGGCCAAGCAGGTGCTGCCTGCAACGAAGGTAGTGGCCAGTCTGATTGATACGTATTTGCCGGATGGTGCGGTTATTGCTGATATACAGCTTGGGTATCATGGTCAAATTTTTGATTCGGAGAAGCAGGTGTCAGCGCCATCGTGGCGGGTGCTGCTGGAGAACAGGCCTCCCTACTATGTGCATGCGATCAGCGGGGAAGTCGCGACAGATGAGTGAAAGAGGATACGGCTGCGAACGGTAAGCGTTAAGGGTAGCGGGAGAAGGGACAGGACGAATTTATTATGGGGCTACGATTTACGGTATTGGGAAGCGGATCGACGGGGAATGCGACGATCGTGCAGGGGAAAGAGAAAACGGTGCTTATCGACGCTGGAATGAGTGCGAAGAAACTGGACGAGCTTATGCGGGAGCGTGGCGTGACGGGCCACCAATTGGATGCGCTGCTAGTCACGCATGAGCATTCCGATCATATAAAAGGCTTGGGCGCTTTCGCAAGAAAGTACGAGCTGCCGATTTACGCTAATGTTGCTACATGGGGCGCTATGGAACGGCATGTCGGGAAGATCGCAGCGGAGAAGCGGATCTATATGGAAACGGGTGAAGAAGTATCGTTCGGATCGATGCGGGTGCAATCGTACCCGATTTCCCATGATGCGGCGGAGCCTGTGGGCTATTGCTTCGTAGAGAATGGCGAGAAGCTGAGCCTGGCGACCGATCTTGGTTATGTCAGCGAGAAGGTGAAGCGGCATATCATTGACTCGGATGTGCTCGTGCTGGAGTCCAACCACGACACAGAAATGCTGCGAATGGGTCGATATCCATGGAATACGAAGCGCCGCATCCTGAGCGATGTTGGTCATTTATCGAATGTAGCAGCGGGTGAAGCGCTGCTTGAGCTCATGACGGACCGAACGAAGCGTGTATACTTGGCTCACCTCAGCCTGGATCATAACTTAATGGACTTGGCGATGATGACGGTGAATACTATACTAGAAGACAACGGAATATTCTTTAAGAAGGCTGACAACCCGCTGCGGCCAACCTACTACGATAAGCCTACGCCATGGGATGAACTGAGGCAGAAATAAGCGATTCCAGCTGTGCGTCAAGCGCATCGGCCTTGGCGCTTAGCTCTTCTCTCGTAATAATGCCTTTGTCTATGAACAGCTCTAGCATAGCGCTTAAGGTAAGAACGGTCCGATAGTGATCTTCCTTTAGATCTGCAAGCTTGGCAGCGAGTTGAACGTGCTCCCAAGCAGATGGCGTATTGCCTTTCATATTAGCATCTCTCCTTTTTAGGACGGGGAAACGGGTGCTGAAAAATATTTATTGTATTATTCGTTTCTGGACGTCCGAATCTATTATTATTTTAGTCATTTCTTCCGAAAACATTCCTAGATTGAAAAAATAGTCTTGATGTCCCGGGGCATCGAGAGGAGCGATTAACATGGGCCTATTCGATGATGATTTCTATTCGACCAAAGTATCCAGGCGCGTTTCGCGCGAGAGCAAGCGGGGAGACTTTGTTTTTCCATATAAAAGCGGCGGGCGGAAGTGGTCTAATGTCCGTATCGCATTCGTATCATCATCCTTGAGCGCGGTTGCCGCAACGCTGCTGTTCGGTCTGTTTTTTGGCGGGGGTGATGGCATTGGCCGCGAGGCGGGAACATCTGTGCCGGCGTCTGGCATCATTCAGACGGTTGATCCGATGGAGCGCCCTGTGCAAGCCTCTGCGAAGGTAAGGCCTGCTGTTGTCAGTATCATTAATGAGCAGATGTTCTCGCTTGGCATCGGCAACGGCAAGCCGCTGGAGGAAGGCGATGAGAGCCAGGGTACGCTGCGGGAAGCGGGTGTTGGCTCCGGCGTTATTATCGATAAACGGGATGGCAAAGCGATTATCGTGACGAATTATCATGTGGTCGATAATGCGCAGGCAGTGAAGGCCGTATTGATGAATGGCGAGAGACGGGAAGCGCGTATTGTCGGCAAAGATCAAATTACGGATCTGGCTGTGCTGGAGATTGATGCGGAGGGAATTGACGTCGTTGCAGAGATCGGAGACTCCTCGCAGCTGCGGGCAGCGGAGTATGTAATTGCTATCGGCAACCCGCTAGGTCTAGGGGAGTCGGTATCCTCGGGCATCGTTAGCAAAACGCGGCAAATCGTGCCGGTATCCTTGAACCAGGATGGGGTGTATGACTGGGAGCAGGAGGTTATTCAGATTGATGCCTCCATTAACCAGGGCAACAGCGGAGGACCATTGATTGATTTGAATGGCCGTGTAGTAGGCATTAACAGCATGAAAATTGCTGATCTCGGCGTAGAAGGCATTGGCTTCGCGATCCCGATCAATCTGGCGATGCCTATCGTAGAGAGCCTGCTGGAGCACGGCTACGTGCCTCGTCCTTACCTCGGCGTCTATACGATGGACTTGGAGCAATATTGGCAGCAGCAGGTGATGATCGATGAATTCGGTCATGAGAGTGAAGATGCTCCGGCTGATGAAAAGGAATCGAATAGCGGCAAAGGGAAAGAGGATGCTGCAGATGAAGAGGTCGGGGGCGCTGAGCTGAAGCTGCCGGATGAGGTTTTTGACGGCGTTATTGTGCTTGAAGCTGTAGGCCCGGCTATGGAAGCCGGTCTTGCCTTCAACGATGTAATCGTGAAGCTGGACGATCAGTCGATTGGCAGCACGATGGAGCTGCGCAAATATTTGTACGGGGCGAAGAAGATCGGTGACGAGATTGAGATAAGCTTTTACCGGGATGGCGAGCTGAAAGTGACGAAGCTGAAGCTTAGTGAGAACGGGAAAGAGGAAGAGTAGTTAGCAGGAGCGGCATTGTGTCGCGGGCTGCTGGATTTATCGCAATTTGCCGCAGTGTGCGAATGGGAAACCGTTTGCGTGCTGCGGTATTTTTTATGTGCGTGAGAGGAGCGAGGCAGGGCAGGCGATGATGGGTAGAGGGTTGTTTTTTGCAGGGGCGGTGTTAGGGGTGCGGTTTCTTTGGTCCACTATCCCCTCTGCTCAGGAAGTGACCGGGGGATGGATGAGACTCAAACGGTGCGGCTGGCTGCGATTATCGTGTGGGTGAAAATAGAGGATGGAACCGGATAGGGAAGCGGGTGTTGTTTGCTGGCTTCACAGGGGCGGGTATTTTCTGATATGCTGGGTGTAGACAAGTAGGACGACCATCAACTAGGGATAGGAAGCGTGTAGACCATGTATTGTGTATGTAAAGCGTGTATTGAGCGGGCATTGGACCGATTTGTGGATGAGTATGAGGATGCGCCGGACGTGGTGGATTTGAAGGAGACGGAATTTGCGGATTGGGACCCGCCGCGCAAGTGCGATTTGTGCGAGGATGCCGCCGCGTTCCTGGTGGTGTAGCGTATGCATATACAGATAGCTGCCGTAGGGAAGCTGAAGGAAAAGTATTTGGTGCTTGGCATCGCAGAGTATGCCAAGCGGCTCGGGCCTTACGTGAAGCTCACGCTCACGGAAGTGCCCGATGAGAAGGCTCCGGAGACGATGAGTTCGGCGGAGGAGGCCATTGTGCGCGAGCGAGAGGGCGAGAGGCTTCTAGCGCAGCTGAAGCCTGAGGCGCACGTAGTCGCGCTCACGCTGGAAGGCGAGCTCTGGTCCAGCGAGGATCTCGCGGGCCAGCTCGATAAGTTAGCCACGTATGGGCGCAGCCACGTGGCTTTTGTTATTGGCGGGAGCAATGGTCTGGCTCCCGCTGTGCTCAAGCGCGCCCAGCAGAAGCTGAGCTTTGGGCGCATGACCTTGCCGCACCAGCTTATGCGGCTGGTGCTGGTGGAGCAGATTTATCGGGCGGTGAAGATAAATCGGGGGGAACCGTATCATAAGTAAGGCGAAAAATGATTGTTGTAGTACTTGAGTTGCTATACAATTGGAGTATATAAGAATTGCGGACTGTATTGAAGAGCAAAAACAAATGGATAAGGTGAACTGAATTTCGTTTAGAGAGAAGGTGTAAATGCATGAGTATAGATAATTCCATTCTCTTAAATCGTGTGTTTACACGAAACACGCTACGTGAGATTGTAGAAAGTAACTACAGTGATGTATACGCTAACGCAATCCGAAGATATATTACTGACCCCTTAGGTAAGGACAACAGGCAACTGATAAGTGAAATATATACCGTACTTAAAAAAGAATACCGCAACGAGTACTATTACAAAAATACGATTCTAAATAAATTGCTTCTTGGTGTGCACAAGCCCACAACAACGACAGCTTTAACAGAGGTTTCCGTTGGAAAATCTAAAGCTGATTTTGTGTTGATTAATGGACATGCTGTTGTTTACGAAATAAAGACAGAGCTAGATAATCTTGATCGCCTTGAGTCACAAATTACGAATTATTATAAAGCGTTTTCTCGAGTGTCTATTCTTGCTTCTGAGAACCATATTGATTCAATACAAAAGCGACTAGGTGGTTCTTTTGTAGGTATATATGCTTTAACCAAGAAAGGTACAATTAAAGAGACAAAACAGCCTCAAGAATGTGTCGACCATTTAAATAAAGATACAATGTTTAAAGTACTTCGAAAAAATGAGTACGAAAGTATCATCATAAAACACTTAGGAGTCCTTCCAGAAACATCCCAATTCGAATATTATAAGGCTTGTAGACAATTATTTCTCCAAATTGATACCATCATGGTTTATACGGATTTTATAGCTACATTAAAGAAACGTGGCCAAATTGATGTAGAATTGTATAGTCAAATTCCGTATGAATTAAAGTTTTTAGTTTATTTTTCTGCTTTTAAAACAGATGATTATAGAAGGCTTCACACATTTCTGCAACAAAAGGAGGCTAGTTCATGTATTTCCCTTATCTGAGAGGTCGACAGTTTGAACTCATAGCTATAAGAGAACTTCTCGAAAAATCGCTGATAAGTAGAAATGTAGTGCCAGTTGTTGAGCCAGTTAAATTATCTTCTGCGTTGATAAAAACCATGGCATTCTTTCAAGAGAAGGATCGTACTTTGGGTCTGGTTCGAAATCCTCAGGTTGGAAGCATGATCAAGGACATAGCCGATGAGAAATATGAAAAAGATAAGGACCGTTTTTATGAAATACTTAAAAAATCTAATATTCTATCGTTTCTTTATACTGATGCCAATTTATTAGCACGTCTTTCTTCCCTTGAGCGTCAAGGAGTAAACAAAGAGGACATTGCCACCATAAGCATCAATCAAGATTCGATTTCTTATTTTGAATCTGCTTATGCATCCAGCTCTCCAAAATTTAATTTTATACGAGATGAAAGCGGATTTCGCAGACGAATGCCAGAACAGAGGGTAATGTTCGAAGATCGTTATCCTAAAAAGAGCCGCAACGTAGACTATTTAGAACTAGAGGATGAACATTTTTCTTCGGATCACCTGTACTACGAGCAAGAAGGGTATCTGGCCTTTTCAGATTATTCAGTTGTTGGAAATGGATATTCAGAGTCTGGATTTGCTCCGTATGCGATTGCAATTCATATCGTATATATTGCGGTTGATCAGACCCTAAGAGTTCGACATTTTGTATCTGATACAAATGATGACATCACAGATCCTGCAGGTAAATTTGCCGAGGCTTTGGAAAAGTTGGTCATATGGAACCAAACTCAGAAACTTGATACATTTGGAGTTCGATCTTTTGAAGATATGTACAGAAATCGGTCATACCCTGGATTAGGAATAGTAAAGAAGCTATCTATAATGCATCACTTAGAGCTTATGAGTCGGTATGTGGATGGGGTAAAGTAAATGAAATTTTGTAGCCACTGCATTATTGACGGGGAGTTAAAGCCTATTGTTGAAGGTTTGGGGCAATTAGAGAGCTCCTGTCCTATTTGCGGAAAAAGAAGAGCATTCATTTATGATACAGATATACATTCAGAACTTACAGAATACTTTGAGCAATTATTGGAAATATATACGCCTGAGTCAATGCTTCCTTCCGATTTTCCAGATGATGAGAAGAGATTGTTAGTTACTGAACTCACAGATCGTTGGCATATCTTCAATGATAAGTTAACATCGACAGATGTGTATCGAATAATTCGTGCACTATGTGCTGAAAAATATTCAAGTATGTCTAGTTTGTTTGATGCACGGGTTGGTATAGCAGAGCTAAATGATAAAGAGTACCTTCAAGACCACTCTTTACTGCGTTCAAACTCATGGGATGACTTTGTAGGGGTTGTTAAAAATCATAATAGATTTCACTCAAATCAAATTGAGTTAACAGTCCTCAATCGTTATTGCTCTTTCATTCGAAAAGTATACAAAAAGGGATCAATATTTTTCAGAGGACGTATTTCCTCGGAGGACGGTTTTCCCTTAGATCAAATGGGGGCTCCTCAATCAGATAAGGTGACCGCAGGAAGAGCGAACTCAGCTGGTATACGCTGCTTATATTTAGCGAATGATCTGGATACTACGATTCATGAGGTGCGGGCTGGTATCTTTGATTATGTCTCGATAGGGAAGTTTGAATTAATCCAGGACATAGTTGTCGTTGATTTAAAGGCAATTGACCATATCAGTCCGTTTATTGATGGCTGCGACTTTGTGGAGCATGCAATCAATAAAGAGCACCTGAAGCGAATAAATATGGAGATTGGACGTGCTTTGAGAAGAAGTGATAGTGTTTTAGATTACGTACCGACACAATACATAGCCGACTTTATTAAAAGTATCTTGCGTGAAGGTGAACCGGAGTACGCCGGAATTGAGTACAATAGCACAATTAATCTGACAGGACAAAATTTAGCAATTTTTTACCCAGAGCTTTTTGAGTGCACTGATGTTGAAGTATATCATATTAAAGAACTGGAATTTGAAAAAGAAAGAATATAGAAAACAGAAACTAAAAGTTATTTACATACTTTATCCAATTTAGTGCTTCACCAAGCCATAATAAAGAGAACGCTCAGCACGGCGTTCTCTTTGCTACTCGATGTTAATCGCCCATTGATTTCAGCGCGCGACGTTCATCTTCAACCCAGTTTTCCCCTCATCCAGTTTCTCCACAGGTCGTACAGACATAGTCCCCAGTCTTTCCATGACGACTGGTTTCACTGACTACATGTGGGTGACTGCAAGAGTTGTTGCCCCATTTTTTTCGTAGTTCAGCAGCTTCGGTGATATCTATAATATCGCTCCTTTATCCAACTTCTTACCACAATCATACTATAGTTACTTAAATATCGTATGGATTATTTTGTCCCATAAGTGTAGAGCTTCAGGGAAGCAGAAATAGTTACTTTAGGGACCATCAAAGGCTGTTGCGCGACACACTTTGAGAGATTTTCGCCAATAGACCCGTTAAGCTGAAAAATGCCACAAATGATTTTGCCCTATCTGTGGTATGGTGAACCTTATCATAAATAGGGTGAATATATCTTAAATGTAATATATTGTTAATTATATGCCGATTCTTGAATTCGAAGATGGAGGATGTTATTTTGAATAATAGCAACTTTATCGATATAAAAGACATACCCAAAAGTGACTTGCATGTTCACTTTAATGGAGCGGTACCTACCGATATTATTAAAAGACTTATTAGTGAGCTCGATATTACTGTACCGTCAGGATTAGATTTAGAAGCAGATCTTCAGATACTAGATTCTGTAAACGGTTTAAATGAGTATTTTAAACCATGGAGGATATTCAAGCTGTTACCTGTTGGATATAACTCATTACAGACTATGATGATTGGAACTTTTAAAAAATTGTCTGAAGATAATGTAAGATATATCGAGATAAGAAATTCCCCATTTTATATCGGTAGAATAAATAACATATCTCTAGAGGAAGCACTATTGTGGTTAATAGAGAGTATAAATGTAGCTTCTCAAATGTTTAATATTGATGCGCGATTAATTCTTTCATTAACTAGGCATGAATATAAAAATGAAGATGCACACCTTCTAATTTCAGCAATAAAAAGAGTTAATTCAAATGGAGTAATTGTTGGTGTTGATTTATCTGGAGACGAAGATTACATCTTAAACAAGCGTGAATTATCTAACTTTTTCCTCAATGTAAAATTCGATCTGGGACTTGGAGTTACAATTCACGCAGGTGAAACAGGGAATGAAGAAAATGTAGAATGGGCGATTAATGAGTGTAAGGCAGATAGAATAGGACATGGATTAGCTTCTGCAAAGTCAAATAAAATACTTGAACTTATTAAAGAAAAAAATGTATGTCTTGAGGTATGTTTAACTAGTAACATAATGTCAGGTTGCTGTTCATCAATCACTAGTCATCCCATATCAATGTTTATTGAACATGACATTCCATTTGTTCTCTGTACTGATAATCCCAGAGTGCACAACATTACACTAACTGATGAGTATTCTGTATTTTTGAAGCACTTTGGTGACAGAGCACATCTCAACAAAATAATAGCAAATTCAACATCATATTCTTTCAGAAAAATTAATTAGGAGGTATTTATGGATATTAGATTTATTTCTGGAAATGAATTTAAAATCGAGGAAGCAAGGCTTATATTAAGTGATTCAGGCATAAATGTTATTCCATATAATATAAAAATAGAGGAATTACAAACAAACGAATCTAATAAATTAATTAGAGATAAGGTTTTAAAGGCTTTTAACATCATTGGAAGACCGTTATTTGTTGAACATACAGGACTATACATAAAATATTTAAATGGGTTTCCCGGAGGACTAACTCAGATATTTTGGGATACACTACAAGCAGATAAATTCTCCGAATTATTCAAAGAAATAGACAATAAGTCCGTCACAGCGAAAACAACCATTGGTTATTGCGATGGGAATAAAATACACTATTTTTACGGCGAGATTGATGGCGAAATTTCTTCAGAACCTCGAGGAAATAGAGAATTTCAATGGGATTGCATCTTTATTCCAAATGGATTTGATAAAACCTTTGCTGAATTGAGTGATAGGAAGAATGAGATATCAATGAGGAGGATGGCCTTAAGTAGTTTTGCATCGTATTTAATGAAAGGAGGCAAATAAGTAGTGCAAGAACTCGTTGAATCAATTCGTAATAGAAATGTTATTTTATTCGCAGGTGCAGGTCTTTCAGCTCAATTAGGACTCCCCACATGGAAAAGCTTGATTAATCATATTGCAAATGAAATTAACTATGATCCAGAAATTTTTAATATGTTTGGTGACTCCCTTGCTCTCGCAGAGTATTATACTTCATCGAAAGGTTCTATCGGTGAGTTAAGAAGCTGGATGGATATCAATTGGCATACAAATGTAAAGATAGAGGATTCACCTGCACATAAATTTATTGTTGATTTAGATTTTCCATTAATATATACAACAAACTATGATAGATGGATCGAAAGAGCTTATCAATATTATAAAAGAGATATAATTAAGATAAAAAATGTCGGTGATCTTAGGAACATCGAAGAAGGAAAACCCCAATTAATAAAGTTTCATGGTGATTTTGATGATGACAACTCTATGGTTCTTACTGAGTCTAGTTATTTTGAGAGATTGGATTTTGAAGGGCCATTGGATATTAAATTAAGGTCAGATACTCTTGGAAAATCTATATTATTTATTGGATACAGTCTATCCGATATTAACATTAGATATCTATTGTATAAATTACAGAAAATATGGGAAAAGTCCTCTTATGCAAATAAAAGACCAACATCGTATTTGTTTCTTTTAAAGCCAAATCCAATTCAAGAGTTAGTGCTAGAAAAACGGGGAGTAAAGGTAATTGTTGCAGATTCTGATGATCCCAACACTGCACTACCAATGTTTTTAGAGAGGCTACTGCAAGAGGTTAATAAATGAGTGTTTTTATATGACGACCTCTCGATTGAGTATAAGTAGAAAATCGAAAAATGCAAAGTTACACTCAATAAAAGTGCTGCTTTGCATTTTTCGCTTAATAAGTGATACGGTGAACCGTATCACAAGTGACGCTAATTTTTTTGGGGATAAAGAATTGAAATGATATCCCCAGTCGTAAGCTCCCATCGCTAGATGGGGGCTGATTGAACTTCAAGCACGGAGACAACATCAGCAAGGGATACGTTCCCACGGGTACGATCGTTCAAATCCGGCTCGATAAATACACCTCTAAAAGAGGTCAGCCAGTAAAAACTGACTAACCTCATAATACGACGAGTTACGATTGCCCAAATATCAGGGGAGCATACCGAAGCGAGCTGCACCTGTTCCTGTTGAACTGAAATACTTGGCCTATCTGTTTGCCACTTAGACGCTAAGTTATCAATGGTATGAAGATAAGTCGGAGTTAGGGGCTCCCGTTGCAACAATAAATCAAGCGATTATTGTAACTATACCAATGATGATCAATTCAACCGGACCCATATTGGAAGAATTGCGGGATGAGACTAGCAACTTAATCGCTGATCCGTGGTTGGTTCATTGAAGAAAACTAGCTGTGTACCCTTTCAATCGTTTGTGACTTGCACTCGAGTCCCAGGCTGTTCTTTGAAAAACAAATTCATCATTAACGGAGTAACAATTGTGGTAAAGGTTAGGCTGTTAACCATAAGCTCATTGTCTAAATAGAGTGAACACCAAAGGCAAAATCAATGTCAAGCAGGCGAGTGCGGCGATACCGACCGCACCCCTGTAATTTTTTTGGCGCCAGAGCTGGGGAATCAGGCATCCGATGTAGAAGCTCGCCCATATTGAAACTACCGCAAGTAAACTGAACTTAAAAAGTTGGATGACCATTATTTCATTTTGTCTCCTTCGACGGCTGGACCTACTTGATCTCCATGTCGGCGCATTTTAAAGCGAATATTCAATTCGTACTTCGTTTCTTTGATGTGCTCCCTCCAGTTATAGGCGTACCACGCTTTCAGGGTAGGAAAAGAAGCCCTGAGCTGATTGCCGATGTGGAAACAGTCGACATTCCATTGGTAAAGCGTTTTGTCCAGTAACTCCGATGCTCTTTTTATTAATTCATTTTCTACGGCACTCTCCAGCTTTTTCTGCTGATCCGGCTTCGTATAATTCACGTTTGACATGGAGCTTATCAGATCGCCTTCCATTTGGAGCAAAAAGGCAACCCGCACTTGATCATCGTCAGTCCGCTTTACTTTTAAGCTGGGTTTTTTTTGAGAATTTACCTTGAAACTGATATTGCGCTCCGGATCTGACGGATCATGAAATTCCAATATAGTTGGTTCGAATTCTCCGCGAAGCATATTAAGCGTTTTTGTTTCCGTTCCCGAAAGAAACCCGATCAGCTTCTGACCTCGATACACGGCGCTGCCGTAAATATCGATAGGTATTTCTCCGGACCTGCGCAGGCTGCCCGCATATTGGTCACCGACCATCGGCGGGCGTGAATTCGAATCAGACGATGACTCCTCGTCCTGGAGATTCGTAGCTCCCTTCTCAATATCTGGACGAATGGCGGAAAGAATCGTCGTTGCCCCGGTTCCCGGTTGTTCCATATCCACGATAAAGTTGTGAAACCGGGATTTTTTCGGAGTGACAGCCCCGATATTGTGGGGATCCATCTCCAGCTCGAACCATAAGTTGATATCTTTCTCCATCGTGGGTTTTATATGTTTGATATAGGAATCTGCCCGCCCTTTCGACGTAATGATGTTTAAGGTACGGCGGAATTCATTATTGCGCACAACCTCGCCAAGGATCGGCATCGATCCTTGGCGGGCGAGCCCTTCGCCGAGAATGAACGCTTTCGAATGCTTGAGAGTTAATCTGCGGGCTACATATGATTGGCTTGCGAGCAGGGCAGAAGCAAGATTGGCGCCTTCTACGGAATATACGTCGAGAATCTTTTGAGAGCTTTCCCCGCCTCCGCCTCCGCCGCTTGCGCCGCTGCTCGTTTTCGGCATGGCGAGGGCAAAAGTATAGATGTAATCGTTGTTAGGTCCGGGATCAACTCCTACGGCCATTATGAATGCTATATTTTCCGGGTCCTGCCTATCCCAGCAGCCACTCAGAAGCAACATACATAAAGAGGAAATCTTTAATAGTGCGGCGATACGCCGAAAACTTCTCATCACAAATTGCGCCTCCTGCCTTTTCTTACACTGCCGGCGAGCCACGTTATCATGGGAAAGCCTATGGAGAATAGAGAGCCGTAAGTCCGCAAAAGTTTATCATCCCAAGCGATTACCTTTATCTCGCTTTCGGGGAGCAGGGCGAAGCCATAAACAAGGAGCGCCAATGGAAAAACAAGAGGCTGAAATTTGGGCAGTCGCAGTATTTTGGACATCGTGGCCGCTGTACAATACAATCCGATGGCCAGTTTCATGGCCGCGCTGATGAGCCAAACGATGAGAAACAGGCTTTCCAGACGTTGGATCCATCTCCCGAAAAAAATGAGTCGGCTCACTTCGTACATTGGAACGTTTAGTCGGATAGCCGTCGGATATGGAAACACGAAAAGATAGATAATCGTTGTGCTGAAGAGCGTGAGCGCAGAAACCGCCATGCACCACCATATGGCACGCCCCCATTCTTGCGATTTTCGCATTCTGGGGAGGAGAAAACCAAATACAAGCATTTCCGAAAACAACGAGCTTTTCACAATTCCCAATTTTAATATTTGTTCTTTACCTTTTCCCCAGAAAGGGAACAACGCATTCGGTTCCGCGTGCGTCATCAAACCGCAAATGAGCACTAGAAAGATGCTTCCTACGATTAAACCAACGGTTAACCAACAGAAGCGTCCCACCGCTTCGATACCGCTGTGAGCCGCTACGGAAACGGTTAGCAACAGAGAGATTAGAATGACGTTAATTGGGGTGTTTGGCAAGATGACAGTACGTAGAATCTCCGCAAATTCTCGAAGTACGAGAAATGTGATCATGAAGAAAAAACAGAAATAAGCGAGATTCATCAAAGTGCCAAAGAAGGGACCCCATATCTCTTCGGTTGCCTCGATCAGCGAGTTTCCTTCTTTGGCGTTCAGAAGGACGCCGCGGATGGCCCACCAAGTCAGTGGACACATAATCGCGGCGATAAGAACAATGATCCAGGAAGCGGTCCCGCCACCTTCGGATAGTGTCCGTTGAAAAGGCAAAAATATTTTCGTTATGATAAATATGATCCCGATAGATGCCGCTTCACGTACGCCGATATGATGCTTTCTCACGGGGTAGTTCCCCCTTGCTCCGGCGGAAGGGAATGACTTCCGCCTTGTCCGTCCGTCTTTTCGTCCGGAATCTTGGTTGATTGGCGAGGACGCGCCGATATCGCTCGCATTGTTTGCTGCTGCATCGAACCCCGAAGAATGGTGTCATTGCTCGGGCGTCTGGGGCTTATCGGGGCAAGCGCCGGTACCCCGAACCGGTTTTTAGACATCCAATTTAACCATAGCATGATGGACATCAGGATGACTCCGATCAATCCAAGGAATGAAGCACACCCCAAAAAAACAAAGCGGAGGATTCGCGTTGAAAATTGCATGCTATAGTTGGGAATCGTATAAGAAGCGAGCGCCGTCACGGAAGTAATGATGACTACGATCGGGCTGACGATATTCGCCTGAACGGCTGCTTGTCCGAGTATTAATGCGCCTACGATGCCGATGGTCGGACCGATAACGCTAGGTATGCGTACTCCGGCTTCCCGGATCAGCTCGAACATCGATTCGAGCAAGAAGGCCTCCGCCGCAACGGGCAGCGGAACAGTTTCACGTGTGTTGGCAATCGCCAAAATAAGTGCTGTCGGAATCATTTCCTGGTGGTAATTGGCAAGGGCGATATAGACAGCCGGCAAATAAAGCGAGAAGACAAATCCGATCAAGCGGATGATCCTAAGGAACGAGCCGAATTGCCAGCGCAGATAGGCGTCCTCGGAGGTTTGCAGGAACAGAGGAAAGTTGGTCGGAGCGATCAGCGCATACGGTGAATTGTCTACAAGAATGCCGACATATCCATCTGCGACCAGCGCCGCAAGGCGATCCGGCCTTTCCGTGGCAAGCAAACCGGGATAAATGGAATTCGGGCTGTCTTCGATCATCTGCTCGACCATCCCGCTGTCGCCGATATAGTCGACTTGAATGGATGAGATGCGTCTGCGCACTTCTTCAACTATCTCGACATTAGTGATCGATTTTAAATAAACGATCGAAATCCGGGTTCGCGAAATTTTGCCCACGTTTCCGGATTCGATGATCAAATCGGGGGTTTTGAGCCGACGTCGGATCATAGACAAATTGGTCGGCAAATCTTCTGTGAAACCTACTTGCTGACCGCGAATTACGCTTTCGGTTTTTGGGGATTCAAGAGACCTTTTTTCTCCTCCTGAAACATCTGCAATAACCGCTGTGTCTAAGCCGTCCACGATAATGGCAGCCGAACCTGCTAATATGTTTTGCACGATATCTCCAAGGACTGTGGTGGAGGTGATATGGCAATTCGTTAAAATAAGAAATTTCATAGTATGGACATCTACAGGCAACTCTTGCGAATGGTTCGTGGAAATCAGCGGCTTGATTACCGTTTCGTTAAGGTGCTGCCAATCGATTTGGTTTTCCAGATAGACGACCATGCCTTGTGTAGAATCGCGGCCAACGGCAAAGGGGCGAAAGACGAGGTCGCTATTTTGGGGATAGGAGAATTGCTGCTTTAACCAGTCGACATTCTCGTTAATCCGGACAGCCATGCGGGTGGAACCGCAGTCGCCAAGCAATGGAGCGACTTGAGGCATATTTGTATGCTTCGACTCCGTTTTTTGCTCGGACGTTCCAGAATGAACGTCTGTTTCCCAATGGCCAAGAGAAAAGGAGATGGTATCCTGCGAAAGATCAGCCATTACATACTTTTTTAACTTATTCCAACCTTTCATCTGCTTATCCCCCTGCGAAAGCGAGCTGGAGATGCCCACCGAATCATTTAATCGTTATTATCCGCGCAGAGTTCAAAATATATTCCAAATTTTCGCATGATGATGCTGTTGTTGCAGAGGCTTCCTGACCTGGCGAAAAAACAAAGCAAAGAACAAACGTAATCGAAGGGCATGAGTCTCTAGGTGGTTCTTGATGCTCTTCTGCTATTCTTCTTAAAAATTTCCTGACCCGGACTTTACCTTACTTAAAGAGGAATCGTATACTTGATTCAAATTTAGAAGCTTTACGGATATCATTTTAAAAACGTTGAATTCCTGGAACTTTATACAGAAGGTACCCGCAGGTGCCTTTTTTCGCCGTTAGAGTGATACGGTGAACCGTATCACAAATAGGGCGAAATTTTTGTAAATGGCTTAATGGGGGCGGGGACAAGTAAAAGAGGAATAAGAAATGTTTTGAGACATAAATGCTTGTCAAAACTCCAGTGGAACAGGGTGAATTGGTATGTCCGAGAATCAAAACGATATTAGTCTGTATGAAGAGGGTCTATTAAAACATGTTTGTCCTAGGTGTAGCTTTATCTTTAAGCACTCAACTTATCCTGTAGGATGTACAAACTGTGGGCTTGATGGGAATGTGTTTGTTACATTTGGCTTTTTCCGAATATTGAGGCGGTGGACATACTATATTCTGTCTTTGAACTTAGGAAACATGCAAAGAGTAAGCAGAATGAAATTGCTAAGAAAATTGTGTTCAAGCTGAGGGAAACCTTTAATAGAGATTATGATTTCAGTAAGGCTGATGCACTGTTAAGTGATTTTATTGATATAATGAACGATTCCAAAAATTTGGAGGAAGATTCACAAAGAAGAAAAAGTGCCATAAAAGCCAGACTAAACTTGGAGAATGAGGAACAATTGGAGCAAGGATACAGTATTGTCGGAAGTGGAGATAACATAAATAGACTTAATAAATCCATTGTAATTCTGTGTGCCTCACTTATAGAGATTGTTTTTAAAGAGTACATGTTCAAACTAGTTGAACAGAGAACGACAAAATTTACTGCTCAGAAACTGGCGGAAATGTTAAAACATCATACTGCTGAGGGATACCTAAGTCAGATAGACGTTTTCTTTCCTCGATAAAATGATCTTTCGTATATACATACAGTTCCCGCTGCTCTTGTTTCAATTCCTACGCACCTCCTCGTTATCTTATTGAAGTATAACTGTTATTCCTAATTCCTACCTTTACAGATACTATATCTTTCATAATTACTTTATAGGAAATTGTATCTAGATTTCTTACTGTTTTGATAGTACATACTGTTTGATATTTTTTAACTCTTCAACCGTAAACTCTCCCGGCTTTGTATCACTCCTATATTCCCTATTTCATCATCTCGTATTAACAATGGACTTATCTGAAAAAGCCTCTAGGCATTTTCACCTAAAGGCTTCCCTAATCGTCTTACGCAGAGTACGTATCGTTTTGGATATTTCCGTGAGATTGTTCTTGTTCAGCCCTAATTTCCTTGTCCTCGGCATTATCGCGGGTTACTTTCTGAACCCCAATCGAGCTGTATGCGATAAGGAGAATACAGGCGATATAGAGTACCCTTTTACGTGCAATTCGAAAGTTGCATTATAGATACTGATAAAGAACATACCGAATCCGATAATCAACTCGGCATACGCCATAGCCGTAAAAGCCACTGTATTTCGCATCCGGTGTTTCTGGTTATACTGTTGAATCTCTCGATCTTCTACGTTATCCCGAGAAACCTTCTGAACGACGATACAACCCATAATTACCAGCACCATGCACAGAAGGTAAAGCCCTTTTACGCTCAGTACCCAATCGGCGTTATAGATGCCTACACAATAGAGGAACATTCCCGCCGCTAGTGCTATATAAGAAGTTACAGTAAAAGCCATTGAATTACGCATACGATATCTCGATGCCTCCCTCGGTTCATGTCCCCTGTTTTGCGATATGTTCCAATTTCCCGATAATGCGATCCAGTTCGGAATATTTATTTTCAATTTCCTTCGTCATGTTTGCCTGTACTTCGATGCTTGACAAAATTTCCTGGGTTGTCGCCGTATGTTGCTCCGTGATGGTCGAAATCGATAACGATTCTTCGGAAATTTTTCCCGAGCTTTGGGTTAGTTCGGCCAACTTCTCCTCAATACCAGCTGACTCTTTGACGACATTTTCGGTATTCACCACGATGTTGTTAAACCCTTCTTTCAGAGCAAACAGCGACCTTTCGCCTTTTATAACGGTTTGCTCTCCGGCGGTTGCCTTATGGGTCGCATCTTCCGTTTTCATTTGAATTCCGCCTAAAATATCCGCAATCGATTCCACAGACTTCCGGGAGTTCTCCGCCAGTTTGCGTACTTCACCCGCGACGATCGAGAATCCTCTGCCGTGTTCTCCCGCACGAGCCGCTTCAATAGCTGCGTTCAAAGCGAGCAGATTAGTTTGTTTTGCCATTTCATCGACTTCTTTGAGAATGCCTTCTATTTGGATACTTCGTTGGCTCAATTCGTTCGTCGTTTTGACGATGGAGTGGGTAATCCCGCTCATTTCCTTGATTTCCGACTCCAAATCCTCTAGTTTATGGATTCCTTCTGTAACCACTTTAAAATTGGAAGCGGACAACTGACTCAACTGGTCGGCTGAGGATTTGACTTCATTGATAAAATCGGCTGTATGATGTATCGACTCGTTGATTTCGACTATGCTAGAAGCTTGCGTCTCCACGCCGGCGGCAACGTCAGCAAAAGCTTTGGTCATTTCCTGAGAGATTCGTGATGTGTTGGAAATGTTGTTAACCAATTCTTGGCTGAACGTTTTTAGCGTTTGAACGGTGTCTTGAATGGAGCGAATGTTGTCCTCGTTCTTTTCTTTTATGGCGACTACTTCGTTGTATAACGTCATACCTTGTTTGCGTACTTTCATATTGAACTGTACCTGAGCCATCAGAATACCTGTCACCAGTAGCAGGAAAAAGTCCAGAAGGATCAGATCAGGCGCAACAACGTCCGGGACGGAGAAATCGTACGATTTGAGCAGATAATAGTTGGATATGAGAGATGAACCCGCAAATACGATAAGCAAAGCGACCCAATCTTCGTACAAAGAAATGAGCACGATATAAAAGAAAACCAAAATCAGCAAAGCCAAGCTTAAGGTGTCGCCGCTGAAGGAGTTGTTCGTGGAAATCAGAAAGGAACCTACGATGATATATTTGGTCGCTTGAATCCATATCCGTTTCCAAATCAAATATATAATTGCTGTGTTAATTAACGTGCCTGCCCAGAAAATTTGCACTATTTCTTCCACGGTGTAGCTTTGGCTTATACAAAAAAAGACTCCCAGGATGTTGGTAAACCATAACATAATGACTAAGAGTTTATTTCTTTGATTAATGAGTTGTATCATATCCATCGTTGGCTTCAATCCTTTTCATATTATATTATTATAACGGTAAACCCTAGAAGTACTCGAATTGGAATACGATCTTAGTTACCTTCGAAGTACTCACTTCATAGCTAACTCCTTGAACGCATAGGACGATTATTCTCTTTTACGCTGTTAATATCATACTTACCCACTGTTAGCGCTTCCCTTCGATTATATTAACGTTACGTCCACATGCGATACTTCTCTAAAGCTTCTTTATACTCTTTATAGGAATTTGTTAAGTAAACTACAGTTTCTTGTCCATTAAAGCATCCACTATGTAATGTTTTATTCGGAAATAAGGCTCCGTTCGAAATTAGAATGTCAATAGACTGTCCGGCGATAAACCCTTCTAAGCAGATAGGACAAATTCTTTCTTCCACTACTGCTCTACTACATAACGTTCGTCAACTATTCCGATTGATTTCCTCCAACAAGGAGTACCGTCTATCTCATATCTTTCAGTCTCGTTACTCATTCCATCCTCCACCCGGAGGTTTCCTGCCTAGTGTCGTATCTACAGGCTGATCGACTAGAAAAGCCTCAGTATTAAACGCTCGATACAGAAACCAAAGGGTGAAAATTAAAAACCATAACTTTAAGGGGAAAATTGTAACAAGGGCAAATAATATGCCGAAAGCGAGGTCGAACCAATTAATTTTGGATTGTAGACCAAGCTCTTTAATGTTATGTAAGCACAGCTCAGACCTCTTCTTTTTAGTCGGAAAAGCGCCGAGAATCAAGTTCTGGGATTCAATCTCCATTAGCTGCTCGGTAATCGTAATTTCATGCTTTTTCTTTAGATAGGTAAGATAACTAAAACCGCCTGACCATTCGAATGAAAACTTTTGGCTTATTGATACATTCTCCATTACTCTACACCTCATTCGAGTATTCATTGTTGTTTGCTGTGAACTGAAATCATTATACTAGTTTGTGAATTGGGGTCTCTGACCCTATTAGAATTGCAACCGAAGACAGTCCCTTAGTAATAGAATTGTGTCGAACCCTGATGCAATATTGAATCTCAAGAACCAAATGTTCGACAATCCCATTATAGGTAGTTATATCTATTAAAACAATATTTTTTATATAAGCTCAAAGATAAGCTGAGAGAATGGGCAACCATTGCAACTGTCTACTACAGCTCGGGCGTTTGATCGGTTAAGACTATCGAGGAGTTAAACGATGTGACGGGGATGATGGTTAGCAGGTTTTGAGAGGCTGCGACTCCTCAGGTAAACGCTGCTCTTACCCAGTCAACCTGGGCTGTCAGAACAGGGGGTAGAAGCCATCATTCTCTTCTCTTTTCTCAAGGGACTTCGACTGTTGCCCGCTTTCGGCGTCATTGTGGCCGTTTCAGGGGGGACTGATGCTCCGGTATCAGGTATGGGTCATCGAGTTGAATATGAAACGGCTCGCTGAGCTCGCATACCCATCGGAGAGCATCGGGTAAAGTTCCGCCGTGAAAGACGGGAGGACCTTCTGCCCAGAGATCCACTAGGACGAATGCTGCCTCTTGATTTTCAGCGTCTATCTGTACGAAAAGGTCGGTCCCGTCTACGTATTCATTTGTACCATCCTCATCGGTGGTTCGGAGCACCATGCGTATGGTATGGGTTGGGATCTCTTCGTTTGAAGAGGGGATCTCGATGTGTTCTGCGGCAAAAGGAATGACTGCTGCAGCCATAACCCAGATGTTTTGCTGGTAGGGTCCAGCGAGGCCTTTGACTTCGAACTCGTTCTTCAGTTTGTTTGTGTCCTGGGCTTCGCATGGCATGCAAGAAGGGTAGGAAATTATGCCCAAACATAGTAGGATAGGACAAGAGAACAGAGAACAACTAGAGCGAGGTTTGCTATGAAGGAAATCATTTTGTTTTTCTTGCAGTGATAGTACTTGGAGTTGTCGCGGGTTTATTGCAGCCAAAGAAGAAGAGAAAGAGCAGAAAGAAACGCTCTGCCAATTCAAGCAAGAAGCGATTGGGAACAACGCGGCAGAAAACTAATCGGAGCGCGAAAACATACAGAGTAGACGAGGTCATCCTGTCCAGACCGTTGGATGACCTGAACGGGGTGGAGTTTGAGCGGCTGCTGGCCTTGTAACTCCGAGAACAGGGCTACGTCGTTCATGAGGTCGGAGTTGGCGGAAATGACGGTGGAGTGGATCTAGTCATTGTGGACAAGCGCGGGGAGAGAACGGCGGTGCAGGCAAAATGCTACGCTGACCACAACATGGTTCCTGTCCGGACGGTTCGGGAGCTTGTGGCTGCCAAGCGGAATCACAGTTGCATGCTGACGTTGCTGGTCACTACGTCAGACTTGATGGGACCTGCGAAGAAGGAAGCGGAGCAGTTTCGAGTGGAGTATTGGCATGGTGGGGGAGAAGTTGAAGATATGGAGGAGATAGATTACATGAGCTCAGATAACACCTCACCTAAGATGAAAAAGAAAAATCCGCGAGAAATATTAGGTGTAATTGCCCTCGCGTTAGTAATAGCTCTATCACTGATTGCGATAACTGTTTTGCTTTCACATACAGATCTCTCAACTAACTGGTACACTAACTTAGGAGCAGTATCTACTGCTGTGGGGGTCATTGTAAGTTCCATCCTTTTAATAGTTACTATTTTGTATTTGTTAGCTACAAGGGATATGGTTACTGAAGCAAGGAGACAGCGGGAAATGCAAGAGGAACCTGCTGTGAGTGTTAGAATTGTCCCTGATAAAGATAATTTCAACATTCTTGTAGTTGCACTCAAAAATACTGGTGGGGCTCCGGCATACGATGTTTCAGTTGAATTTACGCAGATCTTCCATACGATGATGGTGGAATTAACGATCTGGATATATTTAAACAGATGCCCTACTTAGATAAAAACGAGGCTGTTGAGTTTTTCTTTGCTTCAACATATGAATACTTTAAGAGTGACAATCCTAAAAGGGCTACGGCAAACATTACATACTATAAGACCCCTGTTGTAGAACATAACAGGAGTAATGAGCCTATTCGAAGGACAGTAGCCCTTAACATTGAAGAGAGAAAGGGTCACCTCTATATATCACGAAATGGAGTTCACGATTTAGTTAAAGAGGTTGAGGAGTTAAAACAAGGGGTGTTAATTCTATTAGCACATAGAAAGGAAAATACTAAACGAGATCCAGAAGATGGTGATGTTGATGATTGATAAAATCTTTGGTAGTCCAAAGTTACCGCAATGTATTAAAGACTGCCTACTTATCTCAGAGGCCGGAACAATATATATCGGAACTGTTTATTTATTTTCTGCATCGAGAAAACTTTCTGTTTGGGAAGTAGGAGAGGTTTGGAAGCGAGACTCTCTTACCGTCAATCATAGTTTTATAGGATACTTTAGTTGCCCATTTAATCAAAGACTAATGGGAATTAATGATGAGGGGACGTATACTATTCAGAGTAATCCAAATGATAATAAGACAATTTTACGATTAAAAGATGTATCTTTTAGTCGAACAAATCAACAGTATGGGGTTAGCAGTTTTTTTCAGCCAAGTTCTCATGTTTAAATATCGAGTGTATTGCTCATGGGGGAGATTCTTGAATAGCTTCAATATAACCGGGATAACCCCTTTGTTTTTGAGTTACTAGCACTGTATATCGCAAATCTGAAGGCACCCAGCACGGGTGCCTTCAATTTCGCTCTATAGATGATACGGTGAACCGTATCATCAATGACGCAACATCACAGAAAAGTAGACAAAAAGGCAGGCTTTGCAAAGCGTCTTGGCATCGAATCGTCGGTTTATCGTGCATGTCATGAAAATAAAAATCCAACCGGGTTAGTTGAACATACCACAAGTAATAACTCAGAACCCAGCTATTCCACTTCAATCGCTTTCACGGTTTCACCCTCAATTAATACGGGCTGGTAGTAGGTATTGATGGGTAAGTCCTTTTTGCCTTGCAAATTTTTAATGACCCAGTCCGCTGCGTCGCGTCCCATTTGTTCTTGGGGGTGCGTCAGCGTCGTTAGTTGGATATTCGCGTTTTTGGCGAAATATGAATTGTCCTGGCCAATAATGGACAGCTCGTCCGGAATCGAAATCCCCAGTTTTCTGCAGAGATGTAACACTTCCAAACCTACCTCGTCGTTGTAACAAACAAGCGCCGTCAATTCATCCCGATTATCGTTCAGATACACTTCCAAGTTAGCGGACAGGTCCGACTTCGTCTCCGTATCGAAAGAAAGCACATGCTCGTGCTGGAACCGCAATTTGGCTTCCCCAAGAGCCTTGATAAATCCCTTCATTCTAAGCTTGCCTTGCAAATCATCCATTTTCGCGATAATGCCGATGTGAGTATGTCCTTTGTCAATCAGCTCTCGGGTTGCGAGATAGCTCGATTGCACGTCATCCAGACAGAAGAAAGGGACTTCCAATTCTTCATAATAGGCATTGATCATTGCGAACGGAACCTCCTGCTCCTTAAAAGACAGGTAGTAGGCGATATTAGGGTTGTATACATTGCTTCTGGTAGGCTCTATAATCAGTCCATCCACGCCGTAGGACAGCATCATTTCCAACGCCTTTTTTTCCTGGGAGATATCATTATTAGTACTGGCTAACAGCAAGGAATAGTTATCTTCATTTAATCGGCTTTCAATGCCGCGGATAATGGAGGGGAAGATGTAATCTGAGATATAGGTTGTGATGACACCAATCGTTTTATTTATGGCCTTGGCACCCGTTCTGGACCGGTATTGGCTGCTGACGTACGTGCCGGATCCCCTCTCACTTCGCAGGAACCCCTCGTTCGATAACTCCAGAATGGCTTTTCGAACCGTCTGCCGGCTAACGTTATAGCTCTCCTGCAAAGCGGACTCAGAAGGGATTTTCTCGCTTGCTTTGTACGTTCCGGAGAGAATATGACTTTTGATATCTTCAATAATGAGCTGGTATTTTGGCTTCATGCCATCCACTTCTTTCATCGTTGTTCGAAAAGTTATACGTACATATTTTAGCATGAATTGCGTGAAATGCAAATGAAATGGCACTATTTTCAATTCTAACAGTACAAATTCCATGGTTATCAATAGGAAAGCACCATAATCAGACGAGTAAAGTCGGTGCATCTCCTTATGTTAGTATAACTATTAGTATCTGTTGACAAATGTACGTACAGAAAATATACTAAAACTGTCGGTAAATGAAACCGCTTTATTTCGGTCGAAACCTTCCGGATATCTCATCAAGTGGCCGATTCGATCGGGAAGCAGCCAATATAGGGATCGAATTTCTATGTAAACCGCGAACAGAGAGGGGATATATGTGACCATGAATCAAGTAGACTTGAAAGAAACGATAACTAAGGGAGAAACTTCCCTAGGTATCGAATTTGGATCTACGCGGATCAAAGCGGTGTTGATCGATCGTCGTTTCGAGACCATCGCATCGGGAAGCTTTGAGTGGGAAAATCAGTTGAAAGACGGATATTGGACATACAACCAGAAGGATATTATCACAGGCCTCCAAACCGCTTATCGTGAAATGAAGCAGGAAGTCGAACGGAATTACGGAGTCACCATCCGGACCGTCGGTTCGATCGGGTTTTCCGCTATGATGCACGGCTATATGGCGTTCGACAGTACGGGTGAGCTGCTAGTTCCGTTTCGGACTTGGCGCAATGCAACGACCGGCGCGGCAGCAAGGGAACTAACGGACTTGTTCCAATTTAATATCCCCGAGCGCTGGAGTATTGCCCATTTGTATCAAGCGATATTAAACCAAGAGGAACATGTGACTCGCATTGATTTTGTAACGACGTTAGCCGGATATATCCACTGGCTGCTGACCGGCAATAAAGTGATCGGAATTGGAGATGCTTCCGGCATCTTCCCTATAGATGAGTCAACCCATGACTACCATCCAACGATGGTTAAGCAATTCGATGAATTAATCGCGGCCAAAGGCTATCCATGGAAGCTTGAGGGTCTTCTTCCCAAAGTGAATCTCTCCGGCGAGCAGGCTGGTGAACTAACTTCGGCGGGAGCCGCCATTCTTGACCCGGCCGGAGATCTGCAACCCGGTATTCAGCTATGTCCTCCGGAAGGCGATGCCGGCACAGGTATGGTTGCGACGAATAGTGTCAGGAAGCGTACGGGAAACATCTCCGTGGGCACTTCCGTTTTTGCGATGATTGTATTGGAGAAGGAATTATCCAAGGTTTACCCAGAGATCGATATGGTCACGACGCCGAATGGCAGTCCGGTCGGCATGGTGCATGCCAACAACTGCTCCAGCGATCTCAACGATTGGATGGGCTTGTTCCGTGAATTCTCCGAAGCCATGGGATACGGCGTAGATTCCGGCAAATTGTTCAGTGTGCTGTTGAATAAGGCATTGGAAGCCGACCCGGATGGAGGCGGATTGCTTAGCTACGGTTATCTCTCGGGCGAAAATATTACGGGAATCGACAAAGGCAGGCCGTTGTTCGTTCGCTCGCCTGAAAGCAACTTTAATCTGGCTAATTTTATGCGAACGCACTTATTCGCTGCTTTCGGAGCATTGAGGCTCGGAATGGACATTTTGACTGAAAACGAACAGGTGGCCATTGACAGCATCTTGGCTCATGGCGGCCTCTTCAAGACCCCTGTCGTTGGACAAAAGACTTTAGCCGCTGCGCTGAACGTACCGATCTCGGTCATGTCGACGGCCGGCGAAGGCGGGGCATGGGGCATGGCGCTTCTGGCATCTTACATGATCAACAAGGGTCAAGAAGAGAGCCTAGAGGACTTCCTTGAGCAGAAAGTCTTTAAAGATGCGGAAGAGCAGGA
Source organism: Paenibacillus praedii (assembly GCF_049725345.1). Classification (NCBI taxonomy): domain Bacteria; kingdom Bacillati; phylum Bacillota; class Bacilli; order Caryophanales; family Paenibacillaceae; genus Paenibacillus; species Paenibacillus praedii. The sequence goes on along the minus strand of NZ_JBMWAM010000010.1, from coordinate 111,502 downwards.
GATTGCTCCTGATCATGCGGATGTCGTAGGATTCCAAGCATTCATCAAACGATACCAAGCAGGGCTTGCCATTGAACAGGCGGCTGTAGACCATCTGCTAGAGAACAGGAGGGACTAAGGTTGTTAGAACAATTGAAAGAAGAGGTATATCAAGCGAATCTGGATTTGCCGAAGCACGGCCTCGTAAAATTCACTTGGGGCAACGCAAGCGCCATCGACCGGGAAAGCGGCCTGTTCGTGATCAAACCGAGCGGAGTAAGCTATGAAAAAATGAAGCCGAGCGACATGGTAGTTTTGGATCTCGACGGTAAGGTGGTCGAGGGCGACCTGAGACCTTCCTCCGATACCGCGACTCACGCCGTATTGTATAAGCGATATCCGCAAATCGGTGGCATCGTACATACCCACTCGACCTGGGCAACCATCTGGGCGCAAGCGGGACTCGATGTACCCGTCATGGGAACGACACATGCGGATACCTTCTATGGAGCCGTACCTTGCGCGCGGTTCTTGAACCAAGAGGAGGTTGACCGCGGGTACGAAGCGGAGACGGGCCACGTTATTATCGAAACGTTCGAGAAGCGCGGATTGGATGTTATGGCGATCCCGGCCGTACTGCTCCAGGGGCATGCACCTTTCACTTGGGGGAAAGACGTGAAGTCGGCGGTCGTCAACAGCGTCGTGCTGGAGGAAGTTTGCAAAATGAATTTGTACGCGCGGCAATTGAACCATTTTGCCAAAGAGCTGCCTCAAGGCATTCTGGATAAACACTATCTTCGGAAGCACGGGAAAGATGCCTACTACGGGCAGAAATAATAGCCTTACCCATTATTAAATACAGAAAAGAGGATGATTAAATTGTCAGTAACAGCAGCTAAACAGTTTTGGTTTGTCGTAGGTTCGCAGCATCTGTACGGGGAAGAAGCGCTGGCTGAAGTAAAAGCTCACGCGCAGACGATGACTGATGCCTTAAATAACAGCGGTGTGCTCCCTTATCCGATTGTCTTGCAGGATCTGGCTGTCAGTGCGGATAAAATTACAAGCATCATGAAAGAGGTCAACTATCGCGACGAGGTGGCGGGTATCATTACGTGGATGCATACGTTCTCACCTGCAAAAATGTGGATTCGCGGTACAAAATTGCTGCAAAAGCCTTTGCTTCACTTGGCAACCCAGTTCAATGAAAGCATTCCTTGGGCAACGATTGACATGGACTTCATGAACCTGAACCAGGCTGCTCACGGCGACCGCGAATACGGCTTCATTAATGCCCGTCTGAAGAAACAAAATAAAATCGTCGTAGGCTACTGGGAGCGTTCGGAAGTGCAGCAGCAGATTGCGGATTGGATGGACGTAGCAGTTGCTTATAACGAAAGCTTTAATATCAAAGTCGCTCGTTTTGGCGACAACATGCGCAATGTTGGCGTAACGGAAGGCGACAAGGTCGAGGCTCAAATTCAATTCGGATGGACTGTGGACTACTACGGCATCGGCGACCTCGTGCAATACGTAAATGCCGTTACGGAGCAGGAAATTGATGATCTGATGGCCCAATATGCGGAGCTTTACGAATTCGATTACGGCACGAACAGCAAGGAAGCTTGGGAAGCGAGCGTCAGAATTCAAGCAAGCTATGAAATCGCCCTCAAACGTTTCTTGGACGAAAAAGGTTATAACGCTTTTACGACGAACTTCGAAGATTTGCATGGCATGAAACAGCTTCCGGGTCTTGCCGTCCAACGTCTGATGGCGCAAGGTTACGGCTTTGCCGGCGAAGGCGACTGGAAGACTGCAGCGCTTGACCGCTTGCTGAAGGTAATGAGCCGCAATCAAAACACGGGCTTTATGGAGGATTACACGTACGAGATGGCGGCCGGTCAAGAAGCTATCCTGCAATCTCATATGCTAGAGGTCGATCCGTCCTTGGCAAGTAACAAGCCGAAAATTATTGTTTCGCCGCTTGGAATTGGCGACCGCGAAGATCCGGCGCGTCTCGTATTCGACGGCAAAGCCGGCGAAGGCGTCGTCGTATCCATGGCGGACTTCGGCTCTCATTATAAATTGCTGATCAATGAAGTTTCCGCATTCGAGCCGACGGTTCCGGCTCCGAACCTTCCCGTCGCTCGCGTCTTGTGGACTGTGAAACCGAACTTCCAGGACGGAGTGAAGGCTTGGATCGAGAATGGCGGCGGCCACCATACCGTTGTTTCATTGAACTTGACGACAGACCAAATCGTGACCTACGCCAAGCTGGTTAACTTGGAATACGTCGTCATCAAGTAATATAAAGACAACCGTTTCTTTCGTAAATGGCTATTCCATTTACCAAGAGACGGTTTCTTTTTGTTTTCGGAATAGTTTCGCTTTATGGATGGTACGGAGAACCGTATCACAAATGACGCAAATTTATGATGCGATGATGTCTTCTACGCGTACACCGCCCAACGCTTCATCCAATCCCCAATCATAAGAATTTGACCGATTACCCAATATTATATGTTCACCAGGCAGGCATAATGGAATTTTCCCCTACTCTAGAAGCGAATGCTGGAATCACGGCCAGATAACCCATTTCCCCTATCATCACAAGTACCCATTGCAGCAATAAAATACAGCAGGAAAAGATAAGACAAAGCCACCCCGAATTATCAACTTCAACTTCTATTGATATTATTGCTTTACAAAAAACGGTTGTTGAAATATAATTCTTTATAAAGAACAACAATGTAATTAATAACGAATAAATCGAGGTGGGTAACAACGCATATGCAGAGTAGAACAGTGGTTAGTCCTCATTACATGAAACAATTCTCCTGCCTTGGATCTGCCTGCGAGGATACCTGCTGTTCGGGTTGGCAGATTACCATTGATAAGAAAACGTATAAGAAATATGAGGAAGCATATGTTCAGGGAGAAGATCATACGATTTTTCAACATATAAAGAAACTAACCTCTAAAAGGTGCCAAGAGAATTACGCGGAAATTATGCTTAATAAAGATTCATACTGTCCTCTCCTCAACCAAGATAGATTGTGCAGCATTCATGCGCAAAAAGGGGAGGAGCACCTTTCTAACCTTTGTGTAACATATCCCCGCGTTTCCAATGTAGTAAACGGTGCTTATGAGAGGTCGGCGACAGTTTCTTGCCCGGAAGCGGCCCGCTTAGTATTGCTAAATCCAGAAGGTATACGGTTTGAGAAACTGGATGAGTCGGAAGACGAACGGCATTTGGTTATGACGACAATGAGTACAACTGAGGAGACAGTGCTTAAGCAACAACTTCACTTTCTGGAACTACGTGCATTTACGATTAAACTATTGCAGAACCGGTCCTTTTCTTTGAATCAAAGAATACTTTTCTTGGGGATGTTCCTCTCACATCTTAAAGAACGTCTCGAAACGGAAGATCCGAAGAATATTCCTTTGTTTATTTCTTCATTTGAACGTGATATCCAAGACGGGAGTATTGTACACCGTCTTCCACAATTTCCGCGATCCTCAGGGAAGAGGCTTCAAATCCTTAGAAAATTAATTGATATGCGTTTGTTTGCAGGTGTTAAGGATCAAAGATATCTTCAATGCTTGTTGGAAGCTCTAGATGGGATTCGATTTACGGGTGAATCTTTAACGGAAGAGACTTTGGAACTTTATTGTCAATTCAATCAAAGTCTGTTTGCTCCGTTTATGTTACAGCACGGATACATACTGGAGAATTTTTTGGTGAACTACGTTTTCAAGAACCTGTTTCCGAGCAAACGGGACATGTTTGAGGAATATGTCTTGCTGGTATTGCATTTTTCACTTATTAAGTTGCATCTGATCGGAATGATGGGCTACCACAAAACATCTTTTTCGATAGATCACGTCGTGAAAGTAATTCAGTCGTATTCTAGAACGGTAGAGCATGCAGCTGATGAATTACGCCGATTTTTGACCTATTTTAATGAAAAAGAATATAGCAACTTAGAAACCATGAGTAATTTGGTGATGGATGAGGGATAAAACAATCTATATAGCATTTCAAAATGCAGTTCTTTAATTCAGTCTATATAGTTTGTTCTTTAATAAGAACAGCGGCGATTAATTTAATGACTAGGACGGATACGATGAGCGCGATAATCGGAATATATAGCATGGCTCCCGATCCTGGGATGGTTGATCAGGGGATAAGACTGATGGAGCAGTTTCAGAGATTTCCATGCAACAGTACAGGAACCTGGCATAACGGCGAAGTATTTCTAGGCTGCCATGCGCAATGGATTACTCCTGAATCGGTTGGCGAGCGGCTGCCTTACTTTGATGAAACCAGAGTGTTGGCGATTACGGCAGATGCTATTATCGACAATCGTCATGAACTGTTTTTGAGGTTGAACGTAGATCATGCGAGAAGAAATAAAATGACTGACAGTGAGCTGATCCTGCTTGCTTACGAGATGTGGGGGGATGAAACGCCCGCCTATTTAGTTGGCGACTTCTGTTTTTTGATCTGGGATGGAAATCGGAAGCGGCTTTTCGGAGCAAGGGACTTCTCCGGAGCCCGAACTTTGTATTACTACCAACATGGGGGCGGCTTTTGTTTTAGTACAACGATCAAACCTCTTTTAACATTGCCTGATATAGATCGATCGTTAAATGAACAGTGGCTTGCGCAGTTTCTAGCAATTTCGTCCATGGTGGATGCGGCTGACGTACATAGCACCGTCTATACTAATATCCGACAACTCCCACCTTCCCATACGATCATTGTAAGTAACGGCTCCATTCGTTTGAACAGGTACTCCACGCTGCCTGACGATGAAAAGAAATTAAAGCTAAAAACGAATGGGGAGTATGAAGAAGCTTTTAAAGAAGTATTTGGGAATGCCATTTCGGCGCGGTTGCGTACTTATCGCGAAGTTGGAGCACATTTAAGCGGGGGACTGGATTCCGGTTCAATCATCGGATTTGCCGCGCCTGTTCTGCAGAAGGCCAATAAAACGTTGTACACCTACAGCTATGTGCCTGTCGACGGCTTTGAAGATTGGACCAAAAAAAACAGAATCGCGGATGAAAGGCCGTATATTCAAAGCATTGTACGGCACGTTGGAAACATTTCGGATCATTACTTATCTTTTGAGGAGCGAACCCCCTACTCCGAGATCGACGATTGGCTGGACATAATGGAAATGCCTTATAAGTTTTTCGCAAACTGTCATTGGCTTAAAGGGATCTTTGAAACGGCCCATCGTCAGGGTGCGGGTATCCTTCTAACCGGGCAAAGAGGGAATGCTACGATTTCTTGGGGGCATGCACCGGAGTACCAAGCATCGTTATTCAAGAGACTTAGATGGATTCGGTTTTACCGTGAATTATCTCTCTACAGCCAAAATACCGGTGTACCTAAGTCGAGAATTTGGGCGGCTGTTCGAAGGAACCTGTTTCCAGTTAAGGATATTGAACGAAACCCCCAATCATTGTTGATTAATGCGGATTTTGCAAAGAGGACCGGAGTTTTCGATTACCTTCGTGCAATCGATTATAACGACACAGAATCAATATCATGGAGCGAATTTCGAAGGAAACATTTCGAACAGCTATTTCACTGGAATATTACGGGCACATACACGACAAAGTTATCCCTACGCTACGGCCTGTGGGATCGGGATCCTACAAATGATCTTCGCGTCATCCGGTTTTGTCTGTCGATTCCAGAGGACCAATATGTTCAGTCGGGAATGGACCGGTCCCTGATCCGGAGAGCAACCAAGGAACTCTTACCTGATCAGGTCAGATTAAACCAGCGAGTTCGCGGGATTCAAGGGGCGGACGGCGTTCACCGGATGGCTGTATCATGGAACGCTTTTATTGATGAGTTACAGCAGATGAGCAGGGATTCAACCATGAATGAATTAATAAATATGAAAATGGTGCTGGCAGCTATAGAAAAAATTAAAGGTGAACCCAAGCCGGAGCTTGTGTACAGTGAAGAATTCAGCTTGTTGATAAGAAGTCTTATAGTCAATAGATTTATAAAACAAAGCACTTGAAAGGAGGTGAACATATGGACCAGAAGCTCGAAAAAGAGTGGGTAAAACCAGAACTGAAAGAATTAAACATCAGAATGACAATGCATGGAAAATCCTCGAAGAATCATGATGGCGTGACGGGTGGGGATGACCTAGACTCTTAAGCAATGATTTAATGGCAGTTGTACGCCTCTAACACTTCGTTAGACCAGAAGTAGAGGCGTACAACACTCATTCGGAGGTAATTCAACATGATAGCTGTGAAAAAGAAGGTCGTATATGAAGCCTTTGGACTTAAAATTGCAAGTAGCTGCCCGCTGCCGGAGCTGTCGGAAAGCATAGAGCAAGCTACACCGGACGTCGAGATTGTAATGGGCGATTTAACGGACCTATGGTCCCGACTGGCGGTTCCCAATGAACGGTTCGTAGTGAAGGATACCTTTGTTATGTTTCACATTGAGGATACAGTCACGTTCTTAATCGAGTGTGGTACTTCGATAACGATTTCTCCCAAGACAGGAGCGGATGAAGGAAAAATTCGTCTGTACCTGCTCGGTACATGTATGGGTGTACTCTTAATGCAGAGAAAGGTACTCCCTCTGCACGGAAGTGCAATCGTGATCGATAGACAGGTATATGCGGTGATTGGGGATTCCGGGGCGGGTAAATCCACATTGGCATCAGCTTTCCTGCAACGGGGCTACTCTCTGGTAAGTGATGACGTAATTGCCGTATCCCTCACCGAAGGGAATGCCCTGGCAGTCACACCAGCATATGCACAGCAGAAGCTGTGGCAGGAAAGTCTTCAAGCATTCGGTATGGAAACGGATAAGTATCGCCCCGTCTTTGATCGGGAAAAAAAATACTCGGTTCCTGTACGGTCACAGTTTTCTTCCGAACCGCTTCCTCTCGCCGGTATCTTTGTACTTCAGAAGACAGAGAATTCGGAAATCGAATGTCAATTGGTACCTAAATTCGAGCGGCTTCAGATGCTATTTGATCATACCTACCGGAACTTTCTGCTTTCGCCTTTAGGCCTTATGGATTGGCATTTTCATATAAACTCCGCTGTATCGGATAAAATCGATGTTTATCATCTGTTGCGGCCTATCAGCCGGTTCACGGCACATGAACTAGTGTCTTACATACTGAAGCGATTAAAAGGGGCGACATAAATGATCATGAATGAGAATATTTCATTAGAGCATTGGGTGCTGCAAGGGAGAGGAAACCTTGAAAGCAATATGGACGGCGATCGGGTGATGATGAACATCCAGAATGGGAAGTACTATAATTTGGGAAAATCGGGAGGGGAAATCTGGGATATGGCTAGGGAGCCGGTCTCCGTTGCTGCGATTGTCAATCATTTTATTTTAGCCTATGGCCTCGAAGAACAGGAATGTCAAAACCAGGTGATAGCCTTCCTCGAACAATTAAGAGTGGAGAATTTAATTCAAGTAGGAGAAGAGTGAAGCATGAGATTAGGGAGTATGATTTGGAAGCTGATTCTGTTGGCACCTGAGAAAAAGCTTCTATATGCAGAAGCTTTTTTTTATTTAGGAATTTCCCGCTTAGCCATAGCGTTACCCTTCGCCAAGGTGGCTCCCCATTTAGGCACTCTAATGCATGACACGTCATCCGCTGAGGAACGGGGAGTTATGCCTGCCTTGAACCAAGTCACCGAGGTCATTGATCTGATAAGCCGTCATACATTTTGGGAAAGTAAATGTTTGGTTAGAGCTATGGCTGCTATGAAAATGCTCAAGAGGCGAAACATCCAGAGTACGTTGTATCTGGGCACTGCCAAAGACGACAACGGAGAAATGATTGCCCACGCCTGGCTGCGAAGCGGTCCTTATTATATCACTGGATCGGAAGTGATGGAAAACTTCTCGGTGGCAGCGATGTTCGCTTCGTATGTCTCCCATCCTAATAATTGGAATACGTTCCCAAACGAAATGCAGCTATTACTCCATATTCTGAAGCAGGGACATGACGGAAAAGCAGCTGAAGACTGCCGCTGGTTTTCTACAGTTGATTGGGAGCAGGTTTTTCAGCTTGCAAGGCACCACCGTGTCACTTCGCTGCTTTATACAAAATTGAAGAGCATAGACGGAAAATGGATACCAACTTCCTTGATCGGGAGGCTTCAGGAGCACTACCAAAGAAATGCTGTTCAAATGCTGGCATTAGCGGGGGAATTGGAACGCATTAATGTTTTATTTAAAGAACACCAAATCCGCTCACTATGTTTGAAAGGCCCGGTGCTCGCTTCCCTGCTTTACGGCGATCTGTCGCTTCGAACTTCGAGCGACCTGGATTTGTTAATCCCAATAGAAGACCTTCAAAAGGGGGAAAGGCTTTTAGAAAGCATCGGGTATTCAAAAGATAATTATATTCAAACCATTCTAGGGGATTGGAAGTGGAGACATCACCATGTCACCTATTTTCATCCGGAATTGAAATACAAGATTGAGCTTCATTGGAGGTTACATCCCGGACCGACGAAGGAGCCGGCTTTTGATGAATTATGGGAACGCAAACAAAAAAGCTCCCAGCACAGCTCCCCTATATATTTTTTAGGGAATGAAGATTTATTTTTGTTTCTCGTGTGCCACGGTGCGCGGCACGGTTGGTCTCGTCTGAGGTGGCTGATTGATATTGATCGAATGACAAAACAAGATGTGGATTGGCGTCAATGCGCCAATCGTGTTCATGCATCCGGCTTTACCAATGTTGTGGGGCAGGCCCTTATTTTGACTTCAAAACTACTAGGCACCTCATTGCCGACGCCTGTAACGAGATTTACAAGAGGTCACAGGTCATTAAAACTAGCAGAGGAAGCATTGTTCTATTTAAAGGAAATGATCAATCTACATAACGAACCTCTGCCCCAACGAGTGTCAAGATATCACAAACAGTATTTGTTCTCCCTGAAGTCCGCACCGCAAAAAGCCCTTTTTATTTTAAGTTTTCTCTATCCTTACCCGATTGACCATAAAACACTTCCGTTGCCGGAAAAAATCCATTTTTTATATTTTCCTTTACGCCCCCTTTTGTGTGCATGGAGAAAGCTGAAGGGTTATTTTAAGCAGAGAGGGACACTCCAATGAAATCAATCCTTTACTTTATAGGAAAGCTCCATTCTTATGCCGGAAGAATTCTATACTTCAATCTGATAGCAATGGTCCTTGTAGGATTTCTTGAAGGAGTAGGGCTCCTTGCACTTATTCCCTTGCTTAAGATAAGCGGCCTTATCAATTTCAGTGAGGGAAATTCGATTATAACGGAAGGGTTAGCTAGGCTTGAAGGGCTTTCCTTAAGTATGAATCTCACCGTGATTTTTATCGTCTATATCATGCTTGTAGTCGGACAAACGTTGCTGCAACGCAATTTATCAATCCGTAATATTCGTATTCAAACCGGGTTCATTCGGCAGTTACGGCTAGAAACTTATACAGCTTTATTGAAGGCGGACTGGAATTTTTACATTAAGTCCAGAAAATCGGACCATGTTAATGTGCTCACCTCCGAAATTGCGCGAATAAGCGTGGGCATCAATCTATTATTCGAATTCTTATCGTCCTCCATTTCTACCATCGTTCAGATCGGGATTGCTTTCTGGATTTCGCCGAATATGACCCTTTTTATCATATCGTCAGGCCTCGTTCTTGCTGTATATGCCCGAAAATTTATTCGAAAAGCCCGCGTGCTTGGCTCTGAGACCTCTGAGCTGGCGCAAAGCTATCTCGCGGGAATCACAGAGCAGATGAATGGTATAAAGGATATTAAGAGCAACAACTTAGAGGAAAGCCGCTTAAAGTGGTTTGGTCTGATCACAAACAGTATGATGCAGGAACAAATCGAATATATGAGGCTGTACACCTCATCACAAGCCTTCTATAAAATTATGTCTGCGGTACTCATCTCCGCTTTTATTTTTTTATCTATTGAAATGTTTCACTCGCAGCCGGGATATTTTTTATTAATTATCGTTATTTTCGCTCGTTTATGGCCCAGGGTTACGGGAATACAGTCCAATATTGAGAAGATATCTTCGATCATTCCGACTTTCACGTCACTAATCTGTTTTCATGATAAATGTAAGGAAGCGGGAGAAGAAATAGAAACCAATCAGGAAGTTGAACCCATTAGGATTGTGCGGGGAATCGAATGCCGTAATGTATACTTCCGATATAATACTGAGCAATCTACTTATTCGCTCCAAGATATTAGTATCTATATTCCGGCGAATGGAATGACAGCTATTGTCGGGCGTTCGGGAGCGGGGAAGAGCACGCTTGTAGATATATTGATGGGATTGATCGTGCCCGAACGGGGACAGACTTTGATCGACGATGTACCGCTTTCGAGTTATCATTATACTTCTATAAGGAAATCCATCAGCTATGTTCCACAAGAGCCGTTCATGTTTCATTCCAGCATTAGAGAAAATTTGCTTTTGGTTAAGCCGGATGCAACGGAATCGGAGCTTTGGGAGGCTTTGGAATTTTCAGCATCCTTAGAGTTTGTAAGCAGGCTTCCTGAAGGCTTGGATACCGTCATTGGAGACCGGGGTATCAGACTTTCGGGTGGAGAACGCCAGAGGCTTGTTCTTGCTAGGGCGATTGTCCGGAAACCTTCCATCCTTATACTGGATGAAGCAACGAGCTCGTTGGATACAGAAAATGAAGCAACGATTCAAGAGGCGCTTGATAAGCTTAAGGGAAAAATTACAATTATTGTAATTGCACATCGATTGTCAACCATTAGAAATGCGGATCAGGTTATTGTACTGGATCGTGGAGTAGTTGCGCAAACCGGTGTTTTCTCGCAACTGGCACAACAAAAGAGGGGGATATTCAGAGGTTTGCTGGGGAATCAGAAATTTGTGGAAAGTCTACACTCTAAATGAGTCTAGTGACTCGGGCCTATATTATGTGTTCAAAAGAAATGCAGGCGAAAATCGAACATAGATCTACTGCTCCTATTTCCAATGACAGCATTAATTTTAGTGATTCACTTCATGGATTTGCCGAACGATTTTAATGAGATACTTCTGCTATTTTTGGCTACCGCAGCTGTTTTAGATAGATTGAAATTGAACACGAAAGTATTCTCTTCGCATGGGGCGATCGCGTTCTCCGTGCTTGATCTCTCTCCGATCGTTAAAGGCGGAAGCCCTGCCGAGTCGTTTCGCAATTCTCTCGATCTTGCGCAGCACGCGGAAAAGTGGGGTTATCACCGGTATTGGCTGGCCGAACATCATAATATACCCTTCAACATCAATTGGCTCCGCAAGATGATCTATTCATCTGCGGAGCCATTAGTTTTAAATAGGAACTGCCGCGGCAGTCTCTTTAATGATGCAGCGGCGGTTTCCAGCTCATCACCTCCGCCCACTGGTCCGATTAGGTGTATGGGGAGCCGTTCATTACCGTGCCTTATCGGGGTATTGATTACAGAGCAAATTTATTTTGTAAAGTCATCGAGAGGTCTTTCAGGCGAAGTAACTCTCTATTAACGTGATTAGATGCATTCATTTGGGTCTCAGTAATGCTGTATAGCTCTTGCATCGAAGCCACGCTTTCTTCGGTAACTGCCGAAATGTTTGTCATTTCATTAGAGATTTCTTGTGATTGGAATTCAATCTGTTTAACTGATTCGTTAAGAGACGCTATAATTTGAATCATTATATTAATAGCTTGTTTAATTTCCTGAAAGCTGGATAGAGATGATTCCGCAAGATGAACCGTATGGTTTGACGATTGCCTTCCAACTTCAATTTGAGATACGGTTTCCTTACTTACATTCTGGATATTTCTTAAAATATCCCTGATTTCTTCTGTTGCCCTATGACTACTTTCTGCTAATTTCCGGATTTCTCCTGCAACGACCGCAAACCCTCTGCCATATTCTCCAGCCCGTGCCGCCTCAATCGAAGCGTTTAACGCCAATAAATTGGTTTGGTTGGATACTTCTTGAATAGTAGTTATAATATTGTCCACTAAATGAGAAGATTCGTTTAAAGACTGCATGGTGCTCGTTGCTCTATTTATTACATTTGATACAATCTGAACTTGCCCGAACAAGGCATCAAAATTATCTTGATTGCTTTTCATTATTTTTTCTGTTGTAGAAGCTTTATTGTCAAGTTCAGAAAAGGCTTGAGAGTTATCATTAATCATGTGGTTAATCTTTTGCAGACTTGTTTCCATGCTGCTAAGTGACTCGCTCTGGGCATCAAGACCGCTGGAAACTTCCTTGAAGGAAACCATCATTTCATTATTTGCGACGATATGTTGTTCGGATTCTGCTGAAACGACTATAGAAGTTTGTTCTAATTCTTTGGAGAGGTTTTTGACCGTTATAAGAAGGTTTGCAATTTCCGCTTGCTTTATTGCTTTCTCGGCTTCTAATGCTGATGTGATTTTTTTCTTAGAGATAATTTGGAGGCTTATAGCAAAGGATGTCAGAATTAAGAAAAATGCGTGAGCTATCAACATGGCAAAAGGGTAATTGGACACCCCAAAAACCAGTTCAGACATAAGGAAAAATCCTAAGATGTGCTGTAATGCAAAAATAACAGTCATTGTTGCAATGAGCTTAATATCTTCGTAATAAGCAATAAGAGCCGCGACCATGAAAATAGAGAAGTGGAACTCAACCATTCCTCCTCCACCTGCAATTATAGATATGCTGGAGAAGGTTAAAGATATCGTATTAAGAAGAGGAATAAGTGAATGATCGGCTTGTTTACGATAAATGAAATAAGCAATTCCTAATAAAGCAATTGGAGTAACAAATATAATGTTTAGAGCCAAGGGGAACTGTTGGGTTACAACATGGCCTGCTGATATACCTTCCATCATCATTGTATGTCCAATAAGATTGAACTCTCTGTGCAGTAAGTGGACAATAAGACTAAGTACAATTGTGCCTAAGGATAACAAAAACATTAGCTTGTTTTTATGGATAGTCATCTTTTCTTATCGACCTTTCAAATTAAGATGTTTTATTTAAAAATAAAAAAACCAACTAACAAAATAGTCATTCGGTTACGCTGCTAGCTGCGACTATCCCAAGCATCCAAGTAAAGGTTGGTCTTCATAACCCTCTTATATATTCGATATATTGATATTAGACAACGTTATACAAATCCTCAATGTAGAGTATTGCTGCATATCTTCCTTTTTATCTCATAGTGGTTTGAAACCACACCTCCCAAGCCTGATGTTCGGCATCGAGCACAAAGGGCTGAAGAGATCTCGGACACGGCTGCAGGCCGTTCCCGCCAAGGATGAAATTAATGTCGGGGAATCGCTCTAAACACTCGTTTACCCATTGCTCCAGCTCCGGAATATACTTGGAGTGGGAGATCGAAACCGCGACATTGGAGACGCTTTTCAATTCAATTAATTCAGCGAGTCCCGCATACGGTGTATTAGGACCCAAGTAAATCACGTCGACTCCTTTATTCCGTAAGAATAAGCCGAAGAGCATGAGTCCTATCTGGTGGTGTTCCCCTTCCGGACAAAATGCCAGTGCCCTTGAGTACCGGTAGTGAACAGGTAAGACCCGAAAAAACTGATGAAAGCGTTGAAGCACCAGCTGAGACGCGAAATGCTCCTGAGCGACCGTAACCGAGCCGACCTCCCACTGCTCCCCGATTCGGTATAAGACAGGTGCCAATATGCTGTGAAAGACTTCCTCGAAGTTTTGAAGTGAAAAGGCGAAGTCGATGATTTCATTCGCTTGCTCGCCATTGATATGAATAAAACTTTGATACAGCCTGTCGATTAAATCTTCTCGGTGGTGAAGAGGTTGCTTTGTGTGATCGATGGCCCGGGAAGCCGGCTTCTTCTGCTGGAGCAAGCGAACGACTTCACTGATTTTCATGTTTTTTCCTTCAGTTTGATGTTTGATCCATTTCAACGTTTCAATATCAGCTTCGCTATATAGCCGGTGACCGCCCTCTGTTCGCATGGGGGTGACGGCGTGGTAACGATTTTCCCATGCTCTGATGGTGACGGCTGGAATGTCAAGTAGCTCAGATACTTTTTTAATACTGTACATAAATTTTTATTTCCCCCCCTCCGAAACATGGTTTATACAAAGCTACCTCTACAAAAATACAATAAGAAGTTTTATCAATGCACAAGCTTGCAGCTTGCCAAGGAGGCTGCACCGATGACAATCGAAAGGCCGCCTCGCTTCAAATTTTCTTGCTTGGCTTACCCGAATAATCCGCTCTGCCACCCGCTGCCCGAACAATACAATGATGGGGGTATCGCCGCGGGGATGGGTTGTTCCGCCGATTCAAATGCCTCTCCTTTCTTGAATCAGCGAAAGCTTATACAAAAAAGCAATTACCTATACAAACATTATACAATATTTATACATGTGTTCAAAAGCTTTTGTCAAGTGAGGCACTTGACAGCTCTCTTAGTAAGGCGAAAAATTAAAAAGATTGAACACATTGAAATTGAAACTCGCCATTTAGATTCACCGGATAACTCCGAATATGCATTTTCCCGGATGACACCAGAACTGATATCTACGTTTCGGATCCAAAAGACAAAAAGATTAAATTGACGTTGTTATTTTGCAGCTGTAAAAATTTTTTTAAAAAAGATCTTGACATTGATAATCATTATCAACTATATTCAAAAACAGGTAGTTATCAAATCTTAGGTAGGAGTGTTTATAAGTGAAAAAATCTTTATTATTTAATTTATGTTTATTTTTATTCCTTACTTTTTCTTTGACGGCTTGTGGTAACACAGCTAGTAAACCTGTTGAAGAAGTAAAGGAGGAGGAACAAAATGTAGAAACGGAATTAGCAAGTACTGAGACGGAAAACGAATACATAGAAGTAAAACACTTTATGGGTACAGCTAGTATACCGAAAAATGCTACAAAAGTAGTGACGTTGACCCCGCATTTTGCAGACCATGTTTTATCATTAGGTGTTCAACCAATAGGAACAGTAGTTCGTGGAGAAGGAGACTTTGAGCCTTATATGGCTGAATTATTAAATGGAACTGAAAATATTGGTCAGCCACCTTCACCAAACTTAGAAAAAATTCTTATGTTAAAGCCAGAAGTAATGTTTGGAGAAGAGAAAAATCACGTTAAACCATTTGATGCTTTAAACAAAATAGCCCCTACTATCGTTCTACCTCAGTCAGATATGGAAGGTGACTGGAGAACAACATTTATGTTTGTAGCCGATGCTCTTGGGAAGACGGATTTAGCTAATGAAAAGTTAGCCCAGTTTGATAATCGAGTAGAAGAAGTAAAGCAAGATTTAGAGAAAGAGTTCAAAGGTGAATCTATTCTTCTTTTAAAAGTAACAGACAAGGAATATCGAGTACTAGGAAAGAACATTCATGTAGGGACACTGATATATGATGAGCTAGGAATGACTTATCCTTCATCCCTTAATGAAAATGAACTAGAATTACCAATAGCAATGGAAAAATTACCAGAAATAAATCCTGATCATATCATATTGTTTGAGGTAAGAGAAAAAAGTAAAGAAAAATATGAAGAGCTAATTAACAACCCATTGTGGAGTAACTTAAGTGCTGTTCAAAATGAAAATATCTATGTGTTTGATGACATTAAGGCAGGAAAAGCAGGTCATGGACTTATTATGCACAATCTACTATTAGATCAAATTGAGAGTGAGTTACTTGGTCGTGATTAACAATAAAGCTTACGAAAATACTATGCAACCTGTAGTAGTTAAAAAGATGATGCGGAAAAAATTTTCCGTCATCTTTTTAACTCTTTTATTTATAGTGGTTGGTACTATTTTATCAATTACAGTAGGTGCGGCTAATATCGGCTTACAAACTATTTTCCAATCAATTACAGCCTATAATCCAACAGATGTACAGCATTATACTATCATAGAAATGCGCTTACCGCGTGCTGTAGCTGCTGCTTTAATAGGAGCTTGCTTCGCTGCAGCTGGAACAATTATGCAAGCAATGACTAGAAATCCTTTAGCTTCACCAGGAACACTTGGAGTATCTGCTGGTTCTAGCTTTGCAATTATTGTTGCATTCGCATTTTTTCCATCTTTATCTTACTCCCATTTCATATTGTTTTCTTTATTAGGAGCAGCTATTACGACTGTATTCGTTTATTTCGTAGGGACCATTACTAGTGTTTCTTTAACAGGGCATGTTTCTCATGTAAAACTAGCCCTTGTTGGTGCAGCCACAGGGGCATTTTTAGGTGCATTCGGAAAAGGAATAGAACTATATTTGGGTATTCAACAGAGCGTACTATATTGGTATTCTGCAGGGGTCGCAGGTGTAAAATGGAGTGAAGTGCTATTATTATTACCGTGGGCAATAGCTGGATTAGTACTTGCGATTATTTTATCTCGTAATTTAACTATGCTGGCATTAGGTGATGAAACAGCTGCAAATTTAGGATCTAAAGTAAAAAGAATAAAGGCATTTTGTGCTATTACAGTATTTATTTTAACTGGAGCTGCAGTTGCAATCTCAGGACCAATTGGCTTTATTGGTTTAATTATTCCTCATTTAACTCGCTTTTTTGTCGGTATAGATTACAGATGGGTTGTCCCGAGTTCTGCACTATTAGGAGCTTGCTTTATGCTTACAGCTGATGCATTGTCTCGTATGGTCAACCCACCTTACGAAACACCTGCTGGGGTTATAACCTCTCTCATTGGCGTCCCGTTCTTTTTATATTTAGCTAGAAAAGAAGGGAAGATAAGCATATGATAGCAGAATTCGAACGAAAATTAGAGCAAAAACGACGTAAGTCGGTTGGTACGCTCGCTATCTTATTTTTATTAATACTCGTATCTTTTTTAGTAAGTTTAAACACTGGACTTTATCCACTAACTCCAAAACTTGTACTTTCTACTTTAGTTGGTTATGGTACAGATGATAGTGCTATTGTTCTATTTAATATAAGATTGCCGCGGATGGTACTGGCGTTACTGATTGGAATTGGGTTGGCATTAGCTGGTGCTATCATGCAAGGTGTTTCACAAAATGGCCTAGCCGATCCGGGGATCTTAGGAATTAATGCAGGCGCAGGCTTAGCTATTGTTGTATACATTGCCTATTTTTATGAAAAAGTACATTTTGCTCCTCTCTGGGCTCTACCTTCAGTTGCATTTATTGGTGCTAGTTTTGCTGCCATCCTTGTTTTTTTAATTAGTTATAAAAAAGGTAACCTTTCCCCTAATCGCCTAGTACTTGTGGGTGTTGCGGTTGGGAGCGGAATTAGTGCATTAATGTTGTTTTTAACATATAGAATGAACGCATATACGTATGAGTTTGTGAAAATATGGCTATCTGGTAGTGTTTGGGGAACAAATTGGGACTATGTTAAAGTTGCGGGGTTTTGGATCTTACTTTTAGTTCCATTAGTTATTTATAAGAGTAGAATATTAAATGTTTTTACACTAGGAGATACATTAACAAAAGAAATGGGTGTTAGAATTAACTTTGAAAGGTTCATATTAATGGTTTATGCCGTAGCTCTAACATCAACTAGTGTTGCT
Organism: Paenibacillus praedii; assembly: GCF_049725345.1. Lineage (NCBI taxonomy): Bacteria > Bacillati > Bacillota > Bacilli > Caryophanales > Paenibacillaceae > Paenibacillus > Paenibacillus praedii. The sequence goes on along the minus strand of NZ_JBMWAM010000010.1, from coordinate 93,940 downwards.
GTAGGTGGAAATATTGGCTTTGTAGGTCTTGTTGCTCCTCATTTGAGTAGACAACTACTTGGTGTAAATCATAAATGGATGCTACCTGGGACTGCACTAATTGGTGGTATGTTAGTGCTGATTTCCGATACAGTAGGAAGAACGATTGTTCAACCTATTGAAATACCAGTTGGTATCATTGTAGCTGGTTTAGGTACACCTTACTTTATTTATTTACTACTTAAAGATAGGAGATAGAGACTAATGAATGTTCTAACTACAGAGCGTGTAACTTTATCGTATTGCGCAACGGACATGCGCAAATCCATTGACGGATTAGCCGCTATGGTTCAGGAACAATTTGCGCTTAATCCATTTTCATCGGCGTTGTTCGTTTTTTGTAACCGCCGGCGGCACGGCTAACAGTATTTTAATCATTACCTTACAAAGGGTATACTAGTAAGGAAAGGATGTGGTTTATTATGGCTACAATGAAGGCGGTAGGACTAACCCGATACCTTCCAATTGAAAATCCAGAAAGCTTAGTAGATGTAGTTGTGGACAAACCAAGAGCGACGGGGCGTGACATTTTGGTCAAAGTTATCGCCATATCGGTCAATCCGGTTGACACTAAGGTACGTGCGCCTAAAGACAGAGTTGAAGAAGTTCCTAAAATTTTAGGTTGGGATGTTGCAGGAATTGTTGAAGAGGCGGGACCGGACTGCTCGTTGTTCCGTCCGGGGGATGAAGTTTTTTATGCGGGCAGCATTGCACGACAAGGCGGAAACAGTGAATACCATCTGGTTGATGAACGGATTGTAGGGCGCAAGCCAACTTCCTTGAATTTCGCGGAAGCGGCAGCTCTTCCTTTAACCTCTATCACAGCTTGGGAAGCATTATTTACCCGAATGTCGATTCCTCAAGAATCGGGCGCCAACGAAGGAAAATCCTTGCTGATCATTGGGGCAGCTGGGGGTGTAGGGTCCATTGCCATCCAGCTTGCAAAACAAGCGGGGCTCATTGTAATTGGGACTGCTTCCCGGCCGGAAACCGTCGATTGGGTTAAATCAATGGGCGCCGACTATACCATTAATCACCATGACCCGCTCCTTCCGCAGCTTGAAGCAATTGGGTTTTCAAGCGTTCCGTATATTTTCTGCCTGAATGCTTTGGAAAAACACTGGGCCGGCATCAGCGAAGCCGTTTCTCCCCAAGGAGTCGTTTGCGCAATTGATGATCCTACCTCTCCGCTCAACCTCAAATTGCTTAAGCAAAAAAGCGCCACCTTCGTGTGGGAGTTTATGTTTACGCGCTCGCTTTATGAAACGGATGATATGATCGAGCAACACTTACTGCTCAATCTGATAGCTGATGCTGTGGATCATCAAAAATTGAAGACAACGCTCGCCGAAGTACTTGGACCGATCTCAGCAGAGCATCTTCGCCAAGCCCATAAGTTATTGGAGAGCAATAGGACGATTGGCAAGGTTGTTCTAGAGAATTTTGTTTAAACACCTGTTCATAGGAAGCAAAGCGTGTAACCATGAATCCATCGTAGATGGAGAGGATGGAGCTCGGAGACGGGTTTGTTTTTAGCCTGGATTTTCAAGAAAAAGCTTTTTGTCCTATTGTTGGTGTAAAAAACGTTATCAAAGGTTCCGTTCCAACCCAATACACCGCTAAGTATTAGACTGACCATAATAACGAAACAGTGGCGGACCAGGACGTGAAAAATAAAGTCCTAGACCGCCGCTGTCTTTACTGAACTAACGTTCCCCGTCAGGACAATAATTCATTTTCTATTTGGAAATACCAGAGAAGGTGTTACCAAGTGCCAACTGTAGAATCACACGCCTCTCCTATTATTTACTTTTTTCCTTTAACCAACTTTCAAATTCGGAAGCCACAATGCGTTCACCCGTGATGCCCTCCGCTTCCGGTGAAGCCAAAAAGACAATAGGCTCCGCCATAACCTCCGGCTGAATCAGCCGGAATTTCGCCTCGATCTCGCTGCGCAGATCATCTGGAATCATTCCCGTCGCCGTTGCTCCGCCCGGAAGCAACATGTTGACCGAAATTCCAGATTCCTTCAGATCCTCCGCCATGATTGCCGACAGCGATTCTGTTGCGGCGCGCGACGGACCGTACGGAACAAAACCCTTTCTTTTCATGGTCTCATGATTCATGGAAATGTTGATGATTCGTCCTTTTCCTTGTTCGATCATGAGTGGGGTAAATCCTCGCGCTACTAGAAAATAACCGGTGAGATTGGTTTCGATAAGATCGCGGAAGCCTACCGGCGTCACCTTGTAAAAGGGCTGCGGCTCCGTCAGAAAACGCGGGTTAACCGTTCGCATCCCGATGCCCGCATTGTTTACAAGGATATCAATTTTACCCCATTCAGTTTTTACCCATTTCACCGCATCTTCTACCGATCCCTCTGATCTTACATCCAGTGGAAGCTCAAAAACAGTAGTATATCCCTTTTCTTTAAGTTTTTTTACGGCTTCAGTTAATTTTGACCCTGGACGGGATGCTACTGCTACTTTTGCCCCTTTATCAAGAAGGGCTTCTGCCATGGCATAACCTAAGCCGTCGGAGGCACCGGTAATGACAACATGTACATTTTCTAATGCTTTTACCATTCCTTCACCTCATTCAAATTGTTAGAGTGCTCTCCATTTGATTATAAACAATTATGTGACGGATTCATTCACGACGCGAACGAGGTGATTTTGAGGAATGTCTTCTTCTAAATCCATTGGAAGACAAAGTTGATCCATGGTACTTTTGTTATGGTTGCTCTACGGTTCCTGGCTGTTCCTTAACAGAGACGTCTGTATACCAGCTGATTAATGTGACTATAAGACCAAAGGCTGTCACCGACGCCGCTACTAACGAAATGGAGGAGAGCCCCCAGCTGCTATCGATCACAAGACCGCCAAGGTAAGCGCCGCCTGCATTAGCAAGGTTAAACGAACTGATATTCAATGAAGAGGCCAAATTGGGTGCGCTTTTTGCTTTATCGAGAACCCGCATTTGGAAAGCAGGGATACTTGCGAAGGCAGCGACCCCCCATATAAATACGGTGATTACTGCCGCCGTTTTGTTATTCGCGCTTATCGTGAACACGGCCATTATCGCAGCTAATACCGCGAGGATAGCAGCAAGAGAAGGCATGAGCTTCCAATCCGATAATTTGCCTCCTATCGTATTGCCAATCATAGTTCCTACTCCAAAAAGAAGAAGAATCGGGGTGATCGCCGCCGGATTAAATCCGGTGATGCTTGTCAATATCGGGGCAATATAAGTAAATGCCGTAAAGACGCCACCGTATCCCAAAACCGTCATAAGCAGCGTCAGCAGCACCTGTTTGTCTCTAAGCACACGAATTTCTTTCCGTACAGTGGAAGGCTCAGCAACCGTGACTTTGGGAAGCAAGAACATCAAACCAATCATGGCGATGATCCCAATTAGCGTAACAATGCCGAACGTTGCCTGCCAACCGAAACGCTGGCCTATAAATGTTCCGATGGGAACTCCCAAGATGTTAGCGATGGTAAGACCGGAGAACATCATAGCAATGGCACTTGCCTTTTTTTCCGGCGAAACGATTCGGGTGGCCATAATGGCGCCTACCCCAAAGAAAGTACCGTGAGCAAGAGAAGAAATCACTCGTGCAATCATCAGAATCGTATAATTTGATGCCAAAGCGCAAAGAATATTTCCTATTACAAAGATGAACATCAATCCAAGCAACAATATTTTTCGATCCACTTTACCGGTCATAACCGTAATGATCGGACCGCCGATGGCAACACCTAGAGCATAGCCGGTTACAAGCAGTCCTGCAGCACTGATAGAAACCTTCAAATCTGTGGCAACATTCTCCAAAATGCCCATAATTACAAATTCCGCCGTACCTATAGCGAGTGCGCTGATCATTAAAGCAATCAACGCCATAGGGAACCTTTTTTGTCTTGGATGTGTAGTTTCCATATTATTTCCTCTCTTATCTGTATTAAGCCAATGCAACAATCACGTATAAAAACTGTTACAATTTTAGTTACAATTTAGCCAAAAAAAAGGGCATGTTTTGGTCATCCCCCGAGAAGCCGACACCCGATGCGATGGAAATAAGCCCTCTGTCGTTCAGAAGGCTTCCCGCACCCAACTTTATGTTGAATCATCTTGTGCTGCCTCCTTTATTTTAAAAACGATTTGTTAAAGACCTCGCCCAGCTTACTCCTCTCAATTATCCTTGTCAAGCATGCACTTTTTTGTGCCCAGGTTACCAAAAAGAAACTTTTGTGAAGAATAAGGGATGAGCAAGCCCAAAACAGGCACAAGAAAATATTCTCAACAAATGGTTAATCAAACATGGATGTACGAATGCCTATGATGTCGGGATCGAATGCATACCTAAAGCGTATGATTCGTACATATCATGTATCGAATCAGTCGAGAGGGAGAGGATGCAGATGTTGAAAATCACTCTGGAAGTCGCCAAAGTGTTGATTCACGCAGCGGAACTCCGGGCAAGGGAGCTCGGGATCGCGGAAGTGATCGCCATCGTAGACGATGGCGGGAATTTCGTTGCTTCCCATCGGATGGACCATGCCTGGCTGGCCAGTGTCGACATCGCCTATAATAAGGCATGGACGGCGGTCGCGCTAAAAATGCCCACGGAGAGCCTTGCTCCGTTGGCGGTCCCGAGCGGGGAGCTGTACGGGATCAATACGACCAACCACGGACGCGTGGTTGTGTTCGGAGGGGGGATTCCGTTGTCGTTCGAAGGGAGAATCGTCGGGGCGGTCGGCGCAAGCGGCAGTACGGTCGCAAATGACATTGAGGTTGCGAAAGCGGCGGTGCGGGCTTTCGAAACCTATCCGAAGGCGCGGATCGGGTCTTTCGGGAGCTTGCTGTAAACCTGGCGGTTTTAGCCCTATAACGAAACGGGGTCCCGCCAATATTGACGGAAAATCGGCTAAACACATGGGGCTGTCCCTCAGGGTACAATACCCCATGGAACAGCCCCTCTTCTCATGCCATCATTTAAGGCTTCAGGACGAATTTAATGCATTCGTCCGCATGGTTGTAAAAGGTGTTGTACGCGTTATGCGCCTGATCGAGCGGCACTTTATGCGTGATGATCTCAGTAGGATCGAACTCGCCTGCCATAATTTTTTGATACAGCATCGGCATGTAATGAATCACGGGCGCCTGTCCCATGGTCAGCTTCACGTTTCGTTCCCAAATGTTTCCGAACATGAACTGGTTGTATTTAGAACCGTATACCCCCGTAATCTGAATCGTGCCGAATTTCCGCACCGCATTCATCGCGATGTTGATCGGGCTGAGCGTTCCGCCAACCAGCTTGGCCTTCTGCTCTTCCTCCTCCAATGGCGTTTTCTTGCCGTCCATTCCGACGCAATCGATGACGACATCCGCACCCCCGCTCGTTATTTCTTTTATATGCAGCCCCATGTCGTTGAAATCTTCAAAGTTGAAGATTTCAACGTTATTCATTTTTTTGGCATGATTCAGCCGGTACGGGAGATTGTCGATCGCGATGACCCGTTTGGCCCCTTTCATCCAGGCGAATTTTTGCGCCATCAAGCCGACGGGGCCGCAGCCGAGCACCACCACCGTATCCCCTTGCTTCACGCCGCCGTTGTCCACGCTCCAATAGGCCGTCGGCAGCACGTCGGACAGGAACAGGAGCTTCTCATCTTCCAATTCGCATGACTCCGGAATAACGAACGGCATGAAATTGCCGTACGGCACGTAAAGCAATTCGGCTTGTCCGCCCCAATAATTGCCGTAACGTTCGGTAAACCCAAAGTAAGCTCCCGTATCCACTTGGGGATTGGAGTTGGAGTTGTCGCATTGGCTCTCCATTTCATGCTGGCAGTAATGACAGCTGCCACATGAGATATTGAACGGGAGCACGACCCGGTCTCCTTTTTTGACTTTTGTGACCTCAGGGCCCACGTCTTCGACGATGCCCATCGGTTCATGTCCGACCACGTATCCGGTTTGGGCTTGAATCGCCCCCTGGTATATATGGAGATCGGAACCGCATATGGCGGTCGAGGTGATCCTGACGATAATCCCGTCTTTTTTCTGAATCGTCGGATCCGCGACCTGCGTCACTTGCATGTTCTTCATGCCATTGAAAGTTACAGCCTTCATAATCGCCCTCCTGTTATGACATGCCTTGAATTTGCATGTATGCTTCTATTATGGAATTGGAGAGTGAGAATCATACATTCGATGTATGGTATTTTCGACAGCCGCGGAGCACTTAAGAACAAGGAAGGAGACGGAAGACAGAACGATTCACGGGAAAGTAAATTCTGAAGGTAGTTCCAATCCCCCTAACCTTGACAAGCTCAAGAGCAGCGAATTTGAAGTCATGAATACCGGTAAGAACGGAAAATAGAACGGACGAAACATTTCGTTGGTCTTAATGCTGAGCTGATAAGAGGCAATATTATTCTTTGACGGGTTTTTGAGAAAAAAATATAACCTTTAGTTTCTGTAGGTATAAAGTTGATAATCTCAGACTCTCCAGGTTCTGAATTATTTACTGAAGATAAATTCACTGCCTCTAAACATTTAATCTTGGGGCTATAAGCATTTAAATTTCTGCTAAAAGATCACAAATATCAACACTCTTGTGTAATACTAGAAAAGACAATTGTTCAGTTAAAAAAGTAGTAGACCGGCCTTCTTTTACAAAAGGAATCCCGGTCTACTACTTTTTTATTCCTGAATGATTATTATAAAATGTTTTTGACTCAATGGTGTTTTAACAATTTGAATAAGTTTCACTTGAAACAATTTTGGTATGGTACACCAAGATCATCAACTCACGGTTCTTTTGACCGGTCGATCCGCCGATTTGCGGTAGTGAGTCGTTCTTGCAACAAACACGCTTCCTTTCATTAAGTTATTGTCGCTTATTTTCCATGTATGACTCTTTTTATCTTGCCTTCGAATGCCCACGAAATTGTAAGGCGAAGTGGCGAATATTTTATATCCCTTTGTTCTGCTTCTTCGCATAAAGTCGATATCTTCCCCCAGAGTCAGTAAGGAAAAACGCACATGTTTGTGTATTTTTTTCTTGAATAGGAGGGTTCCCCCAGCCACATATTTCACAAATTTATTTTTATAAGAGGGTGATACAATAACAAGAAGGCGTTTTCCTTCAAAATATTTCAAATGGGCTGCTTTCCCTACGATTCCGGCGCCTGTTCGCTGCATTGCACCTATCTGCTCCATTAAATAATTTGGCGAGTAATAATCATCGTCATCAAACTTAGCTATAATCGGGTACTTGGCTCTAGCAATTGCATAATTTAAGCAGCTGCCCAAAGTATGCTTTTCCGGCACCTTAAAAACCTTTATATTGTGAAACGAAGCAACCTTCCGGCGATACTCCGCTAGATTCATGCTGCTTTTGTTTAATATGACGATAAGCTCCTTGATTTTATAGCGTTGCCTTTTGAAGTTGTTCAATAATGTCTTGAAGAACATTGGACGATTCGTACAAGTAATGATCGAGATCCCGGCAGGCTGGCTATCATGCATATTCATAACGGGCTCCTTCCTATGATCGCACGACGTATTTCTTGTAATTGTTGCCACGAGCGATAATACGGGTTTGGGGATGGGATAGAAACTCTTGATCAGTCTTTTTCCACGTATGACTGTTTGACTGCTTCCGCCTCAGAGCACAAAAATTGTAAAAATTCCCGGCGTATAACTTATAACCTTTCCTTCGGCAGGCACGGCAAAAAGTCACGTCCTCCCCCAATGAGTGGTTGGAGAACTTTACTCGTTTCCAGACGCTCTTCTTGTAAACCAAAGTGCCGCCTGCAAGTATAGAAACAAATCGGTTCTGCGTGAAAAAGCGTTGAATGAGCAAGCTTTTCCCGCTTAAATGAATAAAATAAGCCCGTTTACCTACAACGTCCGCCCCCGATTTTCTAAACGCCCGCATCATATCTGTAAGATAATTAGGCGCATAATACTCATCGTCGTCCATTTTGGCGATATAGGAATGTTTCGCAAGTGCGGATGCAAAGTTCAAACAAGACCCCAATGTGTATCTGGAGGGAAGCCGATAAACCCGGACATGTTTAAGTCGGGCTGCCAATTGTTGATATCGACTGAGATCGGCCTTGTCGTTGTTCACTACAACAATCCATTCCTTATTCCCCCATCGTTGTCGTTCGTAGTTATTCAACATTACTCGCAAGAAACTTGGCTTGCTCGTGCAAGTAACCACACTAATCCCTGGTGTATGAGCTTGAGTCCTCTTTTGCCCTATCGTCATGATTTTCACTCCTCATAATCGGGCATGAAACTCACCCGTACATTCGAATGATCTGAAATGCTTCAGCAAATTCTTTAAAAATTTGATTGCCGCGAAATTTCGCTTTATGCAATAGACTTTCAGGATGAACAGGGTGACGAATGGAACCGATCTGGGTTTGGTAAGCTTCTAATACTTTCATTTTGCGATTCATTTCCTCTTCCGAAAGCGAAACATAGAGGTTGGGCTGAAATGAAAGCTCCCCATCAGTTTCATAAACCAAGATAGTACCGTTCCAGAAATATGGTCGCGTCGATGCTATTGCAGCTTGATGAAGAGCTTCGTGGTCTTGATGTTTCGTAATAGAAGGAATATATAGTACAGTTGGACGAAAATCCTCAATATGGCGTTCAAGGTTCGCAACAAGCTCTGCCCGCGGGATACGGTCAAGCTGGCTATCATAAAGCTGCTTGCCAGTACGATCCTTGTAAAGGATATGAAAATCCGAAACTCCGAGCAGCTGCATTGCTTCCTTTAACTCTGATATTCTTTTCATTCCACTATAAGTACCGTAGCTGCTTTCTTCCTTACGATAACGTTTGGAATCTTTTAGCGTTAAGGAAGCGATGACGATTCGTACCGAACTGCCGTGACTTATATATTTCTGTATGACGCCTGCACAGCCAAGTGTCTCATCGTCGGCATGAGGGGCCAATACCAGTGCACGCTGTCCAGAGTAGAGAAATACATCCATGACTGACACCTCCTCAGAAAGTTATAGAGTGAGCTAACTTAAGTTATGAGAAGATAGAGAGAAATTCCTGTGCACCGCTCTATTCTTTATAAATTTAGTCGCATGTCCAGCGCGTTAACGTCAACAGTATCGTATTGTAAAGGAGAAAATAGAGGTTGGTGATAATACTATGGCAAAGCAGTTTCTTCGCATTCTTCTAACAGGGGCTGGGTCTCCTGCTGCTTCCGGTGTTATTCGTTCACTCCGCTCAAGTCCCGATATTGATTTTGAATTGATAGGCATGGATTGCAATCCGCTCGCTATAGGATTTCATATGACTGATAAACATGTCATCGGCCCCCGTGCATCGGACGCATCTTTCATTCCGTCTGTACTTCATCTTTGCGCCAAGGAAAAAGTGGATCTGTTACTCTCTTTAGTTACAGACGAATTAATCAAGCTGTCGGAGGCTGACAGGGCATTGTCGAAAGTTGGAACTCGGATCTTAATATCCTCACCAGATTCGCTAAAAAATGTAATTCATAAAGGACGCTTGTATCAAACGCTTCAGAGCATGGGAATTGACGTACCTGAATTCCGTATTGTGAACACATCTGAAGATCTTGTTCATGTTATCTATGATCTTGACTACCCCTCTCAACCTGTATGCTTCAAACCGGTCGTGTCGGATGGTAGCCGTGGGTTTCATATCCTCGATAAAGGTACAGACAGATTTCATAGTCTTTTTCGAGAAAAGCCCAATTCCGCTTATATCAGCGAGGAAGAACTGGTACGAATCCTTCAGGGTCATAATGAAATACCTGAGACTTTAGTGATGGAATATTTGCCCTATGAAGAATATAGCGTGGATCTTCTCGCAGCTAATGGAAAGGTCGTTGTGGCAGTTCCAAGGCTTCGTGAAGCTACCGTAGGAGGTATTACAACTAGAGGCATGATTGTGAAGGAGCAGGATGTTATCGATTACGCCGTTACAGTTGTTGAGCAATTGCAATTGAATGGCAATATCGGCGTGCAGGTCCGCCGAGATCGGCATCGTAAACCTAAAATCGTAGAGATCAACCCGAGAATTCAGGGAACGATTGTCCATTGTACTGCAGCCGGTATCAACCTTCCGGTACTTGCCGTCAAACACGCACTTGGTATGACACTAGGTAAAGACGAGCTTGAAATCAAATGGGGAACTCGAATGACGCGTTATTGGGAGGAGATTTTCTACGATGTTCATGGATCTTCATATGCACTCTAATTACTCTGACGGCAAGAATACACCTGATGAGATGATCGAAGCCGCAATCACTATCGGATATGAAGCAATAGCTATTACCGACCATGTTTGGAAAACAAGCCCTTGGGTTCCTGCATACTCAGAACATCTTCGATCATTAAAACTGAAGTATCAGCACCGAATTCAGCTTTTTACCGGCATCGAGTCGAAGGTCGTTTCGCTGGGTGGCGATATAGATGCCCATCCATCTTTTGACTCTTTGGTAGATCTTATTCTTGGTTCAATTCACCGAATCCCAAAGTCAGACGGATATTTTTCCAAATCGGATGTAGAGCGTTATCCGAAAGGAATAATTGTTGAGAACTGGCTCAAAGCGTTCTATGAATTGCTTGCAAATCCGCGTGTCGATATTATCGCCCACCCTCTATCGGAGCTCAATGAGTTTGGAGTGCGAGAAAGTGAACTGCCCATGGAGGAAATTACGGATCGCATTGCAGCTTCCGGTAAGATTCTCGAATTGAACGTTCGTTACAATACCCCTGACCAGCCTGTCATTCGGCTCTCCGCGGATAAAAGCACCCCATTCCTAATTTCTTCCGACAGCCATAGCGTTAAGGATTTAATATCGAACAGTAGGCTGGTCAAAGAGTTAGTTGATAAAGCGGTAGTACGAACCATTGATATTTGCGAATATATAAGTAACAAGAAAAATTCGCGATTATCCGAATAAAATAAGAAATATCTTATGTAGAAGACCAGTATCGGGTCGGAATGTAAAAGGAGGCTGTCCAGCTAAGGATGGCCTCCTTTGTTCTTATTCTCTCTCACTAACGGCAGCTCTCTAAATTCGCCGTTGTAATGATAGAGAGCGAATTGCTGTAGTTAGTGTGGTGTTGCCCGCGATGAGCTGCCAAATAAAACTGAGGTTGAAGCTTTATTTATTTTCATAAAAATCGATGGCTTTCCTCTTCCATTTATTTTCCAATCTCTTCACTTCATCGACTCGATTGTCCTTTTTATATTTCCTCCATTTTCTTAAATTTTTCGTGTATTCCCCCTGATTTACCCATGGCGGAACCAATGCAAACAAATTGAGCTCTGGCTCCGAAAACCCAAATTTGTTATAGATAATACGAAGATTGCCCCAATTTGCATCTAGTTGCGACCGACCCCTTGGATGCTCTTGATGATAACCTACCGTTTGATCGATACTGACAAAGGATAACCCCAGCCGATGCAAACGATAACCTAATTCCCAATCCTCCAAGCCGTATGTCAAAAAGCTTTCATCATACCCGCCTACACGCTCTAAATATTGTTTTTCTACAGAGACACATCGTGTAACAAATAATAACCAAGGTGCTACTTTAGTTTGTTGCTTTTCCTTTTTTGCATCCAGATTTAATGCCCATGGAGCAAGGATGTGTTTAATTTTCTCAAAATTATTATTGTAGATATCCTCTGGCTGAACAATAGAAACAATGTGCTTTTCTTCTCCCCAGAATGAGTCGTTCCATAAACCGTAAGGTTTTAATGTTTGATACATTTCCACTTTTTGTCCTTGCGGGAAATCAGGGTAATAATGTGTGTATACCGAATTCCAAGAATAGGGAATTCCTGAGATGACAGATTTCGAATATCGTAGATGATATTCACGGAGTATTTGGATGAACTTGGGGATAACAAAAAAATCCGAATCGCAAAAAATAACGTATTGGCCTTTCGCAAGTGCAATTCCCCGATTCCTCGCACAAGATCTGCCTGTATTTCTTTCTGTATGGGTATATGTCAAAGGGTAGATTGCCGGAAAGCTCTGTACGATCTCTCTTGTATCATCTGTTGATCCGTCATCCACAACGATGATCTCATAGCTCCCTTTGGAATTGATTTGATTATTAAACGAAGCAAGCGTTAGAAGCAATTGATGCGCTCTGTTATAGGCTGGAATGATAATGCTAAAATGTATGTCCAATCGTACACCCTCCATCATTCACAAATAAAAAAACTTTTCTATAGTAAGCTATGCCATTTTATTAATTATGTAATAGGTGCTTATCCATTTTGCAAATTAGCTCTTCCGCATAGGAATAGAGCCGTTCTCAATATGTCTCGTGTACATATTATAATTTAGTAGATTTTTAGATATAAGAAGGAGGGGGTGAGCATTATGAGATTCGTAGGCATTATTCCCGCAGCTGGACTCGGGAGTCGGCTACAACCTTTGCCGTTATCCAAAGAACTTTACCCCGCAGGCTTTCAAAAGATAAACGATACATGGAAGGTGAGTACAATCTCTCTTTATTTAGTTGAAGCTCTTAAAAAAGCTGGGGTGTATCAGCTTTATTTTATCGTCAGCCCGCAAAAAACGGATATTCCGCGCTACTACAAGAACGGGAGTCAGTTTGACATGCAATTTTCTTATCTTTATCAGTCGGAGCCAAAAGGCATGGTTGATGCTCTAGCCCAAGCTACGCCCTGGCTGTGGGGAGATGAAGAAACCTTTATTTTTTTCGGGATGCCGGATACCTATTTTCAGCCCGTGAGCCTGTTCAACAAAATGAAAGAGGCGATGCTGAAGCATCGTGATTTGCAGGTGGTCCTTGCCGTATTTCCAGTGGCCTCCTGGTGGAAGCTGGGTATGGTTCACTTTCAGCAACAGGAAAACGGTGTGGGAGAGGTCATCGATATTCAAGATAAACCAAAGGTAAAGCCGGAGACGGAGTACGCTTGGGGCGCGGCGATTTGGAGACTCCCTTTTCAAAAATATTTAACCCGGTGTCAAGCCGAATACAAAGGGGAAGGTGAGCTTGTCCTCGGCGACGTATTTATGCGTGCAAAGATGGACGGAATGAAAGTCCATTGCATCATTGGGGAGGAGTATGAAGATTTGGGAACGGTGGATGATTTGATGCGTTTCGTTGGGGAGATGAGCAAAGGAGAGGAAAATAAAAATTAAATTTGGAGGTGAAGACCGTATGAAACCAACAATAAGCGTAATTCTGACATCTTACAATTCTAGAGAGAGACTTCGTAATGCACTCGAATCGTACCGTTACCAAACGTATCCTAAGGATTTGTTTGAAGTTGTCGTTGTCGATGACGGATCCGGGGACGGAACTCAAGCATGGTTCGAGAACAACGACTGGAATTTTCCCGTGAAATATATATATAACCGTCCCAATAAGGGCCGGGCTGGGGCCCGCAATACAGGAATTCATGCGGCTTCGGGCGATGTTATCCTCTTCAGTGACTGCGACATGATTGCAGAATCGGATTTTATCGAAAGACATGCGAGTTTTCACCAGAACTCTGATCACGCGGTGGTTTGCGGATCTTTCTGGCAGTCCGTTTATTCCCACCTGTATCCAACCTTTGACCCTCAAACGTTTAGTTTGATAAAGAAACTTGTGCAACGGGATGCTAAATTGAAGAAAAGGTATGCCTCCTTAAAAGATAAACTGGATGAGCAGTGCTATTCTCATCTTCTCTTGAAAAAGGAAGTTAAGAACATCCGGAAATCCCCGCTGATCCATCACGATACTTTTATTTCAAATTTTTTCGCTCATTACGCTACAGGGGACTTTTACTTCGTTTGGATATTCTTTGTCGTGATGAACGTTTCCGTAAGGAAAGAGCACCTTTTACGAATCGATGGGTTTGACGAGCGCTTCATCGGTTACGGATGCGAGGACACAGATGTTGGCTATCGTTTGTGGAAAGAAGGTCTTTCATTTATCGTCGATCCCACTCTGAAAAATTATCACCAGGAGCACCATCGGAATCATAATCAGGAGGCTGAAAGGATTTCAAATATGCAGCGCATGGTCAAAAAACACCAAGCCGCTGAAATGGCACTATATGAGTGCCTCCCTGACATCGGAGACACGCACAGGAAGAGCGCTTTTATGTTTGACCGGGACCGCTTGCTTACCGAGAGGATCGTAACCGCAAAGTTTATCAGTCAATTAAATGGGTTAATTTGGAGATGTTCACAGGTGAACTTCCCCGGGATCGGAGAGGAGGCGGGGCAATTCGATAAGTTGGATGAAGAACGCTTCTGGGCAGAAGTAGATCAAGTGAGAAGCAAGCCCGAATATGCCTCATTCGTTGCGTTCGTAGAAGAACTGTACGCGAAAGCGGTGAATCGTTATGAGCTATGAAGTTAGCATCGTCATACCCTCCTATAATAAATGTTTGGAAATAAAGCTTCTGCTTTACTCCTTAAACAATCAAACTTTCGATCGATCCCGGATGGAAGTTATTGTGGTGGATGATGCTTCCACAGACCACACTTCGAAGTCGTTAGGTCGCTATGAGCCCCCGTTCCCTTTTCATTATTTGCGCAATGAAACACAGAAAGGCCGTTCGTTTACCCGGAATAGGGGACTGACTGTTGCGAGCGGAAAGGTAATCATTTTTTTGGATGCTGAAATGCTTGTAGAGCAGGACTTTGTCCAAAATCATGTTGAACATCACAAAGCTCGCCAGGACTTGGTTTTGACGGGCGCCATGCATTTGAAAGGCGTCTATACGGTGTATTACCCGAACTTTTCAAGCGACGTGCATCATAATCTTCGCTTATTGCTGAAACAAGACGGCAAGCTTTACAAGCGCCTCGGACCTGAGATAAAGAAGTCATACTCCAACAAGGCCGCCGCGAGTTTGTTGACGAGGAATGATATCAAGAAGGGCGTTTACCGAAAATTTTGTTTTCCTCGTCCGTATTTTCCGGAAATCTTGCACAATTTTGGACCCGATCTAAACGAATACAAATTGCCTTGGACCTCATTTATCAGCTGTAATGTTTCTGTACGGAGAGAACTTTTAGAAGAAGTTGGGGGATTTGACGAGGGCTTTCAAGGGTGGGGGTTTGAGGACTGGGAATTGGGTTACCGGTTATATCGATTCGGCGTGTCTTTTCGCGCCGATTCTAGCGTTGGTTGTTATCACCAGGAGCATCCGGTGTTGTATGACTATCTCGAAATGTTTTCAAATTACTTCTTTTATACACAGAAACATCCTAATTTCGAAACCTGTGTGCATGCCGTATTTTTACTTGGGATGATAAGCCGGCTGCAGGAACATGTTCTGGTAAAGGAATATTACCTATTAACTGAACTGAAGGGGCAATCTTATCGCCCGCTCCTAGATGCGATGTGCGAGATGTTGAGGAACACGGCGGCGTGGCTCAAAGACGGGCATTACCGGGATCAGATTCTGATGAAGCTAAGAGGCACATCGTCTGCGGCGTCCCTCTCCCTTGCTCGTCAGCAGCGAAACGAGCTGCGGCACAGCGGTCTTTGCCCGGGACTCATTCAAACGTTTGATGACCTGTCTGGTTGGGGGGACGAGATGCAGTAATAAAGGAACTTGCCTGTGCGGACCGAAGGTGCGTTTCTTATAGCATCCGTCGATTTGGCGGAATATAATGCAGTATCTTTGAGGAGGAAGGCGTTCATGACTGAAACTAACTGGAAAAAGGCAGTACCCAAAGTCACTAAGCGAAAGGACAAGGTTGTGGCTTTCACGTTTGACGATGGCCCGGACACGATATACACACCACGTATATTAGATATTTTACACCATTATCAAGTGAAGGCAACTTTCATGTGCTGCGGTGAACACATCAATAGTAATCAAGAAATGTTAAAGCGTATGGTCCGTGAAGGCCATGAAATAGCGAATCATACCTGGAATCATCCCAACTTAACAGAAATCGCCCCTTCCGAAGTTCACAGACAAATCGAGGATACTTCAAATATCATTTATCAGATCATTGGCCAAAAGCCGCGCTTATTTCGTCCCCCCTACGGTAAGACGAATAAGCAAGTGATGAAGCAATGCAAAGCCCTTGGCTACAAAGTCATTCTATGGGATATAGATAGCCGTGACTGGACAGGCATTTTGGGCCCCCAAGTCGCCGCTAATATTCTTTTAGGTGTTAAAACGGGCTCTATCATTTTACAACATAACGGTTGGAGTCCGTTATCCGGAACGGTGGATGCCCTTCCTTATTGCATTGAAATTCTATGCAAGCAAGGTTTTCGTTTCTTGACGGTTTCGGAATTGTTGGGGATCGCGCCTTATTTTAACGGTTCAGCATGAGTGATTCCCGGAAGGAGGGTTCGAATGGTCTCTGTTATATGTTGTTCGATTAGGGAACAGTTTATGGAGAATGTTTTTGAAAATTATGATAAACAAACAATTAAGAAAAAGGAACTCATCATTATCTTGAACGAGGAAGAGATGGATATCGCCAATTGGCGTGCAAGAGCCGCTCGTTCTAAAGATGTATCGGTTTATAAAATGCCCCACCTTACTCTAGGGGAATGCTTAAATTTTGGAATTAAAAAAAGCCGGTATAATATTATCGCAAAGTATGACGATGATGATTACTATGCCCCCAATTATCTCGCACAACAAGTAAGATCCTTGCAGCGCAAAGGTGCGGATATGGCCTGCAAGAGAACGGTCTTCATGTACTTTGAAGAAAAAAAGACTCTCGCCATTCATTTAGCTCATAGGAAAGTAAAAAGGTTTATTCAAAGAAACAATGGAGTAAAGGGATCAACATTGGTATTTAAGAAAAAGCTGTGGAAACATGTGAAGTTTCATCCGATCAATGTCGGCGAAGACTCTTTGTTTATAAAACAGTGCCTGGAAGAACAGTTTAAAATTTTTGTGACAGACCGATATAATTATGTATGCGTACGAAGGGACGAAAAACAGCATACATGGAAATCAAACAATGATAAATTAATGAAAAAATCAAAAATATTGTATGTAACGGAGGAGTATAGACAGGCCGTGGAAAAAGTACCGAAGCAGCTGCATGTCGACTAGGATCAGGCAGTTAAATGGGCGAGGACGCGATTGCTGTGTATGAAAGGAATTGGCTGGCCAGATTGAGGGCAAAACGAATTGTTATTTCTGGGAGCAGAGCATTTAATCGATGGCTGCCAGCCTGCAGAATAAGCTGATACAAAGGGCACCATGTGGGTGCCCTTCTTATTTCGCTGATCGAGTGATACGGAGAACCTTACCATAACCTGCCACATCCCACGTTTTCACGGGGAAGCGTTCTAACTCGATCGGAGGCATGAAGAAGCTTGTTTAGTCGGTCCATGTACGGCGTACGCGCTGCAGCGGTCGCAGAAAAGCGTGGCGTTCCCCGCGCTCATATCGCAATGGCCTGGTTGCTGCAGAAAGAACCAGTAACAGCTCCCATCATCGGTGCTACAAAAATGTCTCATCTCGAAGATGCGGTAGCTGCTCTTTCGATTACGTTAACACCTGAAGAAATGGCGTTGCTGGAGGAGCCTTATGTTCCTCATAGGGTAATAGGTGCGATTTGATATAAAATACGACAAGAACGCCCTGTCCCTTTTATTGGGCGTTCTTGATCTGAAATTAGGAAGTGAAGCTTGCGTGTTGATCGCAGAAGTAAGTGAAAAATATGATTTGTCACAGGACACACTTCGCTATTATGAACGAGTTGGACTTATCCCACGCGTGAACCGCAATAAAAGCGGAATCAGGGATTATACGGAAGAGGACTGCAGGTGGGTAGAGTACATTAAATGTATGCGTGGTGTCGGCCTTCCAGTCGAGACTTTAATCAAGTATGTCGAGTTGTTTCAGCAGGGTGATGAGACGATGGATGCTCGAAAAAAGCTCCTAGTTGAGCAGCGCAATCAACTTTCCAATAAAATGGAAGAGATGAAGAAAGTGTTTGAACGGATGAATGACAAAATCGCAAGATATGAGCAGACAATAATGGAAAAAGAAAAAACATTAACTGCTCCACAAAACAAATAATGGGTCACTGTTTTTGCGCTCGGTATCTTTTTATTCGAATTGAAGGGTAACCCGCGCGAAGTGGAAGCGGGATGAAATTTTGTGCTTCCGGGCATGTTATGGAAAAAGACTTCGAAGGGAGTGCATCATAATGGCAAGAAGAAGGAGAAGGTATGCGTTGCCAGGGGTGGAAGAGGGGATGCAGGCTTTCAAAGCAGGAGTAATGAAGCGCGAAGGATATGCCGTTGATCCGAACCAGCCGGACGACGTGAAATACGAAGTGGCTAAGGAGCTTGGTGTACCTCTGCAGCCAGGTGACAATGGCAGTCTGACAACGGAATCGGTGGGCCATGTCGGCGGCAAAATTGGCGGTTCCATGGTTCGGGAAATGATCCGTCTAGCGCAAGAGCAAATAGCGAACAGGGAGCAGTTCTGAAGACTTCTGAGACAGTGATATCAGCTAAAATGCGGAGAGATTCAAGAAATTGATCGGATTTTCTGAGTTAATAGTTGAAAGAGAATAGATACATTGAATGCACACGTCGAAAATATAATTTTGAGGATATTTGTTTTGTACTTTTGTATTCTTATGAAATAAGAATGGACAAGTTTGCTCCTAATAGAATAGCAAAAAAAGCAGAGGCCATAAAATGGTTGTGAATATGATATAATCTAAGAAGTGACATAAAGTAATCAGCCCCACAATAGGTGTCTTATAATGAAATTTGTGATAACATATAGACTTATAAGATGAACGTGAACGAGGAAAATCCTATTCCGTTCGTACCAGTATAACTGCAGCTTATGAACATCATTTTAAACTGCAGATGAATTGGGTATGATTGAAAGATCGAGTCATTAAAATGCAATTATTTTGAAGGAGGATTAACATGGCATTAGTTTCAATGAAAGAAATGTTGAACAAAGGATTAAAAGAAGGTTACGCTGTTGGTCAATTCAACATCAATAACCTAGAGTGGACACAAGCGATTCTGGGCGCTGCTCAAGAAGAACAGTCACCTGTTATTCTTGGCGTTTCTGAAGGTGCCGCTCGTTACATGGGAGGCTTCACAGTTGTAACTGCGATCGTGAAATCTCTTATTGAAGAAATGAAAATCACGGTTCCGGTTGCTATTCACCTAGACCATGGTTCAAGCTTTGAAAAATGTAAAGCAGCCATTGATGCTGGATTTACTTCCGTTATGATAGATGCTTCTCATTCGCCGTTTGAAGAAAACGTGAAAACAACTCAACAAGTTGTTGCATACGCACACGAGCGCGGCGTTTCCGTTGAAGCTGAACTCGGAACAGTTGGCGGACAAGAGGATGACGTAATTGCTGATGGGGTTATCTATGCAGATCCGCAAGAGTGTAAGCAGCTTGTTGAACTTACAGGTATTGACTGCCTTGCTCCGGCACTAGGCTCTGTTCACGGTCCTTACAAAGGCGAACCAAACCTAGGCTTCAAAGAGATGGAAGAAATTTGCCAAACAATTAAACTTCCATTGGTATTGCATGGTGGTACAGGAATCCCAACTGCAGATATTAAGAAATCGATTTCGCTGGGAACTGCAAAAATCAACGTAAACACAGAAAACCAAATCGCTTTTACAAAAATCGCTCGTGAAATCTTGACTTCTGATTCAGAAGTATACGACCCACGTAAATTTTTGGCACCAGGCCGTGACGCTATTAAAGCAACAGTTGCGGGTAAAATGCGTGAGTTTGGTTCTTCTAATAAAGCGTAATAAACAAAAAGCGAAAATGGTTGGGCTGGGTGCAAATTGCATCCGGTCCAACCATTTTTTTAATTAATGAGCTCATTGATTAAGGAAACCCATATGGAAGCTGACTTCAAGAGCATTAAAAACATCGTTTTCTGGTTTGCAGAAAACGATGGATTGGATCAAACTGCTTTATCAGTGAGTGAGGAGAGATGAACCTTATCACAATAGTGGTAAAGCGGCGAGTAGCGATAACGGTTATTTTAATGATATAATATAGTCAGAATAATGTCATTTAGAAAGGGTTGAGATGAATGAATATTAAGCCCTCCACTACAATTCGACAGGACTACAATGGATTTTCTAAATATTGCCACGAACTTGATGAGCCAGTGGTGCTAACTAGGAACGGGGAAGCTGATTTAGTTGTTATGAGTCATGAGGCATATCGACGGATGGAGGCTCGCATCAAGCTTCAATCTAAGCTTTTGGTAGCAGAAAAGCAGGTAGCTAAGGGAGAACAATTACTTGAACATGAACAAGTAATGGTAAGGATGCGAAGGAAAATAAATGCCGCCAAAGAGTAAGGTCAAATATTCTCCGGCAGCAGTCGATGATATGGATGAAATATTCTCATATATATCTAAGGATGATTTTTCCGCTGCAGATAACTTGTTGCAAAAGTTAGATCTTCACATTTCGGGTTTGGCGGACTTCCCTGAAATGGGTTCTGTTTTGTCAGAAGATGAATATTCACTAGTACAACGAGGTTACCGTTTTATTGTGATAAATCCATATCTAGTTTTCTATCGGGTAATTCAAGGAACTGTGATTATCCATCGCATATTGCATGGGCGTAGAGATTACCTTCGGGAACTATTTGGCTCATTTAAATAAGATAAAGAGGCGAGTGGGAAGCCACTCGCCTCTTCGTAGAGAAAACTCGAATAGAATCAACAATTTGATACAGACATCAACGAGGATATGTTTTAAAAGTTAGCTTTAACGATTCACATTTACATGGAGATGATGTTTATTGAAAACATCTGCCATGGCGGCTTTGGCTTCTTCCTCATCTGGACCATGAATTTCAAGTCTATACTCATGGTTTTGGTACAGTGTAACGCTTAGTCCAAGGATGCTTTTGACGTCGATGAATTTCGTATCGCTGATGCGGAGTACGATGCTTGATTGATAACTGGCTGCCACTTGATTAATATCCACGATTGCCCGAATTCCAGCACCCATGCCATGACCTCCGTTCATGTCTAGTTATTTCATTCTGTCATCTATATTCTCGAGGTATTCTTCGAGCGACACCAGTCTTTATGGCTGCTTTGATGACGAGATCGCGTATCGCTTTCACGACATTTTGATTGAAGACGCTCGGAATAATATAATGCGGGCTTCTTTCTTCATCTGATATGGCAGAGGCAATCGCCTCGGCAGCCGCAAGCTTCATTTCCTCATTAATGGTCGTAGCTCTGCAATCCAAAGCGCCGCGGAATATGCCCGGGAAACACAACACATTATTAATCTGGTTAGGATAATCTGAACGGCCGGTGGCGATGACCGCGACGATATCCTCGACTTCCTCGGGCTTGATTTCCGGCGTTGGATTAGCCATTGCAAAAACGATGGGGTTGTCCGCCATCGCCATAACATCTTCACGGCTAAGCAGTCCACCCGAAGAAAGACCGATGAATACGTCAGCACCCTGAATCACTTCTTGTAAAGAACCCTGAATGCGATTGGGATTCGTATGCTCCGCATACCACTGCCACATGCTATTGCCATATGTGGTTCCGGCAGCCAGGGCGCCTTGCCGATCCACGCCTATGATGTCTTTGACCCCCGCCGATAATAAAATTTTACTGCAGGCGATGCCGGCTGCCCCGATCCCGCACACAACGACTTTTATCTCATGAATGGATTTGTTTACGATTTTCAAGGCATTGATTAAAGCTGCATACAAGACAACCGCCGTGCCATGCTGATCATCATGGAATACAGGAATATCTAATTCCTCGCGGAGCCTTTGCTCGATTTCAAAGCATCTGGGAGAAGAAATATCCTCCAGGTTAATGCCTCCGAAGCCGGGTGCAATCGCTTTGATCGCAGTTATGATTTGTTCGGTATCCTGTGTATTCAGGCAGATCGGAAAGGAATCGACGTCTGCCAGCTGCTTGAATAACATCGATTTCCCTTCCATAACGGGCATTGCCGCATAGGGACCTATATTGCCAAGTCCTAAGACGGCGCTTCCGTCCGAGATGACAGCAACGGTGTTTCGCTTAATGGTTAATGTAAATGCTTTTCTTGGCTCTTCGTGAATGGCCATGCATACGCGCGCTACATCAGGCGTATACACACGAGACAGATCATCTCGGTTCTGAATCGGTGTTTTAAGCTTGGTTTCGATTTTCCCCCCTAGATGCAGGAGAAAGGTTCTATCGGAAATATTGACCAGTCGAACCCCGTGCAGCCCCTTAATCATTTCGGTAATAATACCGATATCGACCGTGTCGGTTACGGTTATTGTAATGTCGCGGACCGACATATTCTGGCTGGTCTGAATGACGTCGATGGCCACGATATCGCCGCCGGCTTCGAATATGGAGGATGCGACTTTACCGAAATGAACCTCCTGCGTATTGATCTCGAGTCTGAGAATAATGCTTTTTCCGCCGAGTCTGTTGTTATCCATGGCTACCTCCCGCAGTTGTATTCATCATGCTCCTTCGCTAACCTTCCTCGTTGACTACAACCTGTTTTCCTCTCTTTTTCAGTAAGATGGGAACCATAATCCAGAGCACCGCAATAATTAAGAAAACGAGTGACAGCGGTTTTTGCAGGAAGATCATGAAATCACCATTGGAAGTCGTTAACGCTCTACGCATATTATTTTCGATCATCGGCCCCAGAACTAAACCGAGCACGAGGGGCGCTAAAGGGTAATCATTCCGTACAAGAAGGAACCCGGCAACCCCGCAGCCAAGCAGCAGCAGCAGATCGAAAACCTGTGCCTGTACGGCATAGACGCCAAAGATAGAAATCGCGATAATGATCGGTATCAAGTACTTCGGCGGCGTTTGAATGATTTTGGCGAATACCTTCACAAGCGGCATATTGAGAATGAGCAAAATGAGATTTCCGATCAGCATGCTGGCAATCAGCCCCCAAACCACTTGGGGATGCTCCTCGAATAACAAAGGGCCCGGCTGAATGTTATACATGATCAAAGCGCCCATCAATATAGCGGTTGTACCTGAACCCGGTATGCCTAATGTAAGCAATGGGATCATAGCACCGCCGGACGCGCCGTTATTCGCCGACTCGGGAGCTGCTACGCCGGCGATATTGCCTTTGCCGAACGTTTCGGGTTTTTTACTTATTTTTTTCTCCAAAATGTAGCTGAAGAACGAGGCCAAGGTGGCACCGGCGCCAGGCAGAATGCCGATAAAAAAGCCTAATACCGAGCCGCGAGCTATTGGGCCGGCACTGTCCTTTAAGTCCTTTTTGGTCGGCAGTATACGTCCAATCTTTGCGGTTGCACTCGCAGAGTAGTCCTTCTCCAGGATCGTCTTGAACACCTCGCCCAAAGCAAACAATCCGACCGCAATGGTCAAAAACTCAAGTCCGGAATAAAGCAGCGGAACGCCGAACGTAAACCTTGCGACGCCCGAAACGGTATCCATGCCGATCGTAGCAAGCAGCAAGCCCATTATTGTCATAATCAAAGCCTTCGTAATCGATTTGCCCGCCAGGCCGCTGACGGCGCATAATCCAAGAAGCATTAACGAAAAGTAATCCGCAGGACCAAATTTAATCGCAACGTTCGATAAGGGCTCAGCCAGAACGATGAGTGCGATAACGGCGAATATACCTGCCACAAAGGAACCGATCGCGGAGATCGATAAGGCGGCGCCGGCCCGACCTTGCGTGGCCATCTGATAGCCGTCCAAGGTAGTCACGACCGATGAGGATTCTCCCGGTGTGTTAAGAAGAATGGAGGTCGTTGATCCGCCATACATCGCCCCGTAATAAACGCCGGCCAGCAAGATGATGGAGCTTGTGGCCGCCGCTTCAGGCGGCAGCCCGCCGGTCATCGATGCCGTTATCGGGATAAGCAGAGCGACACCGCTCATAGGACCGATGCCGGGAAGCACCCCGACAGCGGTACCGATTAGCACGCCTACGAAAGCGAACAGCAGATTATGCCATTGAAAGGCTGTAGCAAAGCCGTTCGCTAGAAATTGTAATGTGTCCATTCAAGCACCTCCGATACTCACGATAACCAGGTTGGAAAGCCCGGCATGGAGCCTTCTAGTATGACGACAAAGATGACGTAAACGCCTGCGGCAAAAAGCGCGGAGATCAAAATCGATTTGAGCCACTTTCCTCGTTCCAGCACTTGAAAGCTGACGAAAAGGAATAGGAATGTTCCAATGATATATCCGATCGTTTCCAGGAAAAACGCATATAAGAATGCCGCAGCAAAGATGATCAGAAACCTTCTATAGTCGAGCTTTTCTTCCCTCGTGCTCTGACCCTTTGTCTTTAATACCTCGTAGAACAATCGTATGCTTAAAATAACGAGCAGCGCGCCAAGGGCGAAGGGGAAAATATTAGGGCCTACCGAGCTGCCATAGGCGGAGGAGCTGATTTTCGTGCTCTGCCACATGAATCCGATTCCTAACAGCAAAAAAACAATGCTGGCATAGCGGTCGAAGACCTTGTTCAATGTCGTACACCTCCTGTAAAAAAGTAAAGGGAAGAGAGAAAGATCTTCTCCCTCCCTTGGCCACTCGATTATTTTTGCATGCTGAGCGCCGTTAACAGCTCCTGAACATCTGCTTCTTGCTCATCCAGAAACTTTTTGAAATCGGCGGAGTTTTTGTATTCACTTGCCCAATCATTCGCTGTCAGTTCTTTTTTCCAAGTTTCATTCTCGGATAGAGTCTTAAACGTTTCATCCCAAAATAAGATTTGCTCCTCCGTCATGCCTTTCGGGCCAAATACGCCGCGCCATATCGTAAATTCAGTATCGAGGCCAAGCTCCATTAAAGTAGGAACGTCCTTAAAGTCGCCGTCCATTCTCTCGCTGGA
Source organism: Paenibacillus praedii (assembly GCF_049725345.1). Lineage (NCBI taxonomy): Bacteria > Bacillati > Bacillota > Bacilli > Caryophanales > Paenibacillaceae > Paenibacillus > Paenibacillus praedii. The sequence goes on along the minus strand of NZ_JBMWAM010000010.1, from coordinate 69,029 downwards.
CGTAACGGCGAGAATTTTGATCTTGCCGGCCTTCAAATAGCTGCCGAGCGAGGAAATGTCGGTGCCGATCGCATCGGCATTGTTGCCGAGCAGAGCGGCAATGGCCTCTCCGCCGCCATCATAGGACAAGTATTTGATTGTTTTCGGATCAATGCCTGATTTAAAGGCTGGCAGAACGCTGATCAAATGGTCCATGGACCCCGGTGCAGAGCCGCCCGCGAGTGTAACCTTTGTAGGATCAGCCTTAATATCGTCGATTAGCGCCTGAAGATCGTTGTATTTGGAATCGGCGGAAACTGCAATTGCGCCAAAATCCTTCGTGATTTGCGCTAAAGGGGTAACATCCTTGTATCCGTAAGGACTGTTTCCTTCTTTTTTGAGATTGTTAATGAGAATGGGAGGCGAGCTTACAAACAGCTTATAAGGGTCATCGTTGTCTTTCGCCACATATTCCGCCAGAAATACGGTGCCGCCGCCGCCCGGCTTATTTTCCACCGTCATCGTTTGTTCGACGAGCTTTGTTTCACCCAATATCTTGGTCACGGACCTTGCTGTTTTATCCCACCCGCCGCCGGCTCCGGAAGGGGCTGTAATAATAAGGGGCTTCTCTGGATAATTATCCGCTTTCGAGCTCCCGCCATCCGATGCCGTACCGCATGCTGTAAGACTAACCGCAACAAAAGCTGCCGCTACTATTGTTTTCCAATGATTTGTTATCTGCCCCATTTGAGTATTCCTCCTTTGGAATCAATCAAGTAAGCCTGCAGTAATATTGAAAGCGCTTACTTAATTTATATGCTTCATACTAGCATCGCTGATACGAGTTGAACAGAATAACGAAATAAGTCAAAATACAATCATAATGTTAATTTTGTTCATAAAATTTACGGCCACTATCGACACAAGGGGCTAGGCTCAGGGAGATATGTATCATACAATAAGGAAATGCCGCATTCGGGCGAGCTACTCGTTGCAAGGAGGAATTTGTATGCGATTACAAACGAGACTTATTTTATTGATTGGCACTCTGTTATTTGTCATTATTATCGCGTTAACCTTTAGCTTTGAGCGGATGCTGGTGATCACCTTGGAGAAAAATGTGGGTGCCTCTGCCCTTAAAATAGCGAAGACGGTAGCTTTAATGGATGTGATAAAGGATGCCTTCGACGATGAAGACCCTTCAATGACTATTCAACCGATTGTGGAAAAGATCCGTATGGAGACGGATGCCGAGTACATTGTCATTGGCAACCGGGAGGGCATTCGTTATGCGCATCCATTACCTGATCGAATCGGAAAGGAAATGGTAGGGGGAGATAATGGTCCTGTTCTGAACGGTCAATCGATTGTTTCGAAAGCTGTGGGCTCTATGGGGCCCTCTCTGCGGGGGAAGACGCCGATCTATGATGATCAAAATCAAATCATAGGCATTGTATCTGTGGGCATTTTAGTCAAGGATATACAAGAGTCGGCACAAGCCTATCGCAATGCGATGATCTTCTTTGCGGGTATTGCGCTCTTGGTTGGCTGCGTCGGGGCGATCGCGATTGCCAATGGCGTGAAACGATCCATCCATGGCCTGGAGCCCAAGGAAATCGGCTTGCTGTACCAGGAGAAGAGAGCCATTCTGGAAACCATTCACGAAGGCATTATCGCTGTTAATACAGATGGAATCATTACACTTGCTAATCATACGGCATTAAAGCTCATTGATCCGCTGGAGAGGATCGAGATTACCGGAAAGCATGTGTGGGATGTCATTCCGGAATCCCGGCTGCTTGATGTAATCAAATCCGGAAAGGCTGAAAGGGATCAAGAAATGGTCATTAACGACAGCATGGTCGTGGTGAACCGTCTGCCGATTTTCGATCATCAGCAGCAGGTTGTCGGGGCGGTATCCAGCTTTCGCAATAAATCCGAACTGCTTCGCTTAACGGAGGAGCTTACGCAAGTGAAACGCTATACCGAAGCGCTTCGTGCGCAGTCGCATGAGTACTCCAATAAGCTCTATACGATTTACGGTCTCATCCAGCTGGAATCGTATCAGGAGGCCATGGACCTCATCACTCACGAAACCGACGTACATCAAAATCTGATTCAGTTTCTGCTGCACGAAATACCGGATCCTATTATTGGAGGGATTTTAATCGGTAAATTTAATCGCGCCAATGAACTGAAGGTAAATCTGGAAATCGATAAGAGGAGTACATTTCAAGCGATTCCGAATCATATGGGCCGCAACCAACTCGTCACCGTCATCGGCAATTTAATTGATAATGCGTTGGAGGCTGTGCTTGCTTCAAACGTCCAATCGAAGCTGGTTACCGTGCTGCTGAGCGATGCGGGGGATGACTTAACCATCGAAATCAATGATAACGGCGTCGGCATACCAGAGGAGGCAGCGGGCCGCCTCTTTGATGTTGGGTTCTCTACGAAGCAGGAGTCGAATCGAGGTTTTGGTCTATCCAATGTGAAACAGGTAGTACAACAGCTAAGGGGAACGATCAGCTTCCATAACCGTTCTGAGGGTGGATCTGTATTCACGGTCGTGATTCCAAAGGTAAAGGGAGATTGCCATGATACGAGTGCTCATTATAGAGGATGATTTTCGAATTGCACAGATTAACCGCCGTTTTGTAGAAAAGATCGAGGGCTTCGAAGTGGTAGGCATTGCAACGGACGAGCAGCAGGCGCATGAGCACCTGGACATCCTGGCGCCAGATCTCGTGCTGCTCGATTTATATTTTCCTGATATGAATGGCCTTGTCCTGCTGCAGCATATTCAGAAAAAAAACCCGTTAACGGACGTCATTATTATTACAGCGGCGAAGGAATTTGATACGGTACGGGAAGCGATTCGCGGCGGCGTGTATGACTTTATGATAAAGCCGGTTGTATTCGAACGGTTTCAAGAAAAGTTGAGGTCGTACCAAAAGTATCATCACAAGATGCTGCTGCTGGGAGGGGAGAATAAACAGTTGGATCAGGAAGGAATTGATCAGCTGCTTTGGGGATCGGGCGACAGTGGAGACAAGGATAGATATCTTCCTAAAGGAATTGATAAAATAACGAGTGAAAAGATCCTTGCCTTCATTGAGGGCTCACCGGAGGTGCTGACGGCGGAGGAGCTTGGGAAGAAGGCCGGTTTTAGCCGTACGACCGCAAGGCGCTACTTGGAGTATTTCGTGGCAAAGGGAGAAATGGCTGCCGATATCTCCTATGGGACCGTTGGAAGGCCGGAGAGAGTATATAAAAGAACGCAACAGTGACTGCATGGAGTAAACGTGGTAAAATAAAGCGAACAGTTGACAAAATGCCAAAGTCCAATATAATAATTATAAAATAATAACATCGTACGATTCGTAAAAATAATCTCCTGAAACGAATCCACTTTAGCATACTGAGCCATGAATGGGGCAGGATGAAAAAGTGAGATAGCTCAAGATTAAGATTACAGTAAATCGGTATTTCCTTTTTGGCTTAACTACCAGGAGGAAATTGCCGATTTTTTTATTTGGGAGGTAATGAAGTGATGGCTGGAAGCATGTCCAAGGGAGAAATGGAAAATCAGTTGAGCAGGGCATTAACCCAGTGGGAGAAGGATTATTTCGGTCGGGGATCCGTATTGGTTAAATCGGATATTATACGGAATATGGTTATTGTTTTGCTGAAGGGGATTTTGACCCCGGCTGAACAAGCGCTGGCTAAGACGCGAGAAGGGCTGTTGTCTATTAAAAAAATCCGCTCCGATCTTATCGAGTCTGGAAGAGAACAGCTTGGGGAGATCATTCAGCAGATAACCGGAGAATCCGTTGTTAGTTTTTACACGGACATTAGTACTCAAACGGGAGAACGAATTATGGTTTTTATTTTGTCTGACTCACTAGAGAAAAGATAGTCATAACATACTAGGCAGATTTTCAAAAACCATGATGGTCAGTTGAAAATAAACCGGGAATAATCAGGCGATGGCCCTGAATATTTCCGGTTTTTTATTTGAAGAGAGGGGTTTTTTTCCATGCTTGATATCATGATCTATAATTTGTTTACTCCAGTTGTATTATTTTTCGTCTTGGGACTTATCGCTTCGTTTGTCAAATCTGATTTGAAGTTTCCAGCAGGCTTAAGCGAGGCTTTAAGTATCTATTTATTGATTGCAATCGGAATTAAAGGAGGAATAGAGCTATCTGAGCACCCGATTTCCCATATGGTGAAACCGTTGCTCGGCGCTATAGTTCTTGGCATGGTCATTCCCATAATAACGCTAGTGATATGCCGGTGGATAGGATTGGACCTGAAAAACTCCATCGGCCTAGCCGCGAGCTACGGCTCTGTCAGTATTGTGACCTATGGGGCGGCGGTTGCGTTTTTGAACCATGTCCAGACGGATTATGAGAGCTATATGGGTGCGATGGTGGTGATCATGGAGAGTCCGGCTATTCTTGTATCCCTTCTTCTTCTTAAGACGATAGAACAGAGAAAAGGAACTTCACCTGCCTATTCCCGAAGTTTCGGGATCAATGGAGGGCGTTTATTAACAAATGGGATTGACCCTTCTGTCATAAAAGAGAGCCTATTTGGCAAAAGCATATTACTTTTATTGGGAAGCCTCCTCATTGGCTGGTCTGTCGGGCATGAGGCACTGCCAACGATAAAGCCGTTGTTTGTTGATTTATACAGCAGCATCTTAGTACTTTTCCTTTTGAATATGGGACTAATTGCTGGTCAACGCCTTGGAACTGTTCGTCAATACGGCATGAAACTAATTCTTGCAGGGTTGTTCATGCCTGTGTTATTTGGAATGTTAGGCGTATGGGTAGGGCACGTTGCTGATTTGTCACTTGGAGGGATGACCTTGATGGGAGTCCTTGCCGGGAGCGCTTCTTATATTGCTGCTCCGGCGGCTCTTCGCTCTTCCGTCCCGGAGGCAAATCCATCCATCTATCTGGGTCTTTCCTTAGGAATCACTTTCCCTTTCAATTTGACGCTAGGTATTCCTTTCTATTATCAAATGGCACAGCTTTTTTCTTAGACACTGCTCGCAGAAGGAAGCACGCAAAAAAAGACGCCAGAAGCTTGGCGTCTTTCGTTTTGTAAAATAACGTATGTCCTTTATACTCGTTGCTCATACAGCTTGACGATTTCGATAATGGTATTGACAGCCTGCACCATATTGTCTGCCGAAACATACTCGAACCGGCCGTGATAATTTTCCCCGCCTGTGAATATATTCGGTGTCGGCAATCCCATATAGGATAGTTGAGAGCCGTCTGTACCGCCGCGAATCGGTTCGATGATGGGTTGAATACCGAGATTTTCCATTGCTTGTCTGGCGATGTCCACCACTTCTTTGACAGGCTCGATTTTTTCTTTCATGTTGAAGTATTGGTCTTTGATTTCAAGCTGAATTCGCCCAACCCCGTATTTCGACTGCAAATCCTCTACGATAGCAGCCAGTTCGGATTTTCTTTCATTAAACCGATTACGGTCGTGATCGCGGATCAAATAACGAAGCTGTGTTTGCTCGACGTCACCTTGAATGGAGTTCAGGTGGTAAAAGCCTTCGTAGCCTTCGCTCCGCTCAGGCGTTTCATCAGCAGGCAGCCTCCCGTGCAGCTCCATGGCTATTTTAGCGGCGTTGACCATTTTGCCTTTGGCTGTACCGGGGTGAACGTTTTTGCCCCTGCACGTAATGAGGGCAGCGGCTGCGTTAAAGCTTTCGTACTGAAGCTCGCCAAGGGGGCCGCCATCCATGGTATAGGCATAAACAGCGTCGAAGGCAGTCACGTTAAACCTATGCGGACCTCTGCCGATTTCTTCATCCGGGGTAAAGGCTACCCGCACTTTGCCGCGCTTCAGCTCTGGATGACGAATTAGATAATTCATGGCCGTCATGATCTCGGCAATGCCGGCTTTATCGTCTGCACCAAGCAAGGTGGTGCCGTCTGTCGTGATCAATGTATGGCCATTATAATTTGCTAGTTCAGGAAAATCCCGCGGCGACAGGATAATATTTTGCGCTTCATTCAAGACGATGTCTTGCCCGTTATATTTTTCTATGATTTGAGGCTTCACGCCAGTGCCTGTAAAATCGGTGGCCGTATCCATATGGGCTAGGAAGCCGATTGTCGGGATCTCTTTGTCCGTATTGGCCGGAAGAGTAGCCATAACATAGCCGTTCGAGTCCAAGGTAATTTCTTGCATGCCAATGGCTTTCAGCTCGTCTGCGAGCATACGGGCCAGCACCAGCTGTCCTGGTGTTGAGGGGCAGGTTTCACTGCTCTCATCGGACTGTGTTTCAACTTGCGCATAAGAGATGAATCTGTTCATCATCTCGATTTTCATTGTCATTGTCATTTCACAACTCCAGTACAATTAGTTATATAGCAACGAAAGCGGGTTGATTACGCCACAGCGGACTTGCGTTCTGTGATATAGCAAGCCATTCCTAAAATTAGAGCTAGTCCTACTAGCACGGCACCGACCCAAGGGAGGGCTGTTAAGGCCAGGTGAGTGATGACCCATCCCCCAATGAAAGCGCCAGCCGCATTTCCCAGATTACCGGCGGAATGACTGGAGGTTGAGGCAAGCGCTGGCGCTGCCTGTGCCAGGCTCATAACTCGTACTTGCAGTCCCGGCATGACGGCGAAGGAGGCAGCTCCCCATAGGAAAATGGTCAATACCGCCGCAATTGGACTATGAATAGTAAAAGTGAAGATAGTAAGAATTAAAGATATTGTGAAGTAAAGTCCCAGTATAGAGGGCATCAGCTTCCAGTCCGCAAGCTTTCCGCCGACGATATTGCCGAGGGTCACCCCACAGCCGAATAGAACTAGAATCCAAGTTACGCTATGCTCGGCAAAACCGCTGACTTGCACAAGCAGTGGGGTGATATAAGTAAATACGGCGAATAGACCGGCGTTGCCCAGCGCTCCGATGAGCAGGTATAGAAGGAGCTTGGGTTTGATAAGCGCGGTAATCTGCTGAACAATACTCGCTGGTTTGTCTTGCCGGATTTGCGGTATGAAGATAAGTATGCCGATCAATGCCACGATTCCCATGATCGCAATTGCGCCAAACGAGGATCGCCACCCCATGTTTTGACCGATAAATGTCCCCAGAGGAACACCAATAATATTCGCAATGGTTAGACCAGCCATCATAATGGATACGGCCCCGGCACGTTTGTTCGGCGGTACAAGATTGGAGGCGATAACAGCCCCAACGCCAAAGAATGTCCCGTGAGTCAATGCGGTTATCACGCGAGCTCCCATCAGAATGGCATAGCTTGGAGCGAAAACCGAGATGACGTTACCGAGAATAAATAAAATCATAAGCAGACATAACAGTTTCTTTTGCGGGATTCGATGGGTAAGGACCGTCAGTATCGGAGCCCCGATCGCTACACCGAGGGCATACATGGTAATGAGTTGTCCTGCGGATGAGATGCTGACCTGCAAGTCCTCAGCGACATTAGGCAGAAGGCCCATGATGACAAATTCAGTCATTCCAATCGCAAAGGCTCCAACTGTAAGAGAAAGTATAGAGATGGGGAACGGTTCTTTAATTGCTTGTTTCCTCGTAATACGTTGAGATAATTCCATAATATTCATGTCAACCTTTCTGCTGCGTAGGATAAAGCTCCAAACATTATCCTATATAGTACCGGTTCATAACGCCTGTTTCATATTATTTAGTTTTCGGAGCGTATAATCAAGAGATTTCTTTAAAAGATGAAGTGAAAAGGTTGAGAAGCGGGTTCGATCGTAAAATGGCGGGGAGAGTAAATGGTAGGAATCGAAACGGGGATGGAAAGAGAAAACGCTCTTTTTTTGGCCCGTTTTATGCGTTATATGGTATATTAAATTAGTAATCTGCATGGGATAGTAATAGCAAAACGCGGAGTCTGAGAACGGCATCTGCGTTTTTGGTTATTAAAGGTTTTTAGAAAATCAGGAGGTGGATTTATGAAAGCGCTATTTATTGGAGGAACGGGAACAATTAGCTCTGCAATCACAAAGCAGCTGGCAGAGGAAGGATGGGAGCTTTATCTTCTTAATAGGGGCTCTAGAAACGAGGCTTTGCCATCTGGCGTAAACATCATTAAAGCGGATATTCATGATGAAGACCTAGTGTCTCAGCTTATTGAAAACCTGGAGTTTGATGTCGTTGCTGATTTTATTGCATTTGAACCTGCCCAATTGGAAAGAGATTATCGCTTATTTAAGGGAAAAACGAAACAGTTCATCTTCATCAGCTCTGCTTCTGCTTACCAAACGCCTTTGTCAGATTACAGAATTACAGAGGGAACTCCTTTATCAAATCCATATTGGGAATATTCCAGAAACAAGATTGCCTGTGAAGATTATTTAATGAAGCAGTATCGTGACAGTGGTTTTCCAATTACGATCATAAGACCGAGCCATACCTATGATGAACGTTCCATTCCGCTTGGCGTACATGGAAGCAAAGGAACCTGGCAGGTTGCTAAGCGTATGCTGGAGAACAAACCCGTGATCATTCATGGAGACGGTACTTCCCTGTGGACTATGACGCACAATAGTGATTTTGCTAAAGGCTTTATCGGTTTAATGGGCAATATTCATGCGATTGGCGAGTCCGTTCATATTACTTCAGATGAGACCGTTACCTGGAACCAAATCTATGAAGCAATTGCCGATGCTTTAGGCGTGAAGCTCAATGCTGTCCATGTTTCATCCGCATTTTTGGATGCATGCAGCAAAGAGGACTACAGGGGTGGATTGCTGGGAGATAAGGCTAATTCCGTTGTATTTGATAATTCAAAGCTGAAAAGACTTGTTCCCGAATTTGTTGCAACCACTCGATTTGATCAAGGTATCAAGCAAACGATTGAATACATATTAGCCCACCCGGAGCATCAAACCGAGGATAAGGATTTTGATATCTGGTGCGATAAAGTTATCCGTGTATTAGATGCTGCCGTAAAGACAATTACGGAATAGCTTTGTCGGCAAGCGCCTTTTTATGCAAAAGAAGTAGCCAAAGTCTTGGTGAATAACGGCATATTCCTGACGCAGCAAGTAAGTGAAAAGGATAAATCCAATATCATACAGGATTTGGAAGAAGACAGGGGACTGTTGAAGACGGAACGTTAAAAAAAATATATCTCTGAATTAAGTGAAGCTGGATTTAATGATATCCAGTCTTTTTGAATACGATGCAACAGAATATTACAAAACTTACGAAGATCTAGTTTTCCTGTTGACTCCCTTATATACCATTGATGACGATCGCAATAGATGATTGCTATAATAGAAAAGATTAATTTAGTCATCAGGGGGAAAAAGGAAGCTATGAAAACGGACTCACGATCAACCATAGCGGTAGAGGACAAATTGGGCCTAATACAACGTGTTTTACAATCAGGGGATTATGACGTAGCTGTAAAAGAATGCTGCACTGTATTTGAGATCGTATTTCGCAAAATTTTTCAGCAAGCTGTTGTTTCCCTGCCATATAAAGATCGTGAATTGCTCCAAGACGTTGAAAAGAAGATAGGGAAGGGAACGAAGGGAGTAGAAGATTTCGGGCTTGGCGAGTTGGTTGGTTTGTTTCGGGAGAGCAAACTCATGGAGAAGTGGGCTAGACACACCTCTATGGATTTGGGACTTATTCAATCACTTAATTTTTCGGAAATTGTAAACCTTCGGAATCGGATTACACACCATGGAGCAGCGTGCAGCCGCGGCGAAGCCAATCTTGTTTATGAATATTTGAGAAATTTGTTGGCCATTCTTGGTTTTGCGGATTTAGGTTATTCGATTAATCAGTCCTTCAAAAAAGAGAACCAAATACATAACTCTGATATGAATAAATCTGGCCTGCATACACAAGAGAAAGAGAGTCCGCTTCTAAAGCTTCCAAAAATCAAGAAGTCCTTGCATGGGCAATCTCAATATTGCCCTAGTGATGGCAAAGAAAGTGAGCGTTTAATCGTTCAAGGCGGAAATTATAGAGAGATCGATCAGAAGGGATTTACGCAGGCGTTGGAACGCCTAGAACGGAAGGAGTCTCTTGTGGCTCTAGATCTGGGTTGTGCTGGAGGAGAAATAACGTTTGACCGGTTTAGCGCCTATCCTGTATTCAGCCATGTCTTCGGTGTCGACCGCAACGGCGACAAGGTCCGACAAGCGAATGAGGCGGGTTATGGTGACAACTATACGTTCATGCAGGCGGATGTCGAAAGCGATGATTTTGAAAAATGTCTGATTGAGCAATTGAACAGCTATGGCCAAAAACAGTTTGATTTTATATTTTCCGCGCTTACCCTGCATCACTTGTCCAATCCCGTTAAAGCGCTATTCAAACTTCGGAAGCTGCTTCGGCCAGGGGGTTATATCGTTCTTAGGGGATCGGACGACGGCTCAAAGCTGGCCTATCCGGACGAACAAGATTTGGTGGAAAATATATTGATTATGACGCAGGAAGTAGAGGGTGCATCCGATCGGTCAAATGGGCGAAAACTATATAATCAGCTTTGGAAAGCTGGATTCCGTCAGATCAATCTTCTCTACGATGTCAAAGATACCGTAAATAAGTCGATGGATGAACGGATGTCGCTTTACCAAAGCAGTTTCTCCTATCGGATAAACAACTTCGAGAAAAGATTGCGTCAACAACCTGATAACGTACAGTTTCAGGAAGAGTACAGCTGGATGAAGGAAGCGCTTGAAGAGCTGGAAATGCAGTTCCTGAACGACTCTTTTTATTATCAGGAAACGGTCTATCTGGCGGTCACTGGACAATAAGGAAAAAGTCTAGTTTACTATGCGCGGAGGGTATACGAATGCAATTGTCTATAGCTGTAGAACAGTTATTGAAACATATACAGGACGAACATTTTAAAATAAAGTATGACGCTAATTTTGTGCAGAGTGATGAGCAAGTTGTCATGATTGGGCTAGGTGATTCTTTGTCTGCTGCTAGCAGAATTAGTTTGAATCAGAAAAAAACGAAGTATCGTTCCGTCAGTGAATTGGTTTACCATGTTGATGAGCGATTGGCGGCAGAATGGCGAGAAACAATGGGAGATTCTCCTGAAAGCTGGACATATATCTTGGAGGATCTCTCTCCAGATACCTGTTTCTCCTTGATTTTGTTTTATTTTCGCTTATGTGGAGTAGATCCGCATACCGTTCCAACTTCATGGATTGATTATGTTAACCGCTGGGAAGAAGGGGATGTTAAAACAACAGGAGAACCCTATGTATCCTGGGGATGTCTTCACAACTCCTTAGCACATTCCTATTTTGGCGGGACCAGGCCGCAAGAGTCTATAATTCAAGCCGGCTTTAAGGCCTGCCTTACGTTTGTTCTTACTATGCTTGCGCAAAATGTGAATCCATCTGCTGTTCCTGAAATTCATCTTGAAGAGTACTATCGCGCTTACGGCTTTTTAAACCGGGAGTACCAGGAATATCTGCAGGCATTACATCATGCCAATCTTGTTCAGCTTCGGGTTCCGATAAGAGATTCCAGACACACGTTATTAGTTGATGCGTTTATTTCTAAAGAAAAGACGGCTTTGGGTGCTGCCAAGGCATTTCTGCGCAATGACTCTGAGCATACCTTTTTTAAATCAGGGTTTAGCCTTATGGCGGTTCATCGACCCGATGCCGTTGGAACCGGGAACGATATCGTGATATCTACAGATCCTATTACGGGAATCTACTTAAAGGATCTGTGGATGGAATTGGAAAGACTAGAGGATGAGAAGTGGCAAGGAGAGCGCCCTGTGGATCAACCTCGTTTTTCGGAAGTATCTGATGCCAACCAACCATGGTTTCATGAAATGGGGAGGTATACCATGGTTGCGGCGCCAAAAGAAATAGGGGGAGTACCCGGCTCTAAGTTGTCCTGGAAAGAAGTAATGGATGTATTGTGGAAGCTGTACCATCCTGCAAGCTCCATTCGTGTGAGACCCTATGAAAAAGACGGGACATCTTTAGGTGAGGCTTGTCCTGTCCATAGCTGTACCCCCGATATTCAAGATGAAAAAAGCGGCAAGCAGCTTTTAGCCATGAAGTGGGACGAGGAGGATGACCAGGCTTTATTGTTAACCCCAACACTTAAGCAATATTTTGCTGCTTGTATCTTAAAAAAAGAGTCCGCTCATTTACCAACCTTGGACTCCCTTCCCCCACAAAACAGCTATGACTTTATGGAGTTGACCGGGGGATTGGCTATTATCCACTCCGAAGGAGTTCTTCTGCTGGATGACTGGAGTAAGGAAGAGATTTTTATTGAAAGCTTTCGGGCTGAATTTTGCAACCTGCTTAAGCGATATAACGAAATAGCAGAGGTGAAGCTGGAAATCAGCAATGAGATGGATGCCATTCGGAGTACACTTGAGATCAAAAAAATATTGAGCGGCAGACAATTGTTGCGGTTATCTAATCGATTGTCCCGAATTAAATTAAAATTAAGACAAACCATCCTGCAAACGATGCCCTCGCATTCGGATTATTTTCTAATGCAGTTTAGACAAAAGGTAGAGACCAGGTGGGCCATAGATAGCCAGTTGGAGGAGCTTTACGTAGCTGTTGCGGAGCTTGAGAGTATAATGAAAAATAATTCCGAAACTCGAACCAGCTATTTGATTAATGCCATAACGATTTACGGATTCCCTTGGGCGCTAACAACGGGGATTTTCGGTATTATTTTTGCTGATGGGATGCATTGGATGGGATGGATATGTTTTATTGGATCTTCATTATTTCTTTCTTTGCTGATTAAGTATTTGGATAACAGAAATATTAAGCAAAACTTTAAATGAAAATAGGAACGTCCGGTTTATGATTAACAATACAAAATTATACATTTTTTCGGTGAAAGGACACTATTATTTTAGTGTCCTTTCTTTTCATCTTAGCGATGATATGTTAAAGTGCATTTAAATCAGATGAATTTTTTGCACAAATTTAAACTTTTTTACAAAGCAATACGTAATCCTAATGAATAAAAGGAGAAGGAAATATCTTCTCTACGGTCGGACTGCATCATGTGAGAAAACGGAGGCTCTGCCATGATACTAAGTACGAAACTTCATATTCCCCAAGCTCGAGTCTCCTTGGTATCACGCCCAGGCCTGATTGCGAAGCTTAATGAGGGGATGAAAGCCAAGTTGACGCTTATTTCTGCGCAGGCTGGTTATGGGAAGACTACGGCGTTAAGCGAATGGGTGAAGCAATGCGGTGCGCTTGTTGCGTGGGTATCGGTGGACAAGCAGGACAATGATTGGGTTCAGTTTTGGAGCTATGTAACAGCTTCCATCCAGGAGCGGGTTCCCCATTTTGGAGAATCGGTCTGGTCTCTTCTTAAGAAGGGGCCTTCGGTGTTCTTGGAGCCAGCGATTAAAGCATTGCTTAATGAACTGAATGGCATAACCAGCGAGCTGGTCATTATTTTCGACGATTATCACTTCATTGAGCTCTCTGATATCCACCGTTCATTGGCGTATCTGCTTGAGCATTTACCTCCCCATATTCATCTTTATATTGCCAGTCGAACCAGTTTAACCCTGCCTACCGCTCGCCTTCTAGCAAAAGGGGAGTTACATAGAATCATCGTGCAAGATTTGCAGTTTCAACTGGATGAGGGGCTTATCTTTTTTCGGAATTCTACAGATTTATGGCTAACGAAGGAGCAAGTGACCCAGCTGCTTCATCAAACAGAGGGTTGGATCAGCGGAATGCAGCTGGCAGCGATTTCTCTAAAGCGCAGTAATAATATAGTCGAGTCCATTCATCAATTCAGCGGTCACCAGCATAATATATCGGATTATTTGTTAGAAGAGGTGCTTCATCATCAATCTGAGCAAATGCGCGCTTTTTTATTGGAAACGTCCATTCTTAGCCGCATGAACCGCTCCTTGTGCGAGGCTGTAACGGGCAAAGGAAACAGTCAAGAACAATTAGAACGGCTAGAACAGCTGAATTTGTTTATTATCCCTTTAGACGATCAAAGGAATTGGTACCGGTATCATCACTTACTTTCTGATTTCTTACAACAACTATTGTTTAGAACAGATTCGGAAAAGTGGGTGCAGGCACATATGAATGCCGCGCATTGGTTGGAGAATAACGGATTCGAGGAAGATGCGGTGCAGCATTATATAGAGGGGAAGCAGTATGCAGATGCCGTTCGGTTGATCGAGAAAAACCTCTTGCATTTGATGCAATCGAAGAGTGTTGTGTTGAATAAATGGGTATCTGTTTTACCAGAAGTATCCTTTGAAGAGAAGCCTATGGTCGAAATGTTTAATTTCGCTGTAATGCTGGGTGTAGGGAAATGGGAGGCTGCTTTTACACGAATTGAGCAAGCCAAAATTCGGTTTCAAACGTTGCATGACAAACTAGGAGATGCGGAATGGAACCGGGTAATGGGTAATATTTATTTTTTTTGTGCGGTTAAATCTTATCTCCAAAAAGACTTAAAGAAAATGTCAGAATACTTTGAGTTGGTTGAACACTATATGCCGGAAGGCAGCTTTTTTCAAACGATGGGACGTAATCGGTATCAAGGCTACGATGTGTTCGATGATCATTTATCGTATATCAATGATCTTGATGCGGCGGACGAATTCCTTTTGAAATGGATTAAAACTTGGGATAACAAAAAGGAATACCCTTTTAGCGGTTATTTGTATGCTTCTTACAGCCAATTGATGTACGAGTGGAATCGGTTGGATGAGGCAGAGTTTTATGTGAGTCAGGCACTCGTACGTACGGATGTACAGCCATTTGCGCGGATTTTGATGCGTATTGCCATAAGCGCTTCACGGATTCAACAAGCCATAGGAAATCCGCATAGAGCTTCAGAATTGCTGGTGCAGTTGAAATGGCAGATGAACTCCCCCGATAATAACCTGTTTAAGTTGAAAATTGAAGCGCAACAAGCCTATTTATCTCTGCAGCAAGGCTCATCGCGTGATGCTCTTGATTGGCTGGAAACGTGTGGACTGGCGCATACCGATGAGGTTTCACTAGGTCATATGGCAGAGCACCTTATTTTGGCAAGAGTGCTCTTAGCTTGCGAACGGATGGAGGATGCGCTGTACCTACTGGATCGGCTTTATCATTTATTATGCAAAGAAGATCGTTTGCGGGATCGTATTAAGGTATTAATTTTGCAAAGCATGACGCTTCATCGGTTGGGTCGATTGGAGGAGGCGCTGGTTCAGTTAGAGACGGCTTTACATTTGGGAGAACCAGAAGGGTATATCCGCAGTTTTATTGATGAAGGACATACAATGGCGGAACTGCTGTCCGCATATTTGGAGGTACAGAAAGGCAGTTATTCAAGAAATGCTCCTTTGGTTTCCTTTGCTTATGTAGAGCAGCTGCTTCATGCTTTGAAAGTTACGCCAACAGAGGATAAGTCTCTGAAAGCCATGCTGACAGAGCAGGAAATGAAAGTCTTACTGCTGATCCACAAGGGAATGTCGAACAAGGAAATCGCACATCAACTGCATATCACGGGTGAAACCGTAAAATCACATATTAAAAATTTGTATAGAAAGCTTCATGTTAACAATCGAGTGCAAGCGATGCAGCGTGCAAAGAAACTGCGAATTTTGACATAGGGGGTACCCCTTCTCGCTATTTCTCCCCCGAATGGGGGATTTTTTTGTCGAAAAAATAGGTCTATAGTTATATAATGCAGTCGGAATTCAATTTTTTTTCAGGAGCATAGACTATGAGTCTCGATAAGTATTTAGTAGCTTTATTGCTTGTTTCAACCTGTCTCATGCTGTTCATTTCCTATCTTTCATTTCGAAAACGCAACCTTCCCATAGCCAAGTACAGCGCTTATATGATGCTGGCCGCCTCTTTCTATTCATTCGGCTATGCGTTTGAAATCATAAGTGCGGATTTGGATCGTATTAAATTCTGGTTGCGCGTTGAATATATCGGAATCCCCTTTATTTCTACATTTTGGCTGATTCTAGTCATTCATTTTACAGGACATCAAGCGGTCCTGAAACGATGGGTCATGCAGCTGCTTTTTCTTGCACCGGTGCTTACGCTCCTATTCCACTTCACAAACGATCTGCACCACTTCTATTACCGGGATCTGCAAATGGATTACAATTCCATCATATTAGGAGCGAAAACGCTCAAGGGTCCTTGGTACTGGGTACATATTTCCTATAATTACATTCAGGCGGCAGTGGGTATTTTCTTATTCGCGGCGATGTATTTAAAAGCAATGCCTATTGTCCGTAAGCAGATTATGGCTATGATGCTCGGGGCTGCTGCGCCGTGGTTATTCAACGTGGTCTACCTATTCGGAGCCTTTGGTTTATATGTGGATTTGACGCCGATAGGCTTCACCTTGACTGGTATTTTTTACATTTGGGGGATCTATCGGTTCAACCTTCTTCGGTTGGCTCCCGTTGCTATGCAAAAAATGTTTGAAATGATGCAGGATGGGGTCATCTTCCTTGATTACGACAACAATATTATCCATTCCAATCAGTCTGCCAAAGCGATGTTTGAGGCGCTGCAGCATGTGAAAGACAACGCTAGCTCGGCTCGTCATGTATTTTCTAATGAGCCGGAGCTATTATCGAAGATCATGGTTATGGAAAATAGCGAAAGCGAGGTAGCGATTCGAAGGAAGGAAGAGATTCGATACTACCAATTGAAGGTGTCAATGATTACCGATAAAGCTCAAGTCTCCTTGGGGAAAATGCTCATTATCAATGATATTACGCAAACGATCGATTACCAGGAGAGGCTCCTGTCCAATGTCAAACAATTGGGGGAATTACTTGCGTTTAAGGATAAACTATTTACGGTGGTTGCTCATGATATCCGTGATCCCCTGGCCATTCTTATTAATTTAACGGAATTGCTGGAAGAGGAGCTGCAGGCGGCTGGAAGCGGGAATATTGAAATTTTTCAAGAAGTAAGCGGACAGGTAAGAAATACATATACGGTAGTTGAAAATTTGCTGGATTGGTTACGGAGCCAACGAGGAATGATCACATTCAGTCCGCTGGTATGGAACTTGGCGCCGATTGTACAGCAGGCAATCCATTCTGCGAGAATTCGCAGTGAAATCAAAGAAATTCGAATGACCTGCGAGATTGATGATGAGATTCAGATCTTTGCCGACAAAGAAATACTGGACATGGTACTAAGAAATCTGTTTTCCAATGCCATTAAGTTTACGGGAATCGGCGGGTCTATCCGGATTGAAGCAAGAGCGGACAAGGATCATGTGATTGTCTCTGTCCAGGATACCGGTGTCGGCATCCACCCGGACATCGTGAAGTCGTTGTTTCATGAAGCGCAGGAGGCTCCTGC
Source organism: Paenibacillus praedii (assembly GCF_049725345.1). NCBI lineage: Bacteria > Bacillati > Bacillota > Bacilli > Caryophanales > Paenibacillaceae > Paenibacillus > Paenibacillus praedii. The sequence continues at coordinate 51,675 of NZ_JBMWAM010000010.1, read as the reverse complement.
TCCAGGCACAGAAGGGGAGAAGGGGACCGGATTAGGTCTCTTCTTAGCCAGCGAGTTTGTTCAAATTCATGGCGGCACGATCTGGTTGGATAGTATTCTGGGCCATGGCAGTACGTTTTACTTCTCCCTTCCGGCAAAGAAAGCGGAAAGGGACACGGGAAAATCAATAGACGGGAGGGCGGGCGGACATGAAGGTCATGAAGGTCATCATCATTGACGATGAAAAAGCGATGCATTTGATTATGAGAAGATTGCTTGCCAAATTTCCAAATGTTGAAATCGTCGGTTCGTTTCAGGATACGGATTCCGCCTCTTTGTTTTTAAACGATCATGCTGTGCACATGGCTTTTGTAGATATTAGTATGCCTCAGGAGGGCGGATTGCGGTTTGCCAAGAGGATGTCGGAGACGGGTCGAAATCTCCATATCGTGTTTGTGACCTCGCATAAAGAATATGCCATGGATGCCTTCGATCTGTTTGCATTGGATTATATCGTCAAGCCTGTTTCCTTGGAACGGCTGGAGAAGACGGTAAGAAGGGCGGCAGCTCTCCATCAGTTCTCGGAAGCTGCACAGGAGGTTGAACATTCGAATCGGGCATCGATTTACTGCTTAGGGGGGCTAGAGGTTCGCAGCGGGCAAGGAGACAGCGTAAAGTGGATGACCCGAAAGAGCGCGGAGTTATTCGGATATTTATTGCTTCATCGCGGAAGGATGGTATCAAGAGCAAGGCTTACAGAAGACGTTTTTGCCGGAATGCCGTCCAAAAATGCGGAAACATACCTAAATACGACGGTTTATCAATTGCGGAAATCCCTTGAGCCGCACGGTCTTAAATCGCTGGTGAAATCGAGCAATGACAGCTATGGCATGGACATTTCGAATGCTTACATCGACATTGTCGAATTTGAAGACAAGCTGAAACGCTTTGCCTTGATTGATGGTTCTAATCTGGAGGAGGCCATCGCGGTTGAAGAACTTTTTACTGGTGAACTATTTGGTGAGAAGAGCTTCCTATGGGCTTTGAACGATATGGAGCGATTATCAAGGATGTATGCTGTTTTTGTCAAGAAAATAGCGTCGGCTTTGCTGAAGCATCAAGAAGGAGATTCCGTTGCGGTTGCGGTAAGACTCCTTCTTAAACTGCTGGCTCGCAATGCATTGGACGAAGAGACTGTCAGAATGCTCCTGGTTGCTTATTCCGCTCAGAAGGACAGGGGCTCCTTGACCAGGCAGTACAATCAATATGTGAGATTGCTGCGTCAAGAGCTGGGAATCGGCCCATCGCAGGAAGTGATTGTTTTGTATTCCCGTTTACGATCCAGTCTCGAGGGAGCTGCGGTAAAATAAATTATTGCTTTAAGAAAACCCGTGAAGCCTTGTCGCTGCGCGGGTTTTGTCGTTTTTGATCGAAAATCTTTCATTATTCTATCATTGGCGAAAAGTAGACTTGATATTGCAGACAAGCACGTGTTGATTAAGGGAGGTGAATCCGTCTGGGTGCTCAAGCTGATCGTTGTTGATGATAATATCTCGGATCTGGAAGGCATCCGACAAATCGCGGACTCTATTTCATTCGTGGAATGGGGAGGGAGCTTTGCAAAGCCTCAAGAAGCGTTGATGATGATGATGCGGAATGCGCCGGACGTCTTGATTACCGCCGTGGAGCTGCCAGAGATGAACGGATTGTCCTTCACCGGCAGATTGCAGGAATGCCTTCCCAGGGTTCATGTAATCGTTGCAGCGCGAAGCGGTCAATACGCCAGAGAGGCCTTCGAGGTCGGCGCAAGAGGTTATCTCATCAAACCCTTCGAGAAGGGAAGTTTGTTGAGGCTGCTCGGAAATGTAACAAAATAACGATTAAGAGGAGTGAAGGAAAAACTATGTATTCAACAAGTACAAAGAAGGTTGTAAGCAAAAAGATTTTCATTAGTTTATTACTGGGATTGATGTTATTTACGTCATTCTCGTATTCTGCACCTGCATCAGCTGCGCATGCTCTGCCTGCAAACCCGCTGATCATTGCATCGCCGGTCGTAAGTGAAGACAAGAAGACTGTTACGGTTACATCAAGTGTATATGCAGCGCATTCTGGCACTGAAGAGGCATTGAAGACTGCAATTACCGTAAAAAAATCAGGTACCGATACTTATTCAGCACTTGGTGAAAATGATATGGTAGAACTTTCTTCTAATACAGATACAGATACAGATACAGAGTTGACGACTTCTACGTTAGTCGTGACCTTTGAAAATGCGCTGACGGGGAATGATAACGCAATCCGAATCGCTGCGGGCGCATTAGTGGACAGCGATAGAGTTCCTTATGATCAAGTCGATCTCGGGATTGACGTTGCTCCTCCTGCCTATACGGGATCCTACACTACTAGTTCTGGACAATATGTCTATTTGTACTTCGATGAAAGCATCATAATCAATAACGGCGATCAAGTAAATAGAAATGATTTTTTGAGAAGTCAATTCAGTATTTCGTACGATGGATTGAATTTTCAACCGTTGATGCAAAGTGACTTTTATCATAATGGGAATGAATTTAGAATATTCAATAATGATAATGATATGCAGCTCATATTGGGTGCAAACACACTTATTAAGATCGCGAGCGGCACTTTGAAGGATGAGGCGGGTAACCTTAATGAGGAGATGATTCTGCATGTATCCCCTCCGGTTATCCAAAGCGCAGAAATTAGCAGTGACTACAAAACGGTAACAATCACCTTTAATGAAGAAGTTTCTAGTCATAGATCCAATTTGAATGATGCAATTTCGCTGTATAGAAATGGTATTGGAAGCAGAAGAGAAGGAATTACAGAAAATTACGAAGTTTCAATTGAATCCGGTAAGCTGGTCATTGAGTATGAAAAGGCCCTCACAGGCGATAAGAATCAGATTGTTATATCTGGAAGTACACTCAAGGATAGTTACGGAAATGTAGCTGGAGATAGGATGACAACTCCAATCATCAATGGTAGTGCGGGGGATTCCATAGCTCCTGAGCTAGTAGACGTTGTTATGTCAAAAGATAATCAAGCCATCGTAGTGGTATTTGATGAAAAGGTGCTGAGTAATAAGGCACAAGAAGCGGACTTGAGAGCTGCAATAAGGTATTTTGTAGATGATCAATCTCAGGATGGATTGAGAAATCTTCCGGAAGAAGCGTCGATTGAGTTTCTCGAAAACACCCTAATTATTCAGTTTCCAACTTCATTTAGTAGCCCCGTTGGTATTTCCATTCAAGGAAATAGCATTAAAGATACAGCAGGTAATGTTTATAGCGATGAGATTTATTATTGGTATTATTGGAGTTATCCCGATCAAGAAATAGATTTTGATTACGGTTATTTTTCCAACAATGGCCGTTTGTTGATTCTCGATTTTGACAGAGATTTTGCAGATAATACGAATGTCGAAGGAATAAAAGAGAAGATCGAGATTTCCACGGATCAAGGAAAAACATATCCCGCTTTAGGCGAGCAGGATATTGTGACGATCTTTGAGGATAAACTGATAGTGTTATTCCATGAACCCAAAAAGACTGGCACGGTAAGGGTTAAGATTGAAGCTGGTACTTTAACATATTACGGCAATATCACGAACCCAGCGATTGATGAAATCATTGCATATAACACTCCTAATCTCTCGGGGTATTTCTTAAGTGATGCACCAAGTGAATTTGTATTCGAAGATAATGAGGAATGGAGAAATAACGTAAGGGATATCACGGTATACGAATATGACTATAATTGGAATCAGATTCCTAGGAGATTGGATAGTTCAGAGTATACACTAACCGCAGGCAAGCTTACGATTAACCCGGGAACTTTTTTGAAAGACAGATGGTATTCCATTTATATTAATGCAGCAGGTTATAGCAGTAAATATATGGAAGGGAATGTATTCTCGTCAGGCGAAGTTTTCTATATGACGGCACCTAGGATCACAACAGAAAACGGAATTACAGCAACGATCGATGTAGTAGATATGGATTTCTATGACGATGGCTATGCTTTTGCTGAAGGAACTCAATCGGTTGTATTTCAATTAATGGATGGAACAACACCAGTAAGTATTGTAACTGCGAATTTAAAAGTGGGTACAGGAACGTATTCCGCAAACTTCAATGTAGCGGACGCCGCAACGAATCCTAATTACACGGTGAGAGCGTTTATCGTGACGAAGTTTAATGCCGATTCCACAAGTATTGGCGTTAATTTGGCTACACAAGTAACACAATCGGAATTAGATATAATACGAGTACGAGCTGAAGAACTGTACAATGACTGGTGGTAAAGCCAAAAGAAAGTGAGGAATGTCAAAGTGAAATTACGCAACATAAGTGTAATGTTAATTCTAGCGCTTTGTTTGTCGCTCGTACCCCTAAGCGCATTTGCAGCTACTTCAGCGGTCTCGTTGAATGATGTGGCCTCAATCGAGCAAGGCGGTTCAGTCACCATATCGGGTACATCTACACTGAACGAAGTGATTATACAAGTGCTTCGTCCTGGTAATGCCGGCACGGTGTTTTATGACATTACGAAGGTAAGCGAAGGTCAATTCACAAGCTCGTTTACTTTGCGGGGCTCTGAGCCGGCAGGGACCTACAAGATCATTGCCGGGCAAGGCAATCAAGTGGCTTCACAAGATTTAGTCGTAACGGCATCCCCTGTTGTGACACCGCCTGGGCCTCCTATTGGTTCCGTCATAACTGGACCAGGAGAAGAACTGTCGTCAGGCAATTTGGTAACTCCGCCGAATACGAGGGCGGTTGTGGTACAGGTCGATGCAAGAAATAATGTGGTGCAAAAGAATACGGCTGCGAATGGTCATGTAACAAATGCCGTGACGCAAGACGACGCAGCGCTTGCTGCCGCATTGTCAACAGCAGCAGGTCAAGATAACCAGGGGGACGCTCCAATCGTTGCGATAGCTTTCAATAATCCAGCAGGAGAATCGGTTGTCTTCAATGTATCTTCTTCGGTATTGGCGGCCGCTGCGGCAAACGCGCCAAATACCGTGATCTCGTTCCAGACGAATGACGGCGAGTATTCGATGCCAATCCGCATTATGGATTATGCCGCACTTGCACAAAGCCTCGGCACAACGATTGCGGGATTAAAGATTCAGATTAAGATTGCTAATGCCGAAACAGCCATCAATGCCAGCATCAATGCGAGTGCACAGCAGATGGCAGCCTCCCAGGTGGGCAGCGCAATTGAATATTCTCTATATGCGGCAGGAAATGGACAAACAGTCGAGATCAACAACTTTGGGACTACTTACGTAGAAAGATCGATTGTACGCGCGATTCCGACTGGTGCAGATACGGCGACTGTCGTTCTCTATGAACCGGATACGGGTGAATTTTCATTCGTTCCAGCCGTATTTGCAGAACAAGCTGACGGCACTTATACAATTACATTCAAGCGGAACGGAAATAGTATCTATACCTTACTTTCCTCAACGAAAACGTTCTCTGATGTAAATATGCACTGGGCAAAGGAAGACATCGAGCTTCTCGCATCGAAGCTGGTCGTTAATGGAGTGTCGGATACTAGCTTTGCTCCGAATAATAACATTACGCGAGCGGAGTTTGCCGCTTTGCTCGTTCGTTCATTAGGCTTAAAGGCGAATGCGTCTGCTGCTGCCTTCCAAGACGTAAGATCAAGCGATTGGTTTGCGGGCGCGGTTGGGGCTGCTGTTGAGGCGAAGCTGGTTGCAGGATTTAATGATAACAGCTTTAAGCCAAATGCTCCGATTACCCGCGAGCAAATGGCGGTTATGGTCTCCAATGCCATTCGGGCAGCAGGCAAGACAGCAGATGCTTCTGCCAGCGATGCCTTGAGCAAATTTAATGACCAGGCATCGATCAGCAGCTGGGCGCAAGCAGCGGTGGCACAAGCCGTTGAAGCAAACATTATTACCGGCATGACGGATGCGACTTTTGTTCCTTCCGCGAATGCAAGCCGTGCCCAAGCGGTAGTAATGCTTAAGCGTTTGCTGCAATATTCGGACTTTATAAATTAAAGAAAAAAGCTGATGCCGATATTCAATCGGTATCAGCTTTTTTCGTTTTTTTTTTGCGGACGATCATTGTTGGGCATGGTTTTACATTGCGATTTGTGATAGTATTTACACCAATATAGATGGAGGACGTGAGCTTTAGTGATAAACATAACCATTCCAACACCAGACGTTTCGATTACCAAACAAATGGCTCCTAAGCTAAGCCATATTTACGGGTTTACTGATTTTCACCTGATTCCTAGAGATAAGGGTGGGATTTTTATGTTTTACAACGACAAAGAGGAACTATTGTTTGTCGGAAAAGCAAGGAAGCTAAGACCAAGAGTAAAAAAACATTTTGAGGATACGGTATCCGTCATCAAAATGAACAGAGACGAAGTCACTAAAATTGATGTATGTATAATCGAAGACGCTGTCCATAGAGAAATCTATGAAACGTATATTATTAATGAACTAAAGGCTAAATACAATGTAGATAAAGTGTATTTCAGGTAAATAAATGGATGAATAAAAAGCAACAAGCACAGTCCAGCAGGACTACGCTTATTGCTTTTTTTGTTGCAGAGAAACCGGTTACTGCCGGACGACCAAAATGTCGCGCGGAGGCGTGCCAGTCTCCCGGATTTGATTAATCTCGGAATCCGTGAGATTGCGGCCTACGAGGATGAGCGAGGAAGTGAGATTGTTGAACATATTTTGCGATAGGTTGGATACGGCTTGGCTGCCGCGGAATACGCGGAAAGTTCCTCGGAAATGAATTAGACTGAAGAGAACCAGTGTCACTTCGTTGCTAGATACGACATTTCGTAAGCGGAAACTGGACAGCTCATTGTCAAAACGGAATGCTCCCATGTCCCGGATAGCTGCGCCACCGCGTCTAAGAAGAATCCGACGTCCACTAAAGTTAGTCCCTGACCAAAGCGCAAGTCTGACATCACTGTTTGCCATTTATATCACCTCCTTTTTGCTAGAGATAATATAGTGTATGAGAGTTTCGTATTCTTGACATAGACAAGTTTCCAATGACATAAACGGAGATTTCGACAGGTAGTTGTCGGTTTCTGGCGTTCTCAAAATCTTTTTTTCATTTACAAGATAGCTGTCTCTATCAAATGATCAAAAAATACATATCCTAGTAGAGTTAATCTCGAGAATGCTGACGACCTTTGGGAGTGGAATCAGAAGGTTTTGGATCCTGCGGATGCCGAGCTGAAGGATTTTGTCACTGGTGAAAATAGCCATTCCAGAAGAGGAGGCCGCCCTCGCCTTAGACTTTGGCGCTTGTGACCTCCTGCGTAACATTATTATTTTCTCTATAGTCGTTAAACGGTTTCTGGTTCGGATGGTTTTTGTTCCTTGGAGAGGAACCATCCGCCGACTGCGATACCGATCAAGACGCTCCAGAATATCGTTTTCCAAAGCCCGCTCTTAGGGAAATATTCGGACAACAAGGCGATGTCGGGATGAGAGAGCGTATAGACTGCCAGCTTCACGCCTACCCAGCCTACAATCATGAACGCGGCCGTTTCAAGTCCAGGCTTCTTCGTAAGCAGGTTGCCGAAGTAGGAGGCGGCAAAGCGCATGATGACCAGGCCGAATATTCCCCCTGCAAGAATGACAAGGAATTGTCCTCCATCAAGTCCGCCGATCTGCGGCAATTTGGTTGGCGGCAATGCGACAGCCAAAGCCACTGCGGCTAGTATAGCATCTACTGCGAATGCCAAGTCGGCCAATTCCACCTTCAACACGGTTACCCAGAAATTTTCCGGTTTCTTCTCCGCCTTTTTCTTGTGTTCCTTTTGTTTGACGAATAAACGCTTAATCATATGATTGAGGGATATATAAATCAGGTAAGCTGCGCCGATCGCCTGCACATACCATACATCCGCCAAAAAAGAAATAATGAATAATGATGCGAACCGGAATATAAAGGCTCCCGCGAGACCGTAAAAGAGCGCTTTTTTCCTTTCCTTTGGCGGCAAGTGCTTGACCATAATGGATATGACCAACGCATTATCGGCTGCCAAAATGCCTTCCAGTGCGATCAGGACGAGTAATACCCAACCATACTCTAACAATAAGCCTACATCCATACATCCATCTCCTTTCATGTAGCAAATTCCTTATGATGTAATATTCCATGATTGGAAACAAAAATACATTTGCCTATCCGTTAAACCCGTTTTCTTAACATAGAACCTCTGCTAAAGAAACGTTTAAATGGTATTTTGTATGGGGATTGTTTTTTAACATCAGGCATATGGATAATCAATGTCAGCAGCGCTAAGGTAACGGAAATAGCAGCAGGCTGATAGACTAAGTAAACATCCTTCCATTTTGGCGCAAATTTATTCTTATATTCGTAAAGCCCCTTAAAGTTATACAGTTTGCTCCCATACTTATAGAGCAATCTGCTGATGAGATGATCGCTAACGTTCGCTAAGGGAGCCATGCCTAAGCTGCAAAGGTGATAGTTATGCTCTTTGGCCCACAGGAATAAGGAAAGAAACAAAACATCCATTGTGCCATGCGGGCATACTTTTGTATAACGCATTAAGTCTACGTTTATTTGTCGAGTAATCGAATTTTCTTCCTGAGCTGTGATGCATGGATGATGATCACCCGCGATCGATACAAACGCCTCGTAATTTCCTTCTGGACCAACCAATACAGCTACTGGAAATCGGCTCACATACTCGGCTGCAAACGATCCTACCGAGAAGCTTTTCTCTTTCCGATTACTGAGCCACTCATCCGATATGGCTTGAAGACGATTCAGAAAAGAATCTGAAAATGGAGGGAGCAGGACTTCAAAGGTGAAGCCGCTGCGCCCAAATTTATTCATGCGGTTGCGCAGCTTAAGCCATTGTTTGCCATTCAAATGAAAGCTGGGCAATTCTACTTGAGCTTCTTCTCCAATTTTGGCGAAGTGCAGCCCCAATTGCTTATACAGCGGCAGGAACGTAGATTTTGCCTGGTAGAATACCGGTAACTGTTTATTTTCATGGCAGTTCGCAATAAACTGCTCAATGACTCGGCTAATGGACTCGGGTTTTCCAATGGGGTCGCCAAGCACGATTCTTCTGTTGCCTACCGAACGGTACACGATTAAAGCTTCATGTTCAGAGTCCCAAAACCATTCCTTATCCCCGAGGTAGTATAAGTGAGTGTGTGAATTATTGCCGCAGCTTTGTAGCAGGTCATGAAGTCGTTTTTCAGAAGTGAGATCAATCATGGTAATCCTCCAAGTAAGCAGTGTCTAGCCTGAAGTCACTGTCGAATTCTTTCTAACCCTATATATATCGGCGGCCGCCTTATTAGATTCAAGAGATTTTTTCAACTTCGACTGGAACGTAATCACTATAAACTGTGAATTACAGATGGCATTGGCAGAATTTAGATTATAATTTTTGGCAGTCGGCTTTTCGTATTAATATGCCTTATTTTGAGGAACAGCTTCATCTAAAAGGAATTTTATGGTTAAAGAACATGACCTGTGATAGAATCGAAATATTATGACATACGAGGTGATCTGTTCTTGGTAGGACGCAGCGGTAATCCAACATTGAAAGATAATACTTTTGAGAGAAATGGGCATTATTCTTCCCTTGATGCGATGACGATCGAAGGAACTGTGAATAAGGCATTCATTACGCTGGCCTTGCTTCTGGGCAGCGCATTTGCTTCTTGGTCCATGTACTATAGCGGCCAAAATGTGGCTCCGCTTGCGATTGGCGGCGCAATCATTGGTATTATTCTTGCTTTAGTTGTTAGCTTCAAGCCTAAGACGGCTCCTTTCTTGGTACCAGTATACGGAATATGCGAGGGACTCTTTCTAGGTGCTCTCTCGGCGAGCTACGAATCGCTTTACAACGGAATAACGCTGCAGGCCGCTTCACTAACGATGTGTGTGTTCATTGCTTTGCTTCTTGCTTACAAAACTAGACTGATCAGGGCAACGGAAAACTTCAAGCTTGGCGTATTTGCTGCAACGGCAGGTATTGCGCTTGTCTACTTGCTTAGCTTTATTCTTGGATTCTTTGGTATCACTATTCCTTATTTACACGATAATAGTTTGATCGGTATCGGCATTTCAATCGTTATCGTTATCATCGCAGCACTGAATCTCGTACTTGATTTCGATTTTATCGAAACAGGCGCACAGCGAGGCGCTCCGAAATATATGGAATGGTACGGCGCTTTTGGTCTGATGGTTACGCTGGTGTGGCTGTATATTGAGATACTCCGGCTGCTCTCCAAGCTCCGGAGTCGCAACTAAGAAAAGGCGGTCGTTTTGCGGACGATAAGCAAAGCCCGATCATCTAATTTTTTATTGACCTCGATAGGATTGAGAAGTATTTGGATTAATTCAAGGGAGAGGTCGTCATGTTGAGCTTCAATAAGAAAGCATATGCCGGTTTCCTTGTTTTGTTTATCTTCGCTGTTGCTGTAATGTCAGGCTGCGGGACGAACCAAGCTGCACACTCAACCAATGAGCTGTCTGCTGAACAAGCGAGAGAGACCATTCGAATTGGATATATTAATATTTTAGCGATGGCGCCAGCGATCATAGCTGAGAAGCAAAAGCTGATGGAAGAGCAAGGATTAAAGGCGGAGTTCTATTCTTTTGCAAATGGACTTGAACTCAATGAAGCACTAACCTCTGGCAGGCTGGATATTGCTTATTCAGGCCTTCCAGTTGCTGTGAGATGGTCCTCACGAGGTGCTGAGATTGAGATCATCGCGAAGGTTGGTGAAGGGAAATTCGGACTATTAGCACAGCAAGACCCAGCGGACGCGGAGCCATTTGATTGGGAAGGAAAGAAAATAGGCTATATAGGCAAAGGAACGGGATCGGATATTCTCATAAGGGGCTTCTTGCTGCCAGACGAAGGGCTAATTGAAACATCCGTGCAATTGGTGAAAATGGAAATGGCAAGCATGGAGCAAGCGATCCTAAGCGGAACGGTTGATGCGGCGCTATCCGGTGAGCCATTCGTTACTTTAGCGGAATTGCGTGAATTGAAGGTTGTATCTGAGCTTCCGGAGCCAGCCGTAGTGGTGCTTGCCCATAAATCGTTTACTGCAGATCATCCCGATTTGGTGGCGAAGTTTATGATAGGGCATAAGGCAGCGATTTCTTACCTGAATGACAACGCTAAAGACGCGGCTGAAGTTCTTGCGAAGTTTTTTAATATTCCTGCAATTGAAGCGCAAAGTAAAACGTGGACGCCTCAGGACGTTATGGCCAAGGCATTACTGAAGCAGCGTTATGAAGCCGAGTTTTCCGAGGAAGATTATCTCTTTTATCAGCAGCTTGCGAATGCGAATTATCAATTGAAAATGATTAATGAGCCTTTTGATATCAAAGCGATTATGAATTTGACCTGGATAGAATAGAAGAAAACCGGAGGCTGTTATGCCTGCGGTTTTCTTCGTTAGAGGGTAATGTCATCAAGGCAAATAGATGGTTTAGCCTAGGATGATGGCCTTTTGCCGAAAGCAACCGCTAGAATGATAATGTCGCCGCTTACAATCATTTGTTGGCTAACGCTGAGGCCCATAATGATAAGACCGTTATTGATCGTTCGGACCCGAAAATACTGTTGAAGGTGCCGTTCATAATGGTTACCGGGTTGGTGTTGGTCAGCCACATATCTACACCGCGAAGCAGCTGCATCATACCTCCAAGGCGAAGGAGCTGGCTCAATCGCGACACAGTTCTTTTTTATTGGAAGCCCTGAAAGCGAAGAACGACCTTACGCTCAAAGATATCAGAGCCGCAATTCAACAGCCGGAATCGGTATCGGTGGAGCTTGTTCGCGAGAGCGGGGCGGCGATTGGCCGAGTGATTGCATCGTTAGTAAACTTTTATAACCCGTCATTGATTTCGATAGGCGGCAGCTTTTCCGAATTCGGGGATATTTTCTTAGCCTCATTAAGGCAAGGAGTGTATCAACGATCACTGCCGCTGGCCACACGGGACCTTCGTATCAACAAATTGACAGTACTGACTCTGACTCGGATACCGTTTTGGAATGGAAACGAAACAAAATGTAAATCGGCTGGAGCAGCTGAGAGCCCTTGAACAGGCGTCTCAGCTTTTTTTGTGCGCGGATGGCTTTGCCTCCTTGTTTAATTGAAAAAAATTTGGGACAATAAGAGGATGAATGTTAGCTCCGGCTTAGGATAGGAGTCAAATAGAATTTGAAGTTTTGAAAAGAGGGTAACGAATGAATAAGGCATCCATTTATGGATTGACGTTAGAGCAGCTGAGCGCGTGGCTGCTGGAGCGTGGGCATAAGAAATCCCGGGCAGCGCAGGTGTGGGACTACCTTTATCGGAAGCGGGTAACGGATTTCTCGGAAATGACGGATGTGAATACAGCATGTATTCAGCTCCTGGCGGACCATTTTGTCATGCAGACGATGAACGAGCATCTTAAGCAGGAGTCTGCAGACGGAACGATTAAGTTCTTGTTCAAGCTGCAGGATGACAATCTGATTGAAACGGTCTTGATGCGCCACAAATTTGGTTTGTCGGTATGCGTCACGACACAGGTGGGCTGTAATATCGGATGCAGCTTCTGCGCGAGCGGTTTGCTGGCGAAAAGCCGTGATTTGTCAGGCGGCGAGATCGTCGAGCAAATTATGAAGGTTCAACTGCATTTGGATCAAGCGGCGAAGGATGAAAGAGTCAGTCATGTGGTCGTGATGGGAATCGGCGAGCCGTTCGATAATTTCCAAAACATGACGGATTTTATCAATGTCATTAAGGATCACAAGGGGCTTGCGATCGGCGCTAGGCACATTACCGTATCGACCAGCGGGCTGGCGGGTAAAATTGTTGAATTTGCGGATAGCGATCTTAATGTAAATCTGGCGGTTTCCTTGCATGCGCCGAATAATGAGCTGCGTACGCGGATTATGAAAATTAACCGCGCCATTCCAATCGAGAAGCTCATGGAGTCGATCGATTATTATTTGAATAAATCCAATCGCCGAATTACGCTTGAGTATATTTTGCTGAGGGATGTGAACGACCGCAAGGAGCACGCACTTGAGCTTGCGAAGCTTGTTGGGGACAGGAGACAGCTGGTCAACGTGAACCTCATTCCGTACAATCCTGTAGATGAGCACAGTCAATACCAGAGGAGCTCACAGGAAGCGATTCGCGACTTCTATGACACCCTTAAGAAGCAAGGCGTTAGCTGCAGCGTTCGGTTGGAGCATGGAACAGATATTGATGCCGCCTGCGGACAGTTAAGAAGCAAGCAAATCAAAGGCGCTTAAGGATAAGTGCACCCCTTAGAATAGACATTGGATAACCGCCATGGTGATTCCGATGAATGTTAAGGGGTGCACTTTTTTTATAATGAAGTTTTAAATGCATTCGGGAATGATTATCGCGCCATGAGACAACCTAAGGAAGGAGGATGTTTCCATGCAGATAGAGGAGAGAGGAGAATGGAATATGCCTAAAACAGCTTTACTGCGCGAGCCCAAACAACGGAAATTGCTGTTCAGCGCCGGCCTTAGCTGGCTGTTCGACGCCATGGACGTAGGCATTATTTCGTTCATTGCTGCTGCGCTGGCCGTGGAATGGAGCTTGGGCGCGCAGCAGATCGGATTGCTGACAGCCATTAATTCAGTCGGCATGGCCGTTGGGGCCGCGGTAGCCGGCACGCTCGCCGATCGGTATGGCCGCCGGGCGTTGCTGCTCTGGACGCTGCTAATTTTCTCGGTCGCCAGCGGGCTTTCCGCTTTGGTTACCAGCTTTGCGGTACTGTGCGTGCTGCGCTTTATTTCCGGCTTCGGTCTTGGCGGCGAGCTTCCGGTCGCTTCAACCCTTGTCTCGGAATCGGTCCCCGCAAAGGATCGGGGGCGTGCGGTTGTGCTGCTCGAAAGCTTCTGGGCAGGAGGCTGGATCTTGGCAGCGTTAATCGCTTACCTCGTTATTCCCCATTACGGCTGGAGGATGGCGTTTGTGATCGGCGCGCTGCCTGCATTTTATGCGCTGTACCTTAGGCGGGCCATTCAGGATTCGCCGCGTTTTATCGAGCGGGTGCAAAGCCGGAAGTTTTCATTCAGGGAAAGGGTAACGTCTGTTTGGTCCACGAAATATCGCAGATCTACGATCACGCTTTGGATTTTGTGGTTCACGGTTGTATTTTCGTATTATGGCATGTTCCTTTGGCTTCCGACGGTCATGATGCTGAAGGGCTTCGACCTCGTGAAGAGCTTCCAGTATGTTCTGCTCATGACGCTGGCGCAGCTGCCAGGTTATTTTACCGCCGCTTACTTAATTGAAAAGCTCGGGCGCAAGTTTGTGCTGGTTAGTTATTTGCTGCTGACGGCTGTCAGCGCGGTATGGTTTGCGGGTGCCGAGACGGATGGCATGCTGATAGCGGCCGGGGTTTGCCTCTCCTTCTTTAACCTCGGAGCGTGGGGGGGCATGTATGCTTATACGCCGGAATTATATCCAACGGAGGTCCGTTCGACTGGCGTAGGGCTCGCCGCTTCCTTCGGACGCATTGGCGGCGTGATCGGTCCATATCTTGTTGGCATGCTGGTGGCGCGGGAGACGGCCATAACCACAATATTTATGATATTTTTTGTAGCCATTGTGATCGGCGCGCTTACTTTGCTGTTTTTAGGCAAAGAAACGAAGGGGACAGATCCTGATGCTGCTGTGAGTGAGTGATTTCTTCTCCCCCTGCCGCGAATTGCGTTAACAGTATTGCCTATTGAACACACCAAAGAAAGAAGGGGCACGCTTGCCACGTTTCGTTTATGCAGCACTTCTGTTATTAAGCCTCATTTGGGGCGGTTCATTCTATTTCATTAAAGTGCTTCTTCAAGATTTTGGTCCTTGGACGATCGCATTTCTCCGGTCAGGGGCCGGTCTGGTCGTTGTTGTCATCCTTATGCTCGCGCTAAAGAAGCCGTTTGGCCTTCGGAAGATTCCTTGGGCTGCCATGGTCACGATGGCCATCATTAATACAGCTATACCGTGGGCGCTGATCGGTTTTAGCGAGACCCGGTTGACTAGCAGTATGGCCTCCATTTTGAATGCCACCACCCCAATCTGGTCCATTATTGTCGGGATGCTGTTTTTTGGACACAAATCCGGGAGGATGCAGTGGGTGGGCATCGCCATTGCTTCGGTGGGCCTTCTTATTCTGGTAGGGATAAAGCCGGGCTCCTTCATAGCGGTTGATATGATCGGGCTGGTCTGTATGATAGGAGCCTCTTTTTGCTACGGAATCGGGTCGCAGCTGTCCAAACGTCTTCTTGACGGCTTCTCCATGTACCAAATTACATTCGGAACCTTGCTTAGTTGTATGCTTGCAAGCGGCAGCATGGCATTTACCGTCGAGACGATCTCGTTCTCACATTTTTTGTCTGCGCATACGCTGCTGATGATTTTCGGATTAGGGGCGTTGGGTTCAGGCATTGCCTACATCCTCTTTTACTATATAGTCCAAAATGGGAGCGCTGAGTTCGCGACGATGGTCACCTATTTGGTTCCCTGTACCGCCATCATCTGGGGCTATACGCTTTTAAATGAGAAATTGAGCTGGAGCCTGATTGTAGGACTGCTCGTTATTCTAGCGGGCGTTTTCATAGCCGGCAGAAGGAGAAAAGCGAAGATTGAAGGAAATGATCCCTGAGGTTGAGAAGCCGGACGCAGCGCATAGCTGCTTAAGCTCATCCTCCAGCAATTTCGCCTGGGCAAGGTACTGAATCGCCGCATTCATTTGTGAGGAGTAGCGCTCCTTGATTGCGCGAATCTCATTCGCATGGGCTTCGTCTGTGCCTGGCTTTATACAGCTTTCATACATATCAATCAATTCGTCAGTGTCCCGCTCTGGAAAATATTCATGCGGCGCCGTGCTGTCAAATATCGCGAAATGAAGCTCTCTGCAGATGACCATATCCAAGCTGTTCGGATCAAAGCCGCAATGGTAGATTTCAATGTCGAAGCCACGTTCTATTCCGGCTGCGGTAATCTTCTTGAGCATGGTTAATTTACCTGAGCCAGGCCGGCCTTTGATCAAATACCTCTTTAAGCCCTCTGTCAGGTTCGGCACGAAATCGACTGCGCCCTTCGGCGTGGCTGCCCCTAGAAAACGATGGTCTGCGCGGTTTTTCCTCTCCCGTCTTTGATCACCATAAAGAATATTCGAGTAATCGTTTGTCAGCGCATCAGCTGCAGCATAATCCATGCTAGAAATATAGAAAGCTTCCCAATCATCGTGGATGCGAAGCGTTTCCGCAAAGCGTTCCGAGCCCCCCTAGCAAAACAAACAGACGCTCAAGTCCTTCTAAGGAAGAATCTAACAGGCTGGCAAAGCCGTAGGCGGTATTGCCGCATGCATAAAAATTTTTGATATTTCCAGTCATAACCTTCACACCTTTTTAGGCTGCTGTCATGGTTTATTCTTCATCGTATTGTTATTGGGCGCAATTGGTGCAAACGATTATGAATAGGCTGATAACGCAGTTTATATGTTATATATACTAACATTTTGTCGTTCATTTGTGTAAAATCACAAACGAAGTGCATATTATATTGTAAAAAATACAAAGACAGAACAATTTATATGTAATATAATATGACACAGTAGAAGAAAACAAAGCATTTGTTAGGTTAGTTAACACATACAAAGAATGATTGTTATTCAAATTGTGATAGCAACCTTTTGAAAGGGGAATGAACGGCATGCAAATTTCAGCTAAGCCTTATCACTGGCCATTCGATGGGAGTGTGAATCCTCTCAAGACGGCGCTTGTCATTATCGATATGCAAATCGATTTTTGCGGGAAAGGCGGCTATGTCGAGCAGATGGGCTATGATTTATCATTGACGGCTAAACCGATCGGGCCAATCAAGAGCCTCTTGAGCCGCGTTCGGCAAATCGAGGGCTTTACAGTTATTCACACGCGGGAAGGACATAAGCCGGATCTCTCGGATCTGCCGGCCAACAAGCGATGGCGCAGCAAGCAAATTGGTGCAGAAATCGGCTCGCTTGGACCTGCGGGCAGAATATTGGTCCGGGGAGAGCCGGGCTGGCAAATCATCGAGGAGCTGGCTCCAATCGAAGGCGAACCGATCATTGATAAGCCGGGCAAGGGAAGCTTTTATGCCACTGATTTGGATCTCATTCTCAAAAATAAAGGCATCACGCATTTGATCTTAACGGGCATTACAACCGACGTTTGTGTCCATACGACGATGCGAGAGGCGAACGACAGAGGTTATGAGTGCCTCATTCTCGACGATTGCACGGGTGCAACTGACCAAGGAAACCATGAGGCCGCATTAAATATGGTGACAATGCAGGGCGGTGTCTTCGGAAGCGTCAGCAGCTCCGCGCAAGTGCTTAAAGCGCTTGAGCAGTACTAATTATTCAATATAAATAGACAAATAGACTTATTTGGAGGAAACCATATGTTGAAATCATCTAAAAAATCTTTATTGATTATGTTGTCTGCGATCATGATTATTCTTACAGCTTGCGGTTCTAATTCTAATCAAGCGGACTCGGGCTCAGGCTCGTCCACGGAAGAGCCGGAGCTGAAAAAAGTAGTGTTGCGATTGAAATGGATTCATCAGGCTCAATTCGCGGGCTTTTATACGGCGGTTGAGAAGGGCTTTTACAAGGAAGCTGGACTGGATGTCGAGATTCGTCCCGGCGGCGCGGATTTCCCTTCCGTCCAAATGGTGGCATCGGGAAGCGAGCAATTCGGGGTAACAGGCGCCGATCAAATATTGCTCGGACGCGAGAAAGGCGTGCCTGTCCAAGCGATTTCCACCATTTATAGAAAGACTCCATTTGTATTATTTAGTTTGAAGGAATCCGGCATTTCGACGATGGAGGATCTTGTCGGTGAGAAGGTCGGCATTAAGCTCGGCGGCAATGAAGAGTTAACCTTCCGCGCCATGGTGCAAAATGCGGGCATCGACGCTGCGGCAATCGAAGAAATGCCTGTCAAATACGACTTAAGCCCGCTGCTCAGCGGACAAGTGAAAGCATGGCCTGGCTATGTTATTAACGAGGTGCTCGCCGCGGAAGCGCTGGGACATGAAGTGAACATCATTAAGCCGAACGATTACGATATTAATTTTTATGCCGATACGCTCTTCACAACGGAGGATGTCATCAAGAGGGATCCGGAAATGGTCAAGAGCTTCGTGCAGGCATCGATGAAGGGCTGGAGCTACGCGCTGGAAAATCCGGCGGAAGCAGCCGAGTTCGGTCTGAAATATAGCGAAAGCTTGAAGCTTGATCACGAGACGAACATGATGAATGCGAGTATTCCGCTGCTGGACCCTGAGAAAACGCCGCTTGGCAAAATGGACATGGCGGCTTGGGAGGATTTGCAGAAGAGTCTGATCGACCTGGGATTCTTGAAGTCGGAACAAAATCTTGAACAAGTATTTACGAATGAGTTCATCGAATAGGGAGTGATCCTATGCTAACAACGGTCAGTGACATGGGGAAAGATACAGCAGCGCGACAGCATGAGAAGCCAGCATCCGATTCTACCAAGCGCGAAATCGCAGTTACATTGAGAAATTGCTCTCTATCCTTTGGCGACGTGAATGTGTTGGATAATGTGTCGCTCGATATTTACAAGAATGAGTTTGTCTCCATTCTAGGCCCAAGCGGCTGCGGCAAATCGACGCTTCTGCGGCTGATGCTCGATCTCCTTCAGCCAAGCGAGGGTGGAGAAGTTACCTTCTCTGCAGATGAGCCTTCGATCGGCATGGTGTTTCAGAAGCCCGTACTCATGCCTTGGCTGACTGCGATCCAGAACATCGAGCTGCCGCTTAGCCTGGGCGCGAAGAAGAGGTTCTCCAAGAAGGAAGCCCGTGAGAAGGCGGAAGGCGCATTAAGGCTGGTAGGCCTGCAGGATTTTATCAATCATTTTCCGCATCAATTAAGCGGAGGCATGCAGCAGAGGATCGCCATTGCGCGAGCCCTTGCTGCCGATCCGACCGTGCTGCTGATGGATGAGCCCTTTGGGGCGCTGGATGAGCTTACGAGGGAGAAGCTGAACTTCGAGCTGCTTCGTTTGTGGGAAAGCGCTGAAACAAGCCTGAGCACCATCGTGATGGTCACTCACTCCATTCAAGAATCGGTAATCATGTCTGACCGTGTGGTCATGATGTCACCGCGGCCGGCGGGAGTTGTGGACATCATTCCTGTTCCGCTGCCGAGTCCGAGAGAGGTTGGCATGGAGGAGCTTCCGGCTTTCCACCAGACAGTCAAAGAGTTAAGAAAGCGGGTCAAGCATCTATGATGACTAAACTGAAAGACAACCTGTATCCCGTCGTATTTGCCTTAGCCTTTCTTATTCTTTGGGAGCTGGCCGTCAAAATATTCAATATCCCGATTTACTTGCTGCCTGCTCCCACAGCAGTCGTTGCGGCGATCGATGCGTCGCTATGGTCGCATACGCTGGTTACGCTGATGGAGGCGTTGGTCGGATTTATATTAGCCAATATTTTAGGTTTGCTGACCGCTGTTATATTCGTTCATTCCAAGCCAATCGAGAAAGGCGTGTTCCCGCTTGCGATTGCGCTCAAAACGACGCCTCTCGTCGCGTTGGCCCCTTTGCTCGTCGTATGGATGGGGACGGGCTACGAGTCCAAGGTGGTCGCTTCGATGCTTATCTGTTTTTTTCCGATTCTAGTCAACAGCGTGAAAGGCTTGAAGGCAATCGAGCATGAAGCTTGGGAATTGTTCTCGACCTATAAGGGAACGAAGTGGGAGATTTTTTGGAAGCTTCGGCTGCCGACCAGTCTTCCCTATGTGTTTTCTGCTTTGAAAATATCAACCTCCCTCGCCATCGTCGGCGCCATCGTCGGTGAATTCGTCGGCTCGAACAAGGGACTAGGCTATGTCGTATTGGTGTCTTCGTATCATATGGATACGCCGCTCATGTTCTCGGCCATTATCGCTTCAGCCGCTTGCGGCTTGCTCTTGTTCTGGTCGATCGGCTTGGTGGAGAAGAAGCTCGTATTCTGGCAAAGGACGGATGACCTATGAGATGCTCGGTTATGAAACTGCCAACTCGTTCTCCGAATGATGTCGCTGCGCTCGAGAGGGCCGTGCAGCAAGCCATCATTCATCCTAAAGATGTCGTTGCTGTGATGGGAAAGACCGAAGGCAACGGCTGTGTCAATGATTTTACCCGGGGATATGCTGTTCTTGCGCTGCAAAGCTTCTTTGCAAAATATAAAGGGGAAGCCGCTTCATCCATCTCCTATGTGATGTCCGGCGGTACTGAGGGGATATTAAGCCCTCATCTTACGGTCGTAAGCCGAGACGGGGCCATCGACGATGAAACGCCGAAGCAGGCGGAGAAATCACTGGCGATTGGCGTAGCGAGAACAGCTGCTTTCCTGCCGGAGGAGCTTGGCCGTTTGACGCAGGTGGATCAGGTGGCGGAGGCCGTCCGCAGCGCGATTAAGGAAGCGGGAATCGCGTCTGCTTCTGATGTGCATTTCGTGCAAATTAAATGTCCGCTACTGACCGCCGAGCAGGTGCAGGATGCCCAGAAACGAGGCGCGAGCGTCGTGACGGAGGACACCTACAAATCGATGGGTTATTCCAGAGGAGCAGCCGCTCTCGGTGCTGCGGTTGCGCTCGGTGAGGTTGACCGGGCCAAGCTGCAGGACTCAGACATTTGCCATTCCTGGGACCTGTTCAGCAGTGTGGCTTCAACGTCCGCGGGCAGCGAGCTTACCTACTGTGAGGTTATCGTATTCGGAAACTCCGCTTATGCGGAAGGACCGTATTATGTCGAGCATAACGTTATGAAGGATGCCATTGACGCGGCGGCGCTAAAGCAGCTGCTGAATGATCGGCATGAAGATGAAATCGTGCAAGTTCTAGCCAAAGCAGAAGCGGACCCGACCGGCTATGTTCGGGATCGCAGACATACGATGCTGGATGATTCGGATATCAATCACACCCGCCATGCCCGCGCCGTCGTCGGAGGCGTTCTAGCCTCGGTATGCGGCGACCCGATGATCTATGTGTCGGGCGGCGCTGAGCATCAGGGACCCGCCGGCGGCGGTCCTGTAGCTGTCATATTCCGTCGTAAACCTTAACTCGAACAACATAAAATCTACTGCTCACTATGGAGGAATAGCCAAATGATCACAGCTAACGAAACGAAGGTATTAACAAGCGAAACAATGCCGTGGGCGCTAATGCCTAATCATATCAATCTCTATCACCGCGAGATCGTATCGGCCGAGCAGGCAGATACGATGGGCATTCGGGTAAGCTCGATTCTATGGGAAAAAATCGATGTCGGCGGACAGGTGCTGCCGCATTATCACGATGTGGCCGAAATTATTCATATTACAGTCGGCAAAGTAAAGCTGCTGTGCAACGGCGAGTGGAAAAGCTACAAAGCGGGCGATACGTTCCATGTCCCATCCGGCGTGATCCACTCCGTTGCCAATGACGATGAAGTCCCAACGGAGCAAATAAGCGTATTCTTGCCGGCTGAGCAAGAGATACCGCTGAATTCCTTCTTTCATACGACGCTTGTGGAAGATATTTATTCCGCAAAGAAATAAATCCTCACATGCCGCGATGATAAATTCCAAGACAACAGGTTTTACGTGCGGGGATATTCTGCTCATTCCTGATTTCAAGGAAGCGGTAGTGCTCGCAGGGAAAAATGGTATGCAGCGTACCATTAACCGGGTCAACGTGATGGAGGTGCCGGACGTCATCGATTGGGTGCGGCCGGGAGAGTTTCTGATCACGAGCGGGTTTCCGTTTCGTGATCAGCCGGAGCTCATCTCAGATATGATCCCGCAGCTGGTAGAGAAGGGTGTAGCCGCGCTCGGAATCAAAACGAAGCGATTCATTAACAGTATCCCGAAGCGGGCGCTGGAGCTGGCGGATCAGCTGGATTTTCCAATCTTTGAGCTGCCGTCCGCAACCGTATTTTCCGATGTTGTCCGGGATATTATGGAGCGGGTGCTTGTGCAAGAGGCGAGAGAGCTGTCGCTGCTGCAGAGCAGGTTCCAGAAGCTCTCCCAGCAGCTGCTCTACGGCAAAGGGATCGAGGAATTTCTGCAAACGCTGGACGGTATGCTGAATAACCCAATCATTTTGCTGGATGACTCGGACCATCTGTTTCTATCCCCGCAGGCTGAGCCGCTGGATCAGATTCATAATGGTGCTCTCTGGTCACAGCTAAGGGACGATACAAACCTGGGAGTTAGTTTTATTACGCTTGGCGACCGCCGCATTCGCGTCTATATTTCGGCGGTTAATGACAAGCAATATACCAAATGTCTTCTTATTCTGCTGGAGTGGAATCAGGAGCATTCCGTCGTTGACCAGCTTACGATCGATCGCGTAGGAGTTCTTGTAGGTCTGGAAATGATCAACGCCAACGCGCGCAGGGAAGTCGAATTGAAATATGTCGATCAGTTTCTGCAGGATTGGATTTCGGGCCGTATCGTCACGATGGAGGATTTGAGAATAAGAGCGGAGGCATGCGGCACCCCGCTGGAGGATAACCAGCAGCTGAATGTCGGGCTTATTCGCTGGCTGGATAGCAAGCCAGCGATCAAGCAGCTTCAGCAGGCGGTGAAACGGCTTCGCACCAAATCGTTTTCCGGCGGAGGCCTTCAGGCAACCATTGTGGAAGGGGAGCTTGTGCTGCTTCTTTCCATGCCGGCGCAGGTTCAGCTGCAGTCCGCTTTGGATAAAGCGTGCGCGGACCTTAAAGCGCTGTTTGCCTCTCATCCTTATTCCTTGTGCATGGGCAGCCTTGTCGACTGTCCGGATAAGGTGAACGATAGCTACAGCGATGCGAAGAAAATCCATTACATTAGCACCATTTGCGACTACCGCGAGCCGATTGTCGATTATAGGAAGCTTGGCGTCTTTCAACTGCTTTATCAGCTTCCAGATACCAAGGAAGTGAAAGAATACCGAAATCAATATATTACACCGCTTCAGGAATACGATCGCAAAAATAACTCGCTGCTGTTTGAAACAATGAAGGTGTATTTCAAGCATAACAAGAATGTGAAGAAAACATCCGCGGAGCTGTTCACCCATTACAACACGATCGCATATCGCGTGGAGCGGGCGTGCACGATTTTGGACATCAGCTTGGAAAGCGGAGACGACATGCTGCAGCTTCAATTGGCTATAAAACTATTTGAGATGAGGCCGATCTAACGACTTGCGAAAGGAAGTTGCCGTCATGAATACAATGAACGTTCCCGATAAGCTCACCATACCTGTGCTGAGGGAAATGTATAGAAGCAAAACCATTTCTGTTGAGGCTGTTGTCCTTGCCATAATTAATCGTGCACAAGCAGACGCAGATATGAATATTTGGATTACTCCGCCATCGATGACATTGATTAAACCTTATCTGGATCGACTGTATAGTATGGATCCTTCGAGCTTGCCGCTTTGGGGAATTCCGTTCGCCATTAAGGATAACATTGATTTGGCCGGGGTCCCTACGACAGCGGCCAACCCTGATTTCGGCTATATTCCGACAGCGCATGCCACGGTAGTCGAGCGGTTGATTGCTGCAGGAGCCATTCCGCTGGGCAAAACCAATCTGGATCAATTCGCGACAGGCCTTGTCGGAACGAGGAGCCCTTATGGCGAAACGCATAACGCTTTGCGCCCTGAACTGATCAGCGGAGGCTCCAGCTCGGGCTCCGCGGTTGCCGTTGCGCGAGGCCACGCAGCATTTGCTCTCGGAACCGATACAGCGGGGTCGGGTCGGGTGCCGGCGGCTTTGAATAACCTCGTGGGCTACAAGCCAAGCCTAGGAGCGTGGCCGACGAAGGGGGTTGTTCCAGCCTGTGCGAGCCTGGACTGCGTCACTGTATTTGCTCATGAGCTGAACGATGCTCTTGCCGTCGATGCTTCTGCGCGCGGGATCGACCATACCGATCCTTGGTCTAAAAGTATGGCGCAGCCGCAGCCCAAGCTGCCAAGGAAAGTGCTTCTGCCAAACCAGCCGCTGGGCTTCTATGGGCCGTACGCTGAAGAATATAGCCGAGCGTGGGAAATGGCATTAAAGCGAGTTGAGCATTTAAGCTTGTCTGTCGAATATGTGGACTACGAATTGTTCTCGGCTGCTGCATCCATCCTTTACGACGGTCCATGGGTAGCCGAGCGGTGGGCTGGTTTAGGCGGTTTTGTGAGCGCCAATCCAGGGGCGATTCATCCGGTAACGGAACAAATTTTACGCTCTGGCGATTCGGGTAAGCATGATGCATCGTCTGTGTTCAAAGCCATACATCAGCTGCAAGAGTTTAGAAGAAAAACGAAGCAGCTGCTCAAGGATGCCGTCATGATCATGCCAACATGCGGCGGCACATGGACGCGGGAGCAGGTTCGTGAGCATCCGATCACAGCCAATAGCGATATGGGACGTTATACGAACCATTGCAATCTGCTCGATTTAAGCGCGGTGGCTATTCCAGCCGGCAACGCCGCTGAAGACACGCCGTTTGGCATCACGCTGTTTGCGCTCGCAGAAAACGAAGATCTCATTTGCGGAGCGGCTGAATTATTTCTGGACAATTCTAAAGGAGTAGACCAAACGAAAGCGGAGATGATTCCGGTTGCTGTCTGTGGGCTGCATATGCGCGGGTATCCTCTGGAGAAGCAAATGAACGAGCATGGCGCACTCTTTATCCGCGAAGACGTGACGGCGGCGAAATACCAAATGATTAAATTGCCTACGCAGCCGGCAAAGCCGGGACTTATCAAGCAGAAGCAAGGCGGGCAATCCATACAGCTGGAGGTGTGGGAAATGCCGATCGGCAAGTTCGGCTCGTTCGCAGCTTTAATACCTGCGCCCCTTGGCATTGGCAAGGTGGAGCTTGGTGATGGTACCGAAATATCCGGCTTTATCTGTGAAGGCTACGCGGCCTTAGGTGCCGAGGATATTACGGCCTCCGGCGGTTGGCGGAACCTCTAACCGTTAAAATTTAATATGGCTTAGCAAAAGCGGGCAATCTAACTTAGGGTTACCGATGCGTCTATTGATAAGGTGAAGGCCGATCAATTCGATGGCGTCGTCATTCCAGGCGGGTTATCGCGGGAAAATCTTCGACTTAATCCGCAAATTTTGCAGTTCATAAAAGACATGGACAGCCAAGGGGAAGTCATATCGGCGATCTGCCACGGTCCGCAAATATTGATCAGCGCAGGCGTAGCCAAAGGCAAGACGCTTACGAGCTTTCCTGCTTTGAAGGACGATCTTATTAATGCTGGCATTAACTATGTCGATCAAGAGGTTGCTGTGAGCGGCAACTATATCACCTCACGTACGCCTGCCGATGAACCGGCTTTTATCCGTGAAACGCTGAACAAGCTCGGCGCTGCTGTGCCGCAGCGATAATTGCTTCGTAACAAGACGAAAAAGGCCTGGAAAACCGGGGCTTTTTCGTCTTTTTGCTCTACAGTCAGTTACAGCTCTGCTATTAGATTATGCTTAAAGGATGGGATGTGCGATTTTTGTTCACGGACTGGAGAACGAGAGCGCGGTCGCAAAAGGATGCGCGGCAATCGGTTTTAGCCATCGAATTGACGATAATTGACCAACTGCGGCTTGTTTTCGCCAAGCACGGTTTTTGTTGAAAAATAAGCTCCCATGCTATACTTCTAGTAATCGATGAGGCATAAACCTATCGAATAATAACAGGACATAAATAGAAGGAGAAACGATTGTCGTTGGATCTTTGAAGGTTAAAAAAATGGTTGGTTGCTCTTTCGTTATTCGCAGCTTTCGAATTGAAATTAAGCACGATGGTTACCGTTGAAACGGGTACTCCTACCCGCGTGCAGCTAGTATCCGCCAACCGTCCGATTGTGAATCAATATTAGGTTAAATTATAAGCGAACAAAGCTAACCCTGAGAGCAAGGGTTAGCTTTTATTTTTACGGGTGGACATTATTCGCATATTTATGACAATTTTTAATGAGAAAAGATTAACCTGTCCTAGGTCTAAAGCGGGTTGTGCGCTAATACTTCGTATGGCAAAGTAATACCATGCTCTATGGTTTGTTTTATATGAAGAACTTTCGATACCGAATTAGCTTCATAAAATATTTGTTTGGGGAGGAAAGCGAAAATGAAATTTCATTTCTTTGTAGGCAACGATAACGGAAACAGTGAGCATGATCTGATTATAGACGGACAATTGGTGCAGCAGCCGAATGTCAATTGCGCGGTGGACGAGCTTCCGTGGAGCGAGGAGCAGTCTCCGGAGAGCTTTATTAAAAATTTGCAGGACCAGCTTGTCGTCACCATTGATTCGCCTGCGGCAAGGCCAGGTATGTATTATGTAGGCAAGTTTGCTTTGGAAAGCGGCGAAATTCTCGATAATTTGCAAATCGGGATTGATTTGAAAAGCGATATGGATTTGCCGGTCATTAATACACTTGCTCAAATCGCGGCGATGGCCGTCAAAAAGTCGTATGAGGAAGAGAAAAAAATTGTTGATCAGCTTGAGGTTGAGGTGGATATGGCGACCGCTCTTCCCGTCACGCAGCATACGGATGAGACATCGGCAAAGTTCGAGAAACGGTTTACGTCCGGCTCTCATCATGTCACGGTTCATCTAGGCATTATGCGTGTTGGGGTAAAAATTACATTTCCATTCACCAAGGTTGTGCCGGAAGCGACGCCTGTCATTTTCACGCTTCAGAAGGATGCCGAGGGCAATTGGCGGGAAGGCGATATTTTTGAACAATTTCTGAAAGAATACGGGATCGAGAAGAAATTCAACGGCAGCTATTTTAAAGATAAACGTATTCTTCATGTGGATATCGGCGATGGATCTACAGAATATCCGATTACCGAAGGCAATAAATTTTTGAGGCAGTTCGTACATGGCAGCCATCATGGCGCTGGTTACGCGATCGAGGAAGCGCTGGATGAATTTAATCGTCTGATCCACCTGCCGAATAGTCCGAGACAGTTCTTCAGCGATGTGATCAAGAATCCGAAGCATAAATATCATGCGCGGGCGCTGAAGACGCTGAAAAGGCCGCTGGAAAGCCAAGTGAAGCAAATTGTGCAAAATGTTAAGCGACAGCTCACGAAGGCACGCAATGAGATTGATCTGATTTGTGTGTATGGCGGGGGCAGTATTCTTATGCAATCGACTCTGGCTCCTCAACTAAAGGAGCTTTGCGCCGAGCGTGAAATGCAGCTGCTCTATATCCCAGCCGACTATGCGGTACAGCTGAATGCGATGGGCCTTGATGCCTTCGTAAGGGGCAAAATTTATGAAGCGCTTAAGAATAAGGCGGTACAGCCTGCATAAGGACAGACCCCTTGGCAATCCACAGAATTCGGTAGGTGATGCAGGTGAAGAAAACAAAGCAGCCCGGTGATAATTTCAGCTTGAAGACGAAGAAGTCAGAGGATCCGCTCGTTATGCAATGGATTAATGCGCAGACCAATCTTATGGATTCGCTTCGTTATTTAATAGAAAGAGAAATTGCTCATCATGGTGTTCGAAATTTGCAGACTTATGTTCCTGCGGAGAGGAGTATGCTGCGTGGCGGGGAGGTTTCTCCGGATGCGATGACGCGTTCTCCTTATGATGCTGTGGGAATGGAGTCGGCGGCTGCGACAGAAGCTAAGGAAGGTGTGCTCGGCAGTAATCCCGAGCCCTTTCAAGAAGCTGCGCATCGTCCAGAACCTCCCGCAGAGGAAGAGATCGATGACGATGATATTGAGGCTTGGATCTAGGTTTGACTCCTAATTAATACTTAGTTTTACCACATACCACTTAGTATTACTAGGAATTACTAAGTGGTATGAAATAATATGAAATATTACTTGGTAAAACAAAGTTCGACTAACGATAACATACATCACATGCATCGACAGCAAATATAGGTTAGAATAAGAGCAATAAATCAATTGGGAGCTGTGGCTATGTCGAGGGACGAAGTAATATTAACCAAAGAGGGCTTGGCGCAATTAGAAGCAGAGCTTGACGATTTGAAATATGTGAAGCGCAAGGAATTAGCGGCCCGTATTAAGCTGGCGATCAGCTACGGCGACTTGAAGGAGAACAGCGAGTATCATTCGGCTAAAGAAGATCAGGCATTCATGGAGACAAGAATTCTTACGCTGGATAGAATGCTGAAGAAGGCCCGCATCGTCGATGCTGAAAGCTTGGATGTCTCAATCGTGAATATAGGGTCGGTTGTCGTACTAAACGACATCGAATTTTCCGAGAAAATCGAATATAAAATCGTAGGAACGGAAGAGGCGGACGTTGCGGAGAACAAAATTTCGTACGAAAGCCCGCTTGGCAAGGAGCTTATTGGTAAATCAGTCGGCAGTATTATTAATGTCACTGCACCCGTGGGTGTGATCCAGTACGAGCTGCTTGAAATAAGAGCGCTATAAATGCACGAATAGGGGATACAGACGTTCTTTTTAGGCCCGCGATCGCTGAATCTTCTTCAAGGTCCATTGGCAAGCAAAGTTGGTCCTTGGTGCATTGGATATACAAAGGAATTACTCCTTGGGAGGATCGTTTCTTTGTGTATTTTAACTCAAAAAAAGAGGTGTCCCTTAGGTCAGTTGGACCCTTTAGGACACCCTCTTTATTTTAGTAAGCTAGTGCGAATAGACCGTGGATATGCGACAGGTAGCGAACGTTACTCGCTTCCTTCATAAGCGATGCTGGCAAGCCTTTCAGCTGCGTAGCGTTGCCGCCGATCGTGCCTACTGCGTCTTTGCGGCCGAGGCTTCCAAGCGTGCCGGAGAATACCGGTACGAACTTGTCCATGACCCCGCCTTTGAAATGCACTGCCAGGTTGTAGCCAACCGTTTCGCCCATTTGCCAAGCTAGTTGAGCAGTTGGCGGGTAAGGACGCTCGCCGCCCTCTGGGAATACGACCGCACAGTCGCCAGCTAGGAATACATCCGAATGCGAAGTGGATTGCAGTGTCGAAGTGACGGTCGAACGACCGCGATCCTCTGCAAGGCCGCTGCTGCCGACAACTGGATTTCCTTTAACGCCGCCAGTCCAAATGATTGTATTGGATTCAATTGTACGGCCATCATTAAGTTTAACCGAGTCTTTGGTAGCTTCTGTAATCGCAACGCCGGTAATGAAGTTCACGCCGCGCTTCTCTAGGCTTGCTACAGCACGCTCGATGAGCACCTTCGGGAAGATGGGAAGAACAGCAGGACCTGCTTCTACGCAATAAAGCGAAATATCATTGAAGTCGATGCCTTTGCTGCGGCAAACCTCAGGCAGCTTATCCGCAAATTCACCAACAAGCTCAACGCCAGTCAAGCCGCCGCCGCCGACAACGATTGTTGCGTCAGCTTTGCTGCCGGATTTTTTGTAAGCATCAAGACGAGCCTCAACGTGCGCGCGGATGCGATTCGCATCAGCAACGGATTTAAGAACAAGGCTGTTCTCTTCGAGACCTGGAATGCCAAAGTAGTTCGTTTCGCTGCCAAGGGCAACGACAAGCGCATCATACTTTTGTACTTGACCGCTGGAGAGAACGACTTGCTTTTCGTTAGGCTTGATTTCTTTTACCGTATCTACGATGATATTTACGTCCTTGTCCTTCAGCAGCTTGTTAAGGGGAAGCGATACAGCTCCCTCTGCAATGGTGCCTCCAGCCAATCTGTGGAGCTCGGTAATAATTTGGTGGGTCGGGAAGCGATTGACGATCGTAATGCTTGCCTCCGACGCCGATAGATGCTGACGTGCTGTCAATGCGGACAGTAAGCCGCCGTAACCGCCGCCAAGAATTAGAATTTGCTTCGACATGTTTATCCTCCGTTCGTTTGTAATCCGTGATTAGTTCTTGTCGTTTTTACGTTCAGCCATCACGTTCAAGAATGCTTGGGCGAAGCGCAGCGTTTTTTGCACCTCAGGGTCTTTCAGCATTTTCAACATTGCGAACAGGCCTACAGTCGATCCTGCAGCCTCTTGTGAACGCTCGCCGGCTTCCATAGCCGCAGTCGCAATACCTTTAGCTTTTTCTTGAACCGGTTTTACGAATTCACCAATACCTTGAGCGAAATCATTAATTAACACTTTGTCCGTTGCAATGTTTTGCGCGAAGTCATAAGCCTTAGTCATAAGCGTGACCATCTCAGCTAGTTTCGGAAGGTTGTCCACCAATACGGTTAACGATTGCTGAACCTCCGGCTTCATTAACTGATCAAGAATGTCTAATGTTTGTTTTTCTTCGACGAGGCCTGCTGCAACCTCTTGGTTAGTTGATAGTTGTGACATCAGAGAATGTCCTCCTTTACGTAAATTTGTAAGCAGGTTGTAGTCTCAATTGTGTCATACGCTAATAATGCAGGTTACACCTCAGAACATTGTTACACTTTTCACATAGTTTTTTATGAAATAGCCTAAAGAAGATTGGCAAGAGACTTGTGACTGTGGTGAGGTATAAAGTTTTAGCAAAGTGACGACATCGGATGCAAACCCATTGTTTATATAATACATCGTTTGGCGTAAAAATAAAAAAGAAATTTATCTCTTTTCAAAAAAAAACAGGGAACCCCCTATACTTCGAATGTGCCCGTCTGCAGCTAACGATGAAAAAGGGAGGAGTTGAGTGCTGTGCAGCCATTTACGGAACGAGTTGTGAGGATCATTAGAGACATTCCCGCAGGCTATGTGATGACATACGGTCAGATTGCCGCGCTTGCCGGCAGTCCAAGGGGGGCACGGCAGGTTGTTCGCATTCTTCACTCGCTTAGCGCCGCTCATAACCTGCCTTGGCATCGGGTCGTCAATGCCAAAGGCGAGATAGCGATTCAGGACGAGGAAGCACGCTTTATGCAGACGCTCAACCTGAATGAGGAGGGTGTCGCAACGAGTGAGGCTGGGCAGGTGGACCTGTCGAAATATCGTTATGAAAGTATGGACTGAAAAAATGAAAGAAAAGCTAACCAGGGCAAAGATTAGCTTTCGCTAGCGAGACTGCCCGCTGGCTCGTCCGCCAATAGTAACGCTGGCCGCAGCACCATTGCCCGGGCAATACCGAGCCGCTGCTGCTGTCCGCCGAAGAGCTTGCTTGGGTAATAGTGCTTATAAACGCTCATGCCGCTAAGCTCCATCGCTTCCTTGACCATTGCAAAGCGGATCTCGCCTGCCGTTGCCTCCACATTTGGTTATAAAATTCTAATAAAGGCTCAATTGAAAGCTTTTGTCCGAATCTTTATGATAGAAAGACCAATCGGAAGGGAGTAACACGTAATGACAACGGAAGCTACAGCAAGTCAAATACGCAACTTTACCATTTCAACTGAAATTTTTTTCAAGCCGAACCTCGATATTTATTCGCAAATGATTTATATCGTGCTGAGCTCCAGCACAGCTGATTCCACTTCTCTGACACTGGCAGATGTTGCAAGCAAGGGGCGTATGACGTCGAAGCAAGCAATGAAAGCGATGCAGGCACTCGTTGATGAGCAGCTTATTCCACATAAATTGTTCCGCAAAATGATCGGTGAATTCCAGGATGATCGTCTGTCTTGGGCAGCCAAGGGCTTGCTCACCTATTGCAAGGAGCATAAGGTCACTTCGCTGACCGAGCTGCTGCTGCTCTCTGATCAGTCGGGCGAGGACGAGCAAACCATTCGCAGAGCGTTGTCCGAGCTTTCGCGGAACGGGTATTTGGAGGACCTTCCGGAGCTTAGCAGGCTGGCCAATCAAGCGGCAGAATAGCCTAGACCAAATCCAACAAAAAAAGCAGGACCTATCGGCTCTTGAAGAATCGATAGGTCCTGCTTTTTTTTATTGCTTGGTCAGTCGCTCCAGCAGCGCGTCTCCGCTCTTGCTCACCTTAATGTGAGCGAAGCGGGCGTTCTGCTCTGTTTCTGTACCAGTACCCTCAGGTACAAAATAGGTTTCGATGCCATAGTAGATGCTTTGCCAGCCGCTTGTCTTGCCGTTTATGATGACTTCCTTATCGGAGAGCGTGTCGCCTTTCTTATATAGGCGATCGAATATATAGACCCCTCTGTCATCAGGACGAAGCACGACCTTTATGCGGCTCATACCAGGCTTTTCTTCAAGCTCGTCGGCAATGGCTTGCGGCGGGGTGGAGATGCTGTAATTCAGTGTGACATAATCGCCTTGCAGCAGCGACCTTGGATCAAGCGGCTCAATCTGCAGTTTGATCGATGTCCCGTTCGACAGCAGCGATTCGCTGGCCGCGGTATGGTAGCCGATATAGCCCAACTGCAGAATAATGACGATTGCAATCAGGATCGGGCTTTTGCGTAGAATGAGACGACGATGGCTTGCTTCGTCAGATATACTTGCGCGTGTTCGATAGGCATAAATAGACGTGATTGAAATCACGACAGCTCCAAGTATTGCCAGCGTAATCGATTTATGCAGCAGCGTCCACAGTAGGTCATAGTATTTGAACGCGATATAGATGAACCAGAATGACAGGCTGACAGCGGACTCATAGGCCTTATTGCGGCGCACAAACACGAATGCTGCAGCTGTAACGACGACGAAATTTAGCACGTTGAAAAGCACATGCGCCTGCGGGAAAATATCATTCATAAAGGTTAGCCAAAATAGGAACAGCAACGTGAACAGCAGTCCGCATTCACGTAAATGCTGACGCATTGGGCCTGCGCGCAGCAGTAGTTGACCCGCATAAACGAGCGCGTTCAACCCCGTTAAGATGAGCACCATGTATGCGGCGGCGTCCTGTACCCCTTCAAGCAACTGAAACAATAGGATTGCGATATTGCTATTGATCAGCGAATACGTAAAGAAATGCTGAGCGCGTCCATGCAGCCGGAACCAGCCGCCGATGCTCACTGCAAGAAATAGCAGAGATAAGCTGATCGCGTCGATCCACGCGATTGAAACCATGCCGACGGCGTAACCAATCGTCAGCAGTGTGTAGCGTACTACCGGATTGCTGCGACGAAGCAAGATGACAGGTGCGATAAGCAGCAGAGCGGCGGCATATAAAATATACTGCGGCTCGATGTCGCCAGTGGCTGCAATAACGAGACCTATCAAGGAGATGCTTCCGATCAGGATGCCGATGACGGTTACGATTGTCGATACGATTTTGCCTGCCATATTGCTCTTCTGGGCGTCTGCATGCGAAGAGGTTTCTCCACCCTCGGAAGTGGCAGCGGTTCGGCCCAGCTTATTCAGAAAGCGGAAGAACAGCACATTTCCGGTGAGCAGCAGGGCAACGAAGACAAGCCCTAAAATGAAGAAGGTCGTGGAGGCATGCGCCGACATAAGCTCAAAAAATTTGAATACAGCAAAGGCGGATGCCGACAGCGCATTTAAGGTGAGCATGGTTTTATTAAGACGAATGCGGGCGAAATAATAGAAGCCAATCACGATGGCGGCAGCACAAGCAATATTCAATCCCAGCTTGTATAAGGCATCGTTGAAGGCGCTGGATAAGATGAGCAAGGAGCTGTGAAAGATGATAAAGCTCACGATTTTAAGCGGATGCGATCTCAGAAGCTCTTTCTCGGTTAATACGAATAGAATAAAATTAACAATGGCGAACAACCCGCCGATCAGCAGCCGCTGCTCATCGCTGTACATGACAGGGAGGGAGGTCGGGTAAAAATATTGCCATAACGTCAGGTGAACGAGCGTATACGCCAGAATATAAAAAGGATTGTAGCGTGTAATGACGGCAAACAGCAGCGCTGGGATCGACCAGATAAGAAATAGCTCATAGCTGTCCGCATGCGAATTATAAATTTGATTAAGCAGAGCCACCGCGGCGCCAAACGAAATACAGCCGCCCACGAGCAATACCGAGGATAAAAACGAATGATGACCGAGCATGATTTTCGCTTTGGACAGAATATAGCTTGCGCCATAGAATAGGACGATAATGCCCGCGGAAGTGAGAATTTTGTCGGCGCGGCCGAGTCCGCTCCAGTTGGCGGCGAAGAAATAAATAATAGCTGCCAGCAGGAGAGATACGCCCATCAGGAAACCGCCCCGAGTAACATTTAAACGAAGCATCGCACTCACATGCCTTTCATGTTGGTATGTTATTTATTATAGTGACCCGTTTGGCAACCGACTAGTACTCACTTTTTGTAGTACCTGCCAGCGAACATGAAGTCAGGGCCTTCGCGGAACTCCGTGTACGCGGTATCATAATCGCTTTTCGCATATGCATCAGATACGTCAAGCGCCTGCTGCTCGTGAGGATATACGACCTTTTGCGTCGCCGCCGCCGGAAGATTGCCTTCAGTGGATGCTCCGAGGAAGAATTTCGCAAGTATCGTCGGTATTTCGGTTATAATGGAGGTTATGACAATATGAAGCGGAAGAGGTTTAATGATGAGCGAGAAGACATTTAAGGACTACGGATTAAGTGAGGAAATTGTAAAAGCGCTGGACAGCCTGGGTTTTGACAAGCCGACGGAGGTGCAGCAGGAGGTTATTCCGGCAGCGCTTGAGAAGCGTGATCTTGTTGTCAAATCGCAAACCGGAAGCGGGAAAACAGCCGCTTACGGGATTCCGTTATGCGAGCTGACCGAATGGAATGAGAACAAGCCGCAGGTCTTGATTTTGACGCCAACGAGAGAGCTGGCCGTTCAAGTGAATGAGGATATTACGAATATTGGACGATATAAACGTATTAAAGCGACGGCCGTATTCGGCAAGTCGCCATTTCACATCCAAAAGGCCGAGCTGAAGCAAAGAACGCATATGGTTGTAGGAACGCCCGGCAGAGTACTGGACCATATCGAGCGGGGAACGCTCGAGCTTGCGCGCATCCGCTATCTTGTCATTGATGAGGCGGATGAAATGCTGAACATGGGCTTTATCGAGCAGGTGCAGGCGATCATTAAGCAGCTTCCAAGCGACCGCGTGACGATGCTGTTCTCAGCTACGTATCCGGACGATGTGGCGAAGCTAGCACAGAACTATATGGACGAGCCGGTCCATATTGCGATGAAATCGACAGGCTTAACGACGGCAACTATCGAGCACACTCTTATCAGCGTATCGGAACACGATAAGCTTGAGCTGCTGCAAAAAGTGACAATCGTCGAAAATCCCGACAGCTGCATCGTTTTTTGCCGGACGCAGGAGAATGTTGATTATGTGTTCAGGGAGCTGGCGGAGCTTGATTATCCTTGTGACCGCATTCACGGCGGGATGGAGCAATATGAGCGCTTCGAGGTGATGAATGCATTTCGCAGAGGGCAGTTCCGCTACTTAATCGCAACGGATGTAGCGGCTAGGGGCATCGATATTTCGAATATCACGCATGTCATCAACTATGATATTCCGCTGGAGAAGGAGAGCTATGTGCATCGCACGGGGAGGACGGGACGAGCAGGCCTTGCGGGCAAAGCGATTACCTTCATAACGCCTAAGGATGGCCGCCGCTTGTCGGAGATAGAGGATTATATCGGCTTCGCGATAGCCAAAGCTTCAGCACCCTCGGCAGAGGAGGTAGAGGCGTCTAGAGATGCTTTTGAGCAGAAAATCAATAGAGGTCCTGTCCTTAAGAAGGATAAGCGCGAGCAGCTGAATAAGCAGATCATGAAGCTTAATTTCAATGGCGGCAAGAAAAAGAAGCTGAGAGCGGTCGATTTTGTGGGCACCATTGCCAAGCTGGATGGCGTAACCGCTGATGATATCGGGATTATTACGATTTTGGACAATGTAACGGATGTTGAAATATTGAATGGAAAAGGCAGTCTCGTGCTTGAGCTGATGCAGCATACGACAGTGAAGGGGAAGCAGTTGAAGGTACGCAGGGGGAAGAACGGGTAGAGAAAGCGGTGAATCCAGATGACAGGATTGCTGGACACAATGCTTGCTTTAGCAGTCGCTCTGACGGTACTGGCAGCTGTTCTCTCCATCGTCTTTATGAGCTGGAGAAATGGTATTTCTCCCATGCCTTCCTCGGCGCGAGTACGGCGTGTGGTGGTGGATGAGCTTCGGCGGTTGCCTGGTCGCGGCGTTATGGTGGAAGCGGGCTCCGGCTGGGGAACGCTTGCTCTCCAGGCGGGAAGACACTTTCCCAAGCGCCGCATAATAGGCATCGAAAACTCTTTTATTCCGCTGTGGGTATCGAAATTAGCAGCCAAAACAGCACCGGCCACGAATGTGACGTTCATAAGGGGAGATTTATACATCTACCCCTACGAGCGTGCGGATACGGTTGTTTGTTATCTATATCCAGGCGCGATGAAGCGGTTAAGCCCGATCTTTCGGGAGCAGCTGCATGGCAGCGCTTATATTATAAGTATTTGCTTTGCGCTGCCGGATTGGGAGCCTGAGCGTGTTATCACGTGTCGCGATACCTATCGGACGAAGGTTTATATTTACAAGAAGGCTGTCGTAGTTTGAAAACCAAGTGCTCCGTTATTGAAATTTCAAAGGAATAAAATATATATACTAATAATCGCCTAACTTTTGTTTGCTAGTATGAGTTGTATCTTGTACTAGAAGAACTTAAAGGGTTGGGTGATCAAAGGATGCGGCTCAAGAGTATTGGAACTAAAATAAGTTTGATTATTATCGCGGTTTTGCTCGTTTTTTCGGTCGTTATTGTTCGTGTTGTCATTGATCAGGTGGAGCAAGGCATCAAAAGGTATGCCATTGAGAAGGCAAGAGGGGATTTGGAGCTTGGCAATCAGGTGCTTACCTACAAGTACCCGGGCAAATGGAACATTAGAGAAGGAAAATTATTTAAAGGCGACACGAAGATCAATGATAACTTTGGCGTTGTCGATGAGATTGGCGAATTAACAGGAGATACGGTTACGATTTTTCAAGGAAATACGCGAGTGACGACCAACGTCATGATTGATGGCAAACGGGCAATCGGGACGACGGTTTCCGATGAGGTATCTACGCTTGTGCTTGAAAAAGGCGAGAATTATTATGGGGAAGCGGTTGTAGTTGGTCAGACCTATCAGACTGCCTATATGCCGATCAAGGATGGAGAGGGAGAAGTCCTCGGCATTTTTTATGTCGGAGCGCCGCAATCGTTGATCGATGATATCATTTCCTCGTTTGTACAACGGTTTTCAATGGTCTTCATTATCGCACTAGTCATTACCGTGGGCTTGATTGTGCTGTATATACGCAAAATGATGACGCGATTAAAACGTATTTCGAAGGCGATGGATCATGCGGGCTCAGGTGATTTTACATCTCATTTATACGATCGCTCGAAGGATGAAATCGGGCAATTAAACGCGAGCTTCAACCAGATGAGAGAGAGTCTAAGAGAGCTTATTGAGCAAGGCGTGGGCGCATCGGATAAAGTATCCGAAACAACGCAGCAGCTCGCCGTGGTCGCACAAAAAACGGCCAAGGATTCGGAGCATATTGCAGCGTCTATGCAGCAGGTAGCCAGCGGCGCGGAAAACCAGACAGAGAGCACGAGTCAAAATCTGCGGGCAGTAGAAGAGGTAGCTGTCGGTATTCAGAGCATTGCAGAGAGCGCCTCGGAAATTTCCGAGTCCTCCATCTTCTCCAAGCAGCGGGCGGAGACCGGCGCTAATTATGTAGAACAGACGGTTCAGCAGATGGCTTCCATCCACGCTTCGGTCCATGAAACGGATCAAGTGATTAAGCAGCTCGAGGGCAAATCGCTTGAAATCGGGGGTATTCTGAATACGATTCGAAATATTGCGGCTCAGACGAATATTTTAGCTTTAAATGCGGCTATTGAAGCATCTAGGGCGGGCGAGCAAGGAAAAGGGTTTGCTGTAGTCGCAGCTGAGGTTAGAAAGCTGGCTGAGCAGACAGGCCAATCGTCCGATCAAATTAACGAGCTGCTCCATGAAATTTCGGCGGGCATGAAGCAGTCCATTGTTTCGATTGATCATGTGAAGCAGGAAGTGCAGACTGGAATTACGCTGACGGAGCAGACAGATCGCAATTTATCCGAAATCGTACAATCCAACAGCCAAATCGCTGAGCAAATAGAGACGCTTGCAGCCACGGCCGAGCAAATGTCGGCAAGCGTTGAGGAGATTACCGCTTCCGTTAACGAGATTGCCCAAATCGCAAAGCTGACCAGTACAAGCTCCTATCAAGTAGCGGCAGCAACAACCGAGCAGCTTGCCACAGTCGATAAGATCACCGACTCCGCAAGCTTCCTGTCCCAAGTATCTACGGAGCTTCGGACGGTGCTTGGCAAGTTTAAAATATAGTTTTCTAGCTGAATATAGATAGAATCCCCATAGCGTTTAAACGCCAAAAGAATGCCTTCCTCGATGGAAGGCATTCTGCATGTATGGTTATACGATCAAAGCTGCTCGAATTGCTCCAAAACGATTTTGCCGATGGTCTTGCCTGTTTCAACCCGTCTATGCGCCTCGCGCAGGTTCGCGGCATTAATGGGCGAAAGCCGCTCCGACAGTGTTGTGCGGAGCTTTCCGGCGTCGATCCGGTCGGCAATCTCGTTTAGCAAGCTGTGCTGCTCGATCATATCAGCCGTTTCGTACATGGCTCGCGTGAACATAAACTCCCAGACGAAGGTGACACTTTTGTTTTTTAATAATGTTAAATCGACTGGGCAGTCCATCTCCACAATAGAGCAAATTTTGCCCTGAGGAACGATCGCTTCCGCCATGTTGGTCCAATGCTCTTCCGTTTGATTTAAACAGAAGATATAGTCGACGGATGAATAACCAATTGTCTGCAGTTGAGGAATGAACGCTTCGTAATGGTTGATGGTATGTGCTGCGCCGTGATTCTGTGCCCATTCGGCAGATTCGGCTCTTGATGCGGTGCCGATTACCGTCAAGCCTGCAGCGCTCGCAAGCTGTGTTGCTACCGAGCCTACTCCGCCTGCTGCCCCGATAATCAGAATCGTTTTGCCCTCATTGTCTTTGCGGTATCGGGAAATACCAAGTCTGTGGAACATTCCTTCCCATGCTGTTATGGCCGTAAGCGGCAAAGCGGCGGCCTGCGCAAAGTCGAGGGTCTGCGGCTTCCTTCCGACGATTCGTTCATCGACGAGGTGGAATTCGCTGTTGCCTCCGGCGCGTGTAATGCTGCCGGCATAATAAACCTCATCGCCAGGCTTGAACAACGTCACGCTTTCTCCTACAGCTTCAACGGTTCCCGCGACGTCCCAACCAAGCACGCGAGGCGCAGCTTCAGTTTTCTCCTTGGGCTAGCGGACCTTTGTATCAACGGGATTGACGGAAATGGCTTTTACCTGAACGAGTAAAT
This sequence comes from Paenibacillus praedii, assembly GCF_049725345.1. NCBI lineage: Bacteria > Bacillati > Bacillota > Bacilli > Caryophanales > Paenibacillaceae > Paenibacillus > Paenibacillus praedii. Next base: position 12,371 of record NZ_JBMWAM010000010.1, on the reverse strand, counting down.
CATGCCCTTGGGCAGTTGGCTTCTCCAGCTGTACATCGATTAAACTTTCTGTATTATCTATCGGTAAATAACGTTGTAATCCGACAGCCTTCATTTGTCCCATTCGGATCATCCTCTCTATTTGACCTGACTTTAGCTTCATTATAAGCTTTACCATCGTGCAGCGGCAGTACGCACTAGAAAGTAGCTTAGTATGAAAAAAAATACTGTTCACTAGTGAAATTGCTCTGTTTCAATAAGGAATGATGTGTTTAATTAGTCTCATACACAACAATAAGGAGCCTCAAGGCTGAGAAAGGGGAAGTTATATATGGGTTTTTTATGGGCATTAATTGTCGGAGGAATTATCGGTTGGTTAGGCGGCCTTATCGTTGGACGTGATGTACCGGGCGGAATAATTGGCAACATTGTTGCTGGATTTATCGGAGCATGGCTAGGTACGCTGATTCTTGGCGAATGGGGTCCTGTAGTAGGCGGTTTTGCTATCATTCCAGCGATTATTGGCGCGATCGTAGTTGTCCTTCTTCTCACCGCGATCATGCGAGGTGCAAGAAGAGCATAACGGAATCGATCATAATTAAATAATTTTTTAAAACCGCTGGTGAAGCTGGAACGTATACTTCACTAGCGGTTTTTGTTTTACAGAGCTACCGCAGGAAGAGGTAAATCATATGTTGGTGATCATTAGTACTATTTTAGCTGTTATCGTAGTTGCCGCATACGCGGTATTGCGTTATTATCCCCCCCTGGGAGCCCCCCAGTCTAAGGAGCGGCGGCAGCAGCTAAGCTTATCCAAGCAATATGGCAGCGGCAAGTTCGCTTACCCTATACCGACTCCGATGGGTATGTCGATAAAGGAAACGCTTAAGCTGCTTCTGCAGTTCATAAGGGGCAACCCGCATGCGAAGCCATCCGGACCAGTCGCTGTGGAGCCCCTAAACGTAAGTTTATTCCGCGAATCGCAGCAGCATCCGAGGGTGACATGGTTTGGCCACTCTGCCGCTCTGCTGCAGCTTAACAGCCTAACGCTGCTGCTCGATCCGATGTTCGGCCGGGCCCCGTCACCTTTTCCGGGCATTGGAGGGAAACGGTTCAGCGATAAGCTGCCGATGGAAATCGAACAGCTGCCTGACATTGATGCTGTATTCATCTCGCATGATCACTACGATCATCTCGATTATGGGTCGATTCTGAGACTAAAGAGCAAAGTGAAACGATATATCGTGCCGCTTGGTGTCGCTCCTCATTTGGTGCGCTGGGGCATTGATCCCGCAAGGATTGAGGAGCATGACTGGTGGGAGGAGTTTGAGTACGAGGGGCTAAGGCTGGCATGCACGCCGGCACGTCATTTCTCGGGACGAAGCTTGACGGACCGGGATGCTACGCTTTGGTGCTCATGGGTGATTCAGGGACGCGGGACGAAGGTGTTTTTTAGCGGCGACAGCGGTTATGGTCCTCATTTTAAGGAAATCGGCAGCAAGTACGGTCCGTTCGATCTGACATTAATGGAATGCGGTCAGTACGATCGGCGTTGGGCGGCTATTCATATGATGCCGGAGGAAACGGTTCAAGCTCATTTGGATGTGCAGGGCAGGGTTATGATTCCGATTCATTGGGGCGCCTTCACGCTGGCGATGCATAGCTGGACAGATCCGGTCGAGCGTGCCGTTGCCGCTGCCAAGCAGCTAAACGCAACGATTTCTACGCCAAAAATAGGAGAACCCGTGTTGATAGGCAGTGATATTTATCCCGTCTCAACATGGTGGAAATAAGCCGCCAGCTGTAAATAAAGCAGACGAACAGCAAGGTAAGTAAATGAGACAGTAATCGGAATATGAATCGAATTTCTGGAGGATGAGAGCATGAAGAAAGCAGCGATTATTCTAAATCCTGCAGCAGGCAATTCATCAATGATCGAGCATATGGACGAAATCGCAGATAGGCTTAAGCAAAGCTATGACGAGGTTCGTGTATATGAAACGAAGGAAGCGGGCGACGGCGCCAAATATGTGGAGCAGCTGTCCGCGGAGGTTGATCTCATAATCGGAGCGGGTGGGGATGGTACGATTCATGAGCTCATTAATGCGCTGTGTTCGCTTGAGAACCGGCCTTTATTTGCTATTTTGCCCGGCGGCACCTGTAATGATTTCTCAAGAGCGATCGGGATGAACCAAGATCCGATGCTTGCGCTTGAACAAATTTTGGCACACCATACCGAAAGGGTTGATGTCGGAAAATACGGCAATCATTATTTCCTCAACTTCTGGGGAATCGGCTTAATCACCGACGTCTCCAACAACATTGACCCCCATAAGAAAGAGAGGCTGGGCAAATTATCATATTATCTGTCCGCAGCCCAGTCGATCACAGGCTTTGAGCCCTTTGCTTTGAAAATTGACAGCGAGGATTATCAATATGACGGACAAGCCTGCTTGCTAATGGTTGGCAATGGAGCGTACACTGGCGGAATGAGAACCTTTTTTCCAGAGACGGACCTGCAGGATGGTTTATTTGATGTCCTCATCATTAAGGAAACCTCTCTTACGCTTGCCTGGCAGGCTATACAATCCAAGTTAACAAGTGAAATACCTGAAAGCGATAATATCAGTTATTTCAGAACAAAGGCACTGAGGATTGAGGCGGCGCCTGCGCAGCAGATCGATTGCGATGGCGAGATCAGAGAGCATACGCCCGCTTATTTGGAAAATAGGAAGCAGCATCTTCAAGTAATTGTTGGAGATTTTGCGATAAAGAGCGAGTGAATAAAATCACATCGGGTAACGTAAAATAAAAAAGCAGTTGACAACTGCTTCCTGATATATTATCTTTAATTTAAGATAATTTAATTTAAGATATTAGCTGCAAGCAGAGGGGGAGTGATAAGCATGACGGACAAGACGCAAAATGCGGCATTGGATCTCTACATCGCGTTATCGAGGGCGAGTCAATGGGTGAATGCGCACGCTGACCGGGATATTCGCAGAAATGGACTCAATCGGACCGAATTTGGCGTGCTGGAGCTGCTGTATCACAAGGGGCCCCAGCCGTTGCAGCAAATTGGCGAGAAGGTGCTCATGAGCAGCGGCAATATTACGTATGTCGTCGATAAGCTGGAGCAGAAGCAGATGGTACGGCGCAGAGCTTCAACTGAGGATCGGCGTTTAATCTACGCGGAGATTACCGATCAAGGAAAGAAATTTATTGAGGAAGCTTTTCCTGCGCATACGAATACGATTGAAGCGGCGGTAGGCGGACTTACGCTGGAGGAGAAGCAGCTTGCAAGTGAGCTGTTGAAGAAGCTAGGCCGATTCGCCCAGGAGCGTTTTAAGTAGCGAGCGTTGGGGCTATAGCAACGCGGATAGGTCCCGCTGCCGATTCAACGTGGCGGCCTGCATTTTTTGGCCAATATCTTAAATTAAAGATTCTCAATTTCATTATTTATATAATATAACTGGAGGAATTACAATGAGTATTGCATTAGGTTTGTTAATCGTTCGTGTGGTTGTCGGTTTGTTGTTCGTTGCGCATGGCGCACAAAAGCTGTTTGGTTGGTTCGGTGGATATGGACCGAAAGGAACAGGCGGCTGGCTTGAATCGATCGGTATGAAGCCAGGGGTAGCAATGGCTGTTGTTGCCGGACTTATGGAGCTCGTTGGCGGTCTATTATTCACACTGGGCTTATTGACTCCGCTTGCTGCCGCGTTAATCGTCCTGACTATGCTGGTCGCTATTGTAAAGGTGCACGCGCAAAACGGATTATGGTCGACGGGTAACGGGTATGAATATAATCTAGTTCTTGTTGCCATTGCTGTTGGAGTAGCGTTGACGGGTGCAGGCGCTTATTCGCTCGATGCGCTGATTGGATCATAAAATGATTAGTGACAAGCGGGTTAAACCGTTAAAATAAGGAGAGTGAATAGTATGGCAGCTCAAACAGCGGGTATACATCATGTAACGGCGTTCGTGCGCAATGCACAGCAAACAGCTGATTTTTATGCAGGGGTGCTAGGACTCCGGTTGATTAAGAAGACGATTAACTTTGATGCGCCTGAGGTATATCATTTGTACTTTGGCAATGAAATAGGCAGTCCAGGGACGATTATTACGTTCTTCCCTTGGGAAAATTCACGCAAGGGCCGCATTGGGGGCGGTCAGGTCGGCTTTACGACTTATGTTGTTCCCGAGAATACCCTCGATTTCTGGAAGGCGCGTCTGGCCAAGCTGGGCGTTGCAGCGGAAGAAACTACTCGTTTTGGGGAGCAATATTTGCAATTTGAGGATCCGGACGGCCTAAAGCTTGAGCTTGTGGCACGGGCGGAGGGTCCGGCGAGTGAGTGGTCATTCGGCGGCGTGACAGCCGATAAAGCGATTAAAGGCTTCGGCGGTGCGATTTTATACAGCACGGCTCCTGCACAAACGGCTGAGCTTCTCGTTAACGTGATGGGCCTTTCCAGAGTAGGACAGGAAGGCGGCTATGTCCGCTTCAAAGCGACGGGAGATCTAGGCAATCTGATCGATGTGAATGTAACGCCTATGCAGCCAGGACAAGGCGGGTCGGGAACGGTCCATCACATCGCTTGGCGTGCTAAGGATGATGCGGAGCATGCGATGTGGAGAAGTCATGTGGCAAGCCACGGCTTTCAGCCGACGCCCATTGTGGATCGGCAGTATTTTAACGCGATATATTTCCGTGAGGCGGGCGGCATTCTATTCGAAATCGCGACAGACCCACCGGGCTTTGCCCGTGATGAGGAGCCGGAGAAGCTGGGTGAGAAGCTGATGCTGCCGGAATGGTTCGAGGAGCACCGCGGACAAATTGAACAGCTGTTATCCCCGTTTGAAATTAGAATATTAGAGGAGGATCAAGCATGAAGCATATTTTCAAAAAAGGAACGGATTCGAAAGCGCCGGTATTGCTGCTGCTTCACGGCACGGGAGGGACGGAGCGGGACTTGCTGCCGCTTGCCGACCGCATCTCGCCGGAATCATCGGTGCTCAGCGTAAGAGGCAATGTGCTTGAAAATGGGATGCCGCGGTTTTTCCGCAGACTCGCGGAAGGCGTGTTTGATCTTGAGGATCTGGTTTTCCGTACGAAGGAGCTGAACGATTTTCTGGATAGCGCCGCAGCGGAATATGGCTTCGATCGCAGCAATATTATTGCAATCGGCTACTCCAATGGCGCGAACATTGCAGGAAGTCTCCTCTTTCACTACAAGGGCACGCTTCGCGGAGCGATTTTGCATCATCCGATGGTGCCGATCCGAGGCGTAGAGCTGCCTGATCTGACGGGTGTTCCTTGCTTTATTGGCGCTGGCTCTAACGATCCGCTCTGCACGCCGGAGGAGACGGAGGATTTACAGAAGCTGCTGAATGCTGCCGGAGCGTCGGTGACGTTGCATTGGGAGCAATACGGCCATCAGTTGACAAGCACGGAGGTTTCCGCCGCTGCCGTCTGGTATAACAAAACCTTTTCCGAGTAAGTGAAATTGCAGAGAAAGGAGAAATCGCGATGATTTCCATCGATCCCGAAGACCAAAGCGTACAGGATAATTATAAGCTGCTCATTGGCAGCATTGTGCCAAGGCCGATCGCCTTCGTATCGACGTTATCTAGTGAAGGAGTGCTGAATGCAGCACCGTTCAGCTTCTTCAATATCGTCACGGCGAATCCTCCGATGGTCGCCGTATCGGTGCAGCGCAAGCAGGGAGGCGCCTTGAAGGATACCTCCCGCAATGCGATTGCAACGGGTGAATTTGTCGTGCATATTGCGGATGAAGCTTACATCGAAGCGATTAATGTAACGGCTGCGAGTTTGCCTCCCGACGAAAGCGAGGTTGCTCTGGCCGGACTTACGGCCGCGCCGAGCGAGAAGGTAAGCGTACCGGGCATCGCCGAGGCGCGAATCCGCATGGAGTGTGTGCTGGAGCAGGCGCTGCCGCTTGGCGGCACGGAGCAGTCCCCCGCATGCGATCTGCTCATTGGGCGAGTCGTGCGTTTCCATGTGGAAGAATCGCTCTATGAGAATGGCCGAATCCATGCCGAGGCGCTTAAGCCAGTCAGCAGACTGGCGGGCAGCGATTATGCCAAGCTAGGGGAACAGTTTTCCATAGAACGGCCCGAATGATCGGGGAAGTCAGCACATGAACAAATAGGGAGCGCTGATGCTTCCCGGCTTGCCGGTACAGATGCAACCCAAAATGTTATATATCCGAGGCTGCCTAACATTCTTCTAAACAATTCCTGCCATTTTTCTAATATTCTCCTGATAAGATGGGGACATAATAGGGAATAGGATGGATGCAGGAATGGAATGGAAACGTGCGCGTGTTACCTGGAAGCGTCAAGTGACAATTCCTCAGGTATTGTGCGAGCAGGCGGGTATCAAGGATGAAGTGGAATTTGCACTCAAGGGCAATACTATCATTATGCGTCCGGTATGCGAGACGGCAGGCACTGAATTTATTGCGGATTTTTTGCTGGCTGATCTGATCAAAGAAGGTTATACCGGCGATCAGCTGCTGGATAAATTTCGTGAAAGACAGCATGAATTTATAAACGGAAATAAAGTATAAGCGGCTCACAGGACGGCAGACACCTTTCTTAAGGTGATTGCCGCTTTTTCTGTTTTTTGGATGATAAAGCGAGGCGCGGGGCGTTAGTATCGAGAGGTAGACGCATAATTTTTGAAAATATGATCTCAGAGTGAAAATCCTCACTTCAGACATCCATTTTGAAGCTTTTAGACTAAGAAGTTATTAAGAATGCATCGTTACGCAATTGTTGGAATAAAAATAAACGATCTTCGATTTGCACAAAGATCAAGGCTATGGCTGCCGGAGGGCAGGATGGGAGCGGTGGTGCAAATGTGGCTGGATTGCGTCATTATTGGGGGAGGTCCTGCGGGGCTTAACGCAGCTTTAGTGTTAGGCAGATCAAGGAGGCATGTGCTGCTGTTTGACCATAATAAGCCGAGAAACGCGGTGACGCATGCATCGCACGGCTTTCTGACGCGGGACGGTATTTCGCCGCGGCAATTTCGCAAGCTTGCGCACAAGGATATTGAACAATATCCGACGGTGACGATCAAGCCGGACAAGGTTACACAAGTGCTGCCGCTTCAAGCAGGTTTTCAGGTGAAAACAAGCAATGGGGTTCGCTTTCTGACGCGTACGATGATATTGGCCACCGGATTAAAGGAAATATTGCCGCAGGTGTCAGGCATTGGCGATTTCTATGGCCGAAGCCTGTTCAGCTGTCCCTACTGCGATGGGTGGGAGCTGCGCGATAAGCCGTTGGTCGTTATTTCAGAAGCATCCAATGCTTTCCATATGGCTAAAATCGTCTATAATTGGAGCAAGGATGTGCTCGTCTGCACCCATGGCTCTAACCGCTTAACCGCAGAGCAGCTGCGGCAGCTCGAACGGAAGGGGATACAGGTGCAGACGATGCGGATTAAAGCGCTTGTTGGCGATAACGGCAGACTGAGCAGCATTGTTTTTTCCGATAACGCGGAGGTGAAGCGTGCAGGCGGCTTCGTCTCCCCGAAATGGGATCAGGCAGCGGCATTCGGAGAAGCGCTTGGCTGCGCGATGACTCCGCAAGGCGGCTTAGTCACCGACGGCTTCGGCCGAACGAGCGTAAGAGGCATATATGCTGCAGGAGACTCCTCGATCATAGCGCCTGCTCAGCTGATCATCGCCGCAGGCGAAGGGAGCAAGGCTGCGATCGGCGTGAATACGGATTTAACGCATGAGGATTTTGACTTATAGAGAAATAGCTTTACTTGTTGAACAACAACTATTCTTCTCTATAATCCTCGACGATAACGTCAAGCTTGCCCGTTTCCGGGTCAATGACCAGGCCATGCACGGGGATGGCTTTCGGAAAGAGAGGATGCTTGCGGATCATTTTGATACTGTGCATAACGCCCTCCTCAGCGCTGCTGAAGCCGCGGAGAAATTTTTCTATGCTAATGCCCGAATTTTCGAGTGTCTCGATCGCGAGCGGATCGATGCCGTGCTTGGCGAACTTGCTAACGATACTGTTTGTATCAAGATTCGTCATGCCGCAGCCGTGATGGCCAATAACAAGCACTTCATGCGCACCGAGCTCGTAAACAGCAACTAATATGCTGCGCATTGCGCTTCCGAACGGCTGGGTGAGGATCGCACCCGCATTTTTAATTACTTTGGCATCGCCGTTACGCAAGTTCAATGCCTTAGGCAGAAGCTCGACGAGGCGTGTGTCCATACAAGTCAGAATGACAATTTTCTTCTCGGGGAATTTATCGGTCAAATAAGCTTCATACTGCTTTTCTTCAACAAACTGCTTGTTGAACTTCAATAAATCTGGAACGATGGACATGGGTTTCCCTCCTAGGAGGTTTGCAAAGCAAACCTGCTTCTATTTCATGTGTGAAATTTATATCTATTTATTCATATTATTCATAGAATGATGAGCAGAGTCAATTGCTCGTTTAGGAATGAACGTTTTTTATAAAAGCAAGGCAGCGACTCCAAGTAAATACTTAGGGTGCTGCCTTCTGTTTTTATTTGCCTGAAGCCGCTTCTGCACGGCTTTCGTTTACGATTTCAGCGAGCAGCTCATACGAGCGGAGGCGTGCGGCATGATCATACAATTGACTTGCAACGATAAGCTCATCCGCTTTGGTCTGTTCAAGGATGGAAGCCAGCTTCTCGCGAACGGTTGCTTTGCTGCCGGCGATCGTGAAGCTGAGCTGCTTCTGTACAATCATCCTTTCCTGTTCATTCCAAAGCTCATCCATGCTGTCGACAGGCGGTTTGAGCTTGGTCATGCGCCCGCGTATAAGATTCAGGAAAGCCTGCTCCTGCGAGGTAGCAAGCCAGTGTGCAGCTTTGTCCGTATCGGCGACGATGACGTTCACCCCAATCATAGCGTGCGGCTTCTCAAGCGCATCTGATGGCTTGAAGCCGCTACGATAAATCTCCAGCGCCTGCATCAGGAAATCGGGCGCAAAATGACTGGCGAATGCGAACGGAAGTCCGTGATGTGCGGCAAGCTGTGCGCTAAAGCCGCTGGAGCCAAGCAGCCATATCGGCACATTCAGCCCTTCACCGGGCACGGCTCTTGGCAAAAAGCCGGTCGGCTCTAAATCGGCATCGGGATTGAAGTAATAACGCAGCTCATTGAGCTGTTCGGGAAAATCCTCCCCATTGCTGCCGAGTCCGCGTCGCAGCGCGCGGGCTGCCACCTGATCGGAGCCAGGTGCTCGTCCAAGGCCAAGATCGATCCGGCCCGGGTACATGGATTCGAGCGTACCGAACTGCTCGGCAATGACGAGCGGCGCATGATTTGGAAGCATAATGCCGCCAGAGCCTACACGTATTTTCTCCGTTCCTGCAGCCACATAACCGATCACGACCGAGGTAGCTGAGCTGGAAATGCCCGGCATATTGTGATGCTCCGCCAGCCAAAAGCGGTGATAGCCCCATTTCTCAGCATGCTGAGCGAGATCAAGCGTGTTGCGGAAAGAATCAGCTGGCGTGGATCCTTCAACGACTGGGGCAAGGTCTAATATGGAAAAAGGAATATCGTATACAGTCATAGTGGAAATACCTCCCATAAAGGAATTGAATATCGCTTAAACGAATAAGCAAAAGCCCCAGGCCTGGTGGAGGCTTGGGGTTTTAAAATGTTCTGCTTATTGCGGGTTCGTCGTCCAAATACCTGCTGTTTTGATAAATACGCGATCGGGCAGCTTCAAAGCAGCGACAACCAGCTGGGCCATATCTTCAGCTTGCATCATGCGATCCTCGTCACCGATTTTCAGTCCGGCATTTGCTGCCAGCTCTGTATTCACTGTGCTTGGCGTGAGGGCCGTTACGCGAATGTTCGATTTGCGAACCTCCTGCATAAGCGCTTCTGTCAGGCTGATCACAGCTGCCTTCGAAGCGCAGTAAGCGGAGCCTGTTGCGAAGCCGCGCTCGCCGGCCGACGAAGCGATGTTGATAATACTGCCGCTGCTTTGTTCGAGCATAGTAGGCAATGCGGCTCGAGTGACGTAATAGGTTCCCATCACATTCGTCTGCATAATACGCTCCCATTGCTCTGGCTCCATATCAAGGACTGTGCCAAAAGTCGCAATTCCCGCATTATTAATTAGAATATCAATCGATCCGAGCGCTTCTTTCAGGGCTGAGACCGCTTGATCCACTTCCGCTCTAACGGATACGTCTGCAACAACAATCGTTACTTTTACGCCATACTCGCTTGTGAGCGAAGCCTGCAGGTCTTCAAGGTCCGAGCTCGTACGAGCGACTAAGCCGAGGTTTACACCTTCCGAAGCAAGCGCAATGGCAACGGCTTTACCGATCCCTTTTCCCGCGCCAGTAATAATGGCAGATTTATTTTTTAATTCCACGTCAATCTCTCCCTTAAATAGAATTTCCAGCTTTGAAATTAAAGCTTGTAATTATTTAATCATTCCAAAAACTAAGCAAATGCTATACCATTAAATATTAGACGAAATTAAAATTAAAGCAAGTACCAACTTAAAAGTAAGTAAGTATAATTTTTATACTAAAGGAGCGGATTGCTTTGGGAGATATTCATTTTAAAGAAACAGTTGAGCTGACATTGAAGGTAATCGGCGGCAAATGGAAGCCTGTTATCCTTTGTCATTTGACAGACGGGACGCATCGCTTTGGCGAGCTGAAGCGGGAAATGCCGACCATTACGCAAAAGATGCTTACACAGCAGCTGAGAGAATTAGAGGAAGACGCGATTATTGCTCGTAAGGTGTATACACAAGTGCCGCCTAAGGTAGAGTATTCTCTAACGGAGTATGGATTAACCGTCAAGGAGCTGCTGAACGTCATGTCGGCTTGGGGAGAAAATCACCAGAACAGGATTAAGTTTCAAGACGAAAACTGAATAATTTCACTCCTCGTAGTATCCTAATGGGTACTACGTTACAACAAAGTGCGTACTGTATTTTTTGACGGTAAGTGTCTAGAATAGGGTATGTACGAAAGACAATCATATGAGGAGTGAATGATACATGAAATTACAATTAGCGTTAGACCTTGTTGATATTCCTGGAGCAATTGAAGTGGTAAAGCAGGTTGAATCTTTTGTTGATGTGGTGGAAATCGGTACTCCGATCGTCATTAACGAAGGCTTGCACGCGGTTAAAGCATTAAAAGAAGCATTCCCTAACATGACCGTGCTTGCCGACTTGAAAATAATGGATGCTGGCGGCTACGAGGTTATGAAAGCTTCTGAAGCTGGCGCCGACATCGTGACAATTCTTGGTGTAGCAGAAGATGCGAGCATCAAGGGTGCGGTTGAAGAAGCCAAAAAACAAGGCAAGCAAATTTTGGTCGATATGATTGCTGTCAAAAACCTGGCTGAACGAGCGGCTCAAGTGGATGCGCTTGGCGTAGATTACATCTGTGTTCATACAGGCTATGATCTTCAAGCGGCTGGACAAAACTCGTTTGAAGACCTTCGCACCATTAAAAGTGTTGTGAAAAATGCAAAAACAGCAGTAGCTGGCGGTATTAAGCTTGATACACTTCCTGGCGTTATCGCGGCGAAGCCTGATCTGGTTATCGTTGGCGGCGGTATCACAGGCCAAGATGATATGAAAGCAACAGCTTCCCAAATGAAGCAGCTTATCGCACAAGGTTAATCAGGCGCATGCAAACGAATCAGTACGTTGCTGCGATTGTGAACGAGCTTCAACACGCTGCGGACCAGCTTGTGGACAAGCAGATGGATCAGCTTGTTGATCGCATCGCCGGTGCTGGCCGGATCTTCGTGGCTGGAGCCGGCCGCTCAGGGCTTATGATGCGAGGATTGGCTATGCGTCTAATGCATATCGGCTTCGATGTCTATGTTGTAGGCGATACGGTTACACGAAGCCTCCAGAAGGGCGACCTGCTTATTATCGGCTCTGGCTCGGGAGAGACGAAATCGATCGTACCGATGGCGGAGAAGGCAAGAAGCCTGGAGGGCAGCGTGGCAGCATTGACGCTATCGCCAGCTTCTACACTTGGCCGGCTGGCGGACATTGTCGTTCAGCTACCAGGCGCTCCGAAGGACCGCGGTGAAGATGAAGCAGGAACGATACAGCCTATGGGATCACTCTTCGAGCAGATGCTTCTGCTTGTAGGAGATGCTGTTGTATTGCGCTTGATGCAGAAACAGGAGCTAACAGGCAGCGCGATGTACGGCAATCATGCTAACTTAGAGTAGTGGTCGTAAGTATAAATAATCGACGGGGACTATCCGCAACAGATCTATTGAGGTCTGAACTGCACCCCGTCAAGTAGACAGTACAAAAAATAAAAATCAGTTATGCGGCCTTAGTCCTGAATTCCATTGGA
>NZ_JBMWAM010000009.1:0-167724 GCF_049725345.1 Paenibacillus praedii | reverse complement strand
TCTTTAGGCATGAAAAAACTCCCCTTACAGTAGCAGGTTTTATTATTTCACCTGTCTACCGTATGGGGAGCATATCACGGTCGTTTAAACCGTTTAGACAGCTTCTTGTTATTGGCCTATAGCTCTACGACTCAGACTAGGGAAGCATCATTCTGATCCCTCTGATATGTACTCCCACAAACCAAGCTTTCCTTTGGCCGGGATGAAAGCGCTCAGTATTTGCCGATCCTTGATTTCCCAGGCGTAATAGCCGGTATCATAGTCGCCGAACAGGTAATCGACACCCGAAACGACCTGTCCTTCATCTAGTATCGCAGACGTTCCGCTGTTCTCGATCACCTGATAGCAGTTTGTAAGCTGGCAGGTTGCCATGATAACCCCGTTTGGAAGCATTTCCGCCGAGTATCCGTGTTTGGCGAGCTTTGCGATGACCAGCTCATGCCTGCAGACCTGCTTATCCGTTTTTTGGCTGGCATGGATGGCAAGCGGACCGCGATATTTTGTTTTCCAAGATCGGGTTTCGTATTTGGTCTCGCCAAGCACCAGTAGAGAAGCCCAGGGCTGAATCATCGATAGTACCTTCATTCATCCGCCTCCTAAATGAATAAAAGCTTCTCCCTTTAAGCGTTGTTTTATTCCAGCATAAGGATCTCGCGAATATCCTGCTCGGACAAGGAAGACAAAGTTTCCTGTCCCGGCTGGATCATTTCGTCGATGAGGCTTTTCTTCTTCTGCTGAAGCTCGTACATTTTATCCTCGACCGTTCCATGCGTCACGAGACGGATCACCTGTACAACATTTTTTTGTCCGATGCGATGCGCGCGGTCGGCGGCCTGCTGCTCGACGGCAGGGTTCCACCAGAGGTCGTACAGAATGACGGTGTCAGCTCCCGTCAGGTTGAGACCGGTGCCTCCAGCCTTCAAGGATAGTAGGAACAGGTCGCGCTCGCCGTTGTTGAAACGGCTGCACAGCTCAACGCGCTCGGCGGCGGGAGTCTGGCCATCGAGATAGAAATACGGCACACCCAGATAGCCAAGCTCGCGCCCGATCAGGGCGAGCATCTCGGTGAATTGCGAGAATATAAGCAATCGCTTGCCCGCGCTTTGACATTCCTCAATAATTTCCAGCAACTGCTCGAACTTGGCGGAGCTGCCTTTGTAGTCTTCGACGAACAAGGACGGATGGCAGCAAAGCTGACGCAGTCTGGTGATGCCTGCCAAAATTTTAATTTTATTTTGATGGAAGCTCTGCTCGTTCAAATGCTTGACCGTTTCCTGCTGCAGCTTGGCCAGCAAGCTCACATACAGCTTCTTCTGATCCGGCAGCAGCTCGGACGCCTGAAGCGTTTCGATTTTCTCCGGCAGCTCCTGCAGGACGTCGCGCTTGAGACGGCGCAGAAGAAAGGGACGTGTGCGGCGAGCGATTGTCTCACGGGTAAGCTCATTAAACGTTTTGCGGCTGGGAAACAGCTCGGGAAAGACAGCGCCGAAGATCGACCACAGTTCCTCGAGTGAGTTTTCTATCGGCGTTCCGGTTAGCGCGAAGCGGTAATGGGCCTGTATTGCTTTTACGGCTTGGGCCGTCTGGGTCGTATGGTTTTTGAAATATTGCGCTTCATCAAGTATGAGCGTATGGAAGTCTTTCTTCGCATATTGAACAATATCTCGTCGAAGCAGCGGGTATGACGTAATGATAATGTCCGCTTTTGCCGAATCTCTTATCACCGTATTGCGCTCCGCTTTGGTACCATCGGCGATGACGGCGAGAAGCTCTGGGGCAAACTTTTTCAGCTCGTTCAACCAGTTGTAAACGAGGGAAGCGGGCGAGACGATCAGCACAGGCTTCTGCTGCTGGCGTATTTCAGACAGCATGGAGACGATAAAAGAAATGGCCTGCACCGTTTTGCCAAGTCCCATATCATCGGCAAGAATGCCGCCAAAATGGTAGTGCGCGAGCGTCTTCATCCATTGGAAGCCATACTTCTGGTAATCACGAAGCACGGGAGCCAGATGCTCCGGAACAGGGAAGTCCAGATTGTCCGGGTTCCGCATATTTTCCAGCAGCTGACGAAATGATTTGCCAAGCTTAACGGCCTTCCTGTTCTCATTCGAATCAATGAGGTGCATGGCGCGAACGGCCGGCACACGAAAATTTGTGCCCTGCAGCTCGCTCTGACGTATGCCTACATCGTTTAAGAAACGAATGATCTCTTGAAATTCCGCGGTTTCAAGCGGCAGCAGCGCGCCATCCGGCAGCCGGTGGTATTTGCGCTTGAACTCAAGTGATTGCAGCAGGTTCCGAACGTCCGATTCTGGAATGCCGTCCATATTAAATTTGAATTCGAGCCAGTCGGTTCTTTCGTTTATATCGACCTTGATAGAAGGAGGCGCATGCTTGGTCACGATCCGCACCTTCACGGCCGACGTGGCGTATACCGCCAGCAGCTTCTCCAGCTGTGGAACGATATGCTGCAGAAATTCGTACTCCATATCCTCATTCTCCATGTAGTAGCCTTCCTCGGTTTTGGCGAAGGGGGTCGAATCCATGAGCTCAAGAATGCGCCGCTCTTTCTCTCCGTCCCGCATAAGAATGCGATCGGTGCCGCGTTTCTTACCTCTCACATCGAGCGGATTGATGACGATATCGCCATATTGGAATTCAAGCCCAGCGAGAAGCCGGTCTCTGACCCGATCCAGATACAGCTTGGCTTTGAGCTGGGTTTGCAGAATGCGGTCTGCGATCGTCTCGGCGATTTGGACGCTGCCGAGCTTCATCAAGCCGGGTACGACCTTTTCCATGAAAGGCTCCATTTGCTCGGGAGCAATATGGATTTTTGGCTGTTGTGAAGTGGAGAGCAGCTGCTTCAGCTCTGCAAGGCGCTTGCACGCGTCTGAATTTAGCTTGATCAGCCTTCCTTCGGATACAGCCAGCTCGTACTCTTCCATAATCGTTATCTGATCGAGCCCTTCGATAACAAGCTGATAACCGTCGCTTCGGGCTTCATCGAATGAAAAATGGAGCGGAACCGCCTCATCGGACAACTGAAGGCCGTCAAATGTACGGCCGCCTTGGACTAGCTTCACGGAAGGCGCAGCAATGATCAGAGGCAGCAGTGCCTCCCATGTGAAGGGAGGGACGAGCAGCAGCCGGTCGCCGCCCGCAGGCGCCTCTTTTAAGAAGGAGCGCGTGGAGGAGTCCCGGTACATCGTTTCATAGCGAAACACTTGAATGAGCTGCTTCATGATCGCATCGTTAGCGAGCGAGAAGCTGTACAGGGCCGGATCATAGGTGAAATGCTTGGAGAACATGTATGGCTCGCGCCTGTCGACTTTATCGAGAAAATCTCTTACTTTCTGAACGATGTACAGCCGTCCTGGGCCGACCTTCAGCTCAATGCCGATCATATGCTTACGAAAGCCGTAAGGGTGAAGCTTGCATGTGATTTCTAGTTCGAGCGGAGTTCTGGTGTCAAAAAACTGACCGCTGCCGCTGGAGCGAAGCGGCTTGCCGCCGAACAATCCGAGCAAGTCACTGGCAAGCCGTGTATCTGAACTGAATAGTGCCGCATTCCGCGCATACTGCGGGCGAAGATGCCCCTCAGCTTCGTAGTCTTCCTCTTCGTCTAAGGGCTGATTCTCCGGATGCAGCAGGGAAGGATATTTGCGTGCCGGCTTATTGCTGGCTTCCTCCAAAGCATGAATTTGCAATAGCGCGGCCGCGATATGCTTGCAGTAATGGTCATAGGTGCTGAAAGCCAGGCAGCTGCAGTGGGCATCCACATCACCGCTGCGATCCATAACGATAGACACGTCATATCTCATTTCTCCATGAACGACCGCATCATAGCTTGTCTCTTCGGCATGGGTGATCGATACTTTTCCAGCCTTATAGTAGTCTTCGCCTCTCTCATAGAAGGCGTCGCCGCATAGCAATTTAATGATTCGTATGGATAAAGGTGCACGCATGGCGTTAGTCCCCCCGGTAGACGGAAACGGGTGTTCCGATAAATTCATTAGTTCTTATCATATCAGATGTCACAGGGACAGAGCCAACAAAAGAATAGGCTAGTCGTTATTCGTGCTTCAACACGGGAACCCGAGGGAGTTTGGCTGGAGTTGGCCCGATTTATGGATGGCTAGTTAATCAAGCGAGTGGAATGCGGTCAGAGGAGCAATATAGCGAAAAAGTGCGAGAAAACTTATCTTTCTAAGGGAATGCGATGCGCTGCAATGAAACTGATTTTGCGTGGATAGAAGTCAACGTTATAATTAGGACAAGCAAATGAAGCAGTTAACTTAAAGGAGCTGATTGTTATGGAATATCGCCGACTCGGCGGCAGCGGCTTAAAGGTATCGGCGTTGGGGCTAGGTACGAACTCCTTCGGGAAACGTGCTGACTTCGAAGCCTCCAAGCAAATCATTCATCATGCGCTGGATAAAGGAATCAATTTTATCGATACCGCTAACATCTATGCGGGAACGCAGTCTGAGACGATTATCGGACAAGTATTAGAAGGTAACCGCCACAACGTCGTGCTCGCAACCAAGGCGGGTCTGCCAAAAGGACAGGGAGTTAACGAACGGGGCTCATCGCGTTACCATTTGCAGACGGAGCTCGAGAACAGTCTGAAGCGGTTGAAAACCGACTACGTGGATCTGTATCAAATTCATACCTTCGATCCGGAGACGCCGCTAGAGGAAACACTCCGCACGCTTGAGGATATGGTGCGTTCGGGGAAGGTTCGTTATATCGGCGCCTCCAACTACCATGCATGGGAGTTGATGAAGGCGATTGGAATCAGCGACCGGCTCGGGCTGAATCGATACGTATCGACCCAAGTCAGCTATTCTCTAGCCGACCGGACGCCGGAGAACGAGCTTGTCCCGATGTGTCTTGACCAGGGTGTCGGCATCATACCTTATTTCCCGCTGGCAGGGGGGATCTTATCAGGCAAGTACAGCTCAACCGGGCATGCGCCGGAAGGTTCGCGCGCGCAGACGGATCCGAATTTCAAACGATTTCTGGACAGCAAGACGATCGCGCTAAGCGATAAAGTCGGAGAGCTGGCGAATCAAATCGGCTGCACTGCCAGCGTGCTATCGCTGTCCTGGCTTATGCAGCAGGCGGTCGTATCGACGGTGATTGTAGGCGCGACACGCGTGGAGCAGCTGGAGGAAAATGTGAAGAGCATCTTATTGGAGTTGAGTGCTGATATCCGCTCAGAGCTTGCGGCCATTAGCGAGTCCTTCCGTTATGGAGAGCCATTCGCGATTTATCGCTTGTCTTAAGAACGCTCGAAGGCAACTATCTAATCCCCTTGTGTGTCGCATTACGATAACAACAAGAATTGGAACGATTGTAAACATCAATCGAAGCCTCCGCCCAAAGACGGTTCAAATCCATTCTTACCCCTCACCCTCCATGATCTGTATAATATATTGTATTTCATATTTGTACGCAGCAGCATAATACGCGTTGCGTAATACAATATTAGTGCAAGAAGCTGAAGGGAGGTTTAGCATGACGGCAGATTCACTGAAGGATAAAGAGGGACTTAGGGAAATCGGCAGAATCGTAGCATTAACATTAAACGAGATGAAGCGCCAAACACGTGTTGGAATGACGACGAAGGAGCTGGATGAGCTCGGTGGACAAATATTGCAAAATCACGGCGCAGTCTCGGCACCGAAGAAACGATACAATTTTCCAGGTCATACTTGTATTAGCGTAAATGATGAGGTGGCCCATGGCATACCGGGCAGCCGGAAGCTGCATCCAGGCGATCTTATCAACATTGATGTATGCGCGGAGAAGGATGGATATATAGCGGACACAGGACACTCCTTTCAATTGCCGCCCTATAACGAAGCCTTGCTTCGCTTATGCAATTACACGCATGATACGATGATGAAAGTCATTTCATCCTTGAAGGCCGGCGTCAAGGTTAATGAAATCGGCCGAATTATTCAAGCGGAGGCGAGGCAAGGCGGCTATAAGGTTATTGAAAGCTTGTGCAGTCATGGTGTTGGTAGAGCGGTGCACGAATGGCCGCAAATACAACACATTAACAACAAGCGCGATAATCGCATCTTGAAGGAAGGACTTGTCATTACGATTGAGCCGTTCCTATCAACCGGAGCTAATTATGTTGTCCAGCAAATGGATGGCTGGACGCTCCGCACGCCTGACAGAAGCTTCGCGGCGCAGCATGAGCATACGATTATCATTACGAAGGATAAGCCGATTATTTTGACGGTTGCCTGATGGTGCTGGAGTGCATTCAGCGCAATGGGAATGTGCCGATCGCTTCATACATGGGTGACGCATGCATGTGGGTTCGCATCAACACGAAATGCTCCGCCGTCCAACCGAAGCCCGTCGGAAGTGAAGCTAAGGCTTCCATCGGCATGTCCTTTTTGCCCACATAATTCCGGGCCAGTGTAATATGCGGGCTAAAGGGTCTATCCTCTGGTATGAAACCGAGGGGACGAGTCTGCTCTATGATTTTATTGTGCAGTGAAACTAGTCCTTCCAGTTGGCCGGATACGCCGGACCAAAGCACGCGAGGAGCCTTCGGCTGGCCGAAGGCTCCTCCTTTACTTAGGACCAGTTCAATTTGAGCTGCTTGTACCTCCCGAAGAGCGCCCTGCAGCGTTCCCGTCTTGTCAGCAGATACATCGCCGAGAAACTGCAGCGTGATATGATAATCCGCAGCATGCACCCATTTTCGAAACGGCAGCCGTTCTTTCTCAGTAGATACCCACTGATTCAAGGCCTCGGCAGCGTGGCCCTTCAGCGGCAAAGCAACGAATAAACGCAATGTGTTTTCCTTATTGATGGCTTTTTCCATTCCTTTTACCCCCGTAAATTTGCTGTACACAGGAATCATTCTCTACTACGTAAACCAAATATCGCGGAAACGGACCCAGCCCAGCGATTCCAGCGAAATGCCGCGGACGGATGGGTGGAAGGCGGTCTTCAGATGCTTCCGGTAGAGGAACAGCAGGCTGTGCCTCTCTTTGAGCTGATCTTCAATTTGTCTGAATAGTTCCGCTCTGCGCTCCGGCTCCGGCTCGGCCAGCAGCAGGCCGATGCTTCGCTCGAGCATGTCATTAACGATCGGCAGCGCATGCTGCTGCATGCTCTTGAACAGATCGATCAGCCTAAGCTCGCGATGCTCGTCCAGCATAATCGCAAAGAGGAGGAGATCGGCAGACATGCGGGCGGAGCCCTTAAAGTCTTCCGCGGAAATCAGATGGATTTCAAGCGGAATGCCGGATCTCGCGCATACTTTCTGGATGATCGCTGCATCCGCTTCGTATTGGGGGATCGTCGCCAAGCTGAGCGTCTCTCCATTATAGCCTGATGAGACCAGCTCTTTTTGGATGCCCGCCCAATCCATCACCGCTTCGCTTACGCTCTCACGATTCTGAGAGGTTTCTTGCCAGAAGCTGTTCACGGCTTCGGTGACATCGCCCGATAACAGCTGCAGCAGCTCCGTCCGATTAATTGCTAAATCAATTGCCGATCTAATTGTTGGATTGGCGAGCTGACCATCCTTTCTATCATTGACGGTAATGAATTTGCATGTCATGCCGGACTGTCTGACCTGCTGCCAGCGCTGTGCGGCCGTATCCGACAATCTCGCATTGTGCATGATCTGGAAGGTTTGCTGCTCATCACTGCTCTCGCCTAGAGCTTCATCTGCTAATGTCCAGACCTCAACCCGATCCAGAAAGGCTCTCCCGCGAAAATAAGGCTTAAACGCCTCTAATATCCAAACGCCCTGCTCATGTCCATCCAGTCGAAAGGGGCCAGTGCCGACAGGCCGGCTGCCGAATCGGTCACCCGCGGCTTCACATGCATCCTGTGGCACAATCGATGCCCGGTTCGTTGATAAAAACGAAAGGAAGGCTTCGTTCCGCTTCGCTAATTGAATGCGAATCGTCGTGTCATCCGGCGTTTCCATAGATAGGATATCCGAATATACCCAGCTGTATAAGCCTTGCGGCGCCAGCGCTTTTAATCGCTCCAGCGAATATTTGACATCGGAGGATTCGAGCTCCCGGCCATGATGGAACAGCACCCCTTTGCGCAAATAGAAGGTCCATAATGTACGCGAAGCATCGACCTCCCAGGCATGAGCTAGCTGCGGCAGAATCTGCTCGCCCTTCGGATCGATCTGAACAAGACCGTCGAACAGCTGATTCACGAGATGTGATTCGCCGGTGTAATGGATAGCTGCCGGATCTAGGGTATGGATATGCTGCGGCAGCGGAAATCTCAAAATATCGGTTCGCCGTTTGCCCTGCACAGCCGTATGAAAGCCGAATTGACTGGACAGCCAGTCCTGAAATTGCCCGCGAAGTTTCGCTGACTCCTCTTGCTGCCCCAGCAGCTGAAGCGCGGAACGCAAATCCTGCTTCCGCACCATTTCCTGCGCTTCCTGAAGGGCGATTTCCTCCAAGCCTGCCAGAAAGGTAAGGCTGGAGCGATTGCCCCGACCCCGCTTAGGCGCCCAGGTTAACCAATTTTCCTGCTGCATCCGCTTGAGCAGCAATACCATATTTCGATGTGTGCAATCCAGCAAATTTGCAAGCTCCTGCGTCGTAGCTTCAAATGGATGATCTTCGTGAATAGAAGGGAATGCAGCTCTGATTGCTAGGTAATGCCGCCTGATCTTCATATAAAAATACACCTTTCATAAAATATGAAATTTTCCAATTATAACTTGCACTTTTTGTTCTTGTTTTCTAGGTTACAATAAAAGGAGGTAAATAACAAATAGCATAACCTGTGGCAACTGCTGCTCTCGCGGCAGCGTATTCTGCAGACGGCATGCTAAGGAGTGAATGATATGAGAGATCCGGCACCATGGCAGAAAAGGTATGAAAGAATGCTCGTTCTTGCCCTTTTGTTCGGGGTGATTAGTCAGTATTTGTACATTGGGGCGTCTGCCGGCATTTCCGCTTTACTATTTGTCTTCGGCTTCTACGGACTGTTTTTCTACTCCATTAAGGGGAGGATGGGAGGCTTCGAGAAATGGCAGGGACAGGCGAGCTCAGGCTTGCTGCTCTTTATTCCTATATTTCTGTTAACGCTGACGTATGCTTTATATGCAAACAGCCTCTTTCGGATGTTGAATAGTTTTGCGATATTTGCCTTAGTTGTTGCGCAAACGGTGCTGCTTACGCGCAGCAGCGTGCAGCCTTGGTATAGAGGGGGATTTTATACCGAGCTGCTGTTTCTCAGCTTAGTGAAGCCATTCGCGTTCGTCGCGGTGCCGTTCACCCTGTTTAATGACCGTTGGAAAACGAACAGAAGCGAAAATTCAACCAGGAGCACGCTGGGCAAAATAGCGCTTGGCCTCGCTCTCTCCGCTCCCATTCTGATCATTGTCGTTTCTCTGCTTGCGTCTGCGGACCAAATTTTTCTTTCATGGCTGATTGAAATTCCGGACGCGCTGGGCCGGTTCTCGTTCGGTGAAGGGGTGCTGCGGGTAATCGCTGCCGGCCTCTTCGCGTTGTATGCATTCTGTTACATATGGGGGCTGTTGTTCCGCAAATCGACCGATACAGCCAGCGGCATGCAGCCATCCGTGCAAGACAACAGCGTCATTCAGCGTAAAAGGCTTGAATTTGATCCCATTACGGCAGGCACGCTGCTCATTATGATGAATATCGTGTATGTACTCTTCGCCGTCATTCAATTTTCATACCTATTTGGAGCGGCGAACGGGCTGCTGCCAGAATGGGCGGCTTATGCCGAATACGCGCGCAGAGGCTTTGCGGAATTAATTATGGTTGCCCTTATCAACATCGGTTTGCTTATGTGCGGACTTCATCTGATCCGGCGCACGAGCACATTAGCGGAATGGATTCGCAAGCTTTCGCTTAGCGTGCTGATCGGCTGCACGATCGTGATGCTCGTATCCGCCTATAGTCGGCTTTCTTTATATGAGGATGCATACGGCTTTACGCAGACAAGACTGCTGGTGCACGGCTTTATGATTTACTTGGGCATTCTGCTTGTCGTTGCGATAATCCGTATTTGGAAGGAACGGTTTTCCTTGGCGAAAGTGTACATTTGCGTATCCATCGTCGCTTATGTGTTGATGAACTACGTCAATTTGGATGCGCGTATCGCTGAGACTAACATTGAACGCTTCGAGCGTACCAAAAAGATCGATGTTGCTTATTTAGGCACCTTGTCGGTGGATGCGGCCCCCGCACTGCTGAAGCTTCAGGAGAAGTATCCGAAGCTGGAGGGGCTGAATGAAGCTATCGAGGGATTGCGAGATCAGGCTCGTAAGGACTACAAATGGCAGTCATGGAATCTGTCGAAGGAGCGGGTGCAGTGATGAGCGGGAGGCAGAGCTGTAGTGTGGCTAAAATAGCATTTTTGGATCGGTGCGTACGCTCCTGAGGTTATCCGGTTTGACCAAAGCTGCCAAACACTTTATAGTCGAAGATAACTAGCATTCGATTCAAATTTATAGACCCTATGCTGTAGTTGGCGCTATTAAAAGTATACTGCGGCCGGAGGGCGATTTTACCTGAAAGGTTAGTAAGGAGTCTTGTAAATTATGCGAAAAAAGAAGCGAAAGCTTTATCTCATTCCTCTGATCATACTAGCGTTTGCGGCCTTTCTTTATTTTGAAAATAACGAGCTCAGCGTAACTGAATTTCAGATTAGCTCCAGCAAGCTGCCTGAGGGCTTTGATTCCTATCGTATTGTCCAACTGACGGATCTGCATAACAAAGCCTTTGGCAAGGAGCAGCAGCGATTGGTTCGAAAGGTCAGCGGGCTAAAGCCGAATCTTATCGTTATGACTGGCGATTTGGTGGATAGCAAAAGGTACAACGCCGAGGTTAGCCTTACTCTTATGCGAGAAATGACAAAGCTTGCGCCTGTTTATTATGTAACGGGCAATCACGAATGGGCCTCGAACCGATATGAGACGCTTGAAGAAGGCTTGCTTGGCCTAGGCGTTCATGTGCTGAGGAACGATACCGAGATTATTACCCTCGGTCAAGGCGAAATTCGCATGGCCGGTGTGGATGATCCGATCTTTAACGTGGTTGCCGATGGCGATGTTGATAAGATGAATGAACATATCAGCAAGGCACTTGAGGCAGCGGAACCGCAGGAAAATGATCTCTTTACGATTCTATTATCCCATCGTCCGGAGCTATTCTCAGTTTATTTAAAGCATAAGATAGATTTGACCTTCTCCGGCCATGCACACGGCGGTCAGGTCAGGGTGCCGTTCGTCGGCGGGTTGATCGCGCCAGGTCAAGGCTTCTGGCCGAAATACGACGCAGGAAAGTATGAGGAAGAAGGTACAACGATGATTGTCAGCCGAGGACTTGGAAACAGCGTCGTGCCGCAAAGGCTGTTTAACCGTCCAGAGGTCGTGCTGGTGGAGCTTACGCGTTCAAACCATTAACCTATAAGGAAAAAAGTGACCCACAGCTACGATGCTGTGGGTCTTTTCCATATATATATTACAAAAGGGGGTTGAATTCAGTATAGAGGGTTTATATTAAAACAAGATGAAAATTAGATTTCAAGTTTATTACAAATGAAATTTGGACGCAGCTGCTTGACTATGGAGTTATAGTTTTGGACTGAAAGCATCATCCACGAAGATCTGCTAGATCCGAATAAGAACCGGAAAAAGTCATATTGTGGACATGCTAAGAATAGATTTGATTATAGGAACAAACTTGTCCGTTAGATGAGAGAGGATGGATGTAACCGTATGGAGCATACAAATCCCGTGATTGCGATAGTAGGAATGGGGACGGCGTTGCCGTCTTATCGGCTTGATCAGATGGATACAGCGCGCAGATTAGCTGATGCGCTAAGCGACAAGCCGGATTCGGCACGCTGGGCGAGGAGAATATTCAAGCAATGCGGCGTAGAGCGCCGCTATACCTGTGAGCCGAACCTGCTTGCTGAAGCCTCGGAGTGCCGTTACATGCAGAGCAATTCGGCCGCGGATGCACCCACGACTGCTGAACGTATGGACATTTACAAGAGAGAGTCCGTCCCTCTAGCGTTACAAGCGGCAAGAGAAGCGTTAGCGGACAGCAAGACGGAGCCAAGCGGCATTACGCACCTGATCACGGTTAGCTGCACCGGGCAGTTTTTACCCGGCATCGATGCTGCCTTGATACGCCAGCTTGGCTTAGCGTCTAATGTCACCCGGATCCCTCTCAGCTTTATTGGCTGCGCTGCAGGTCTAAAAGCAGTCTGCTTGTCCAAGCAGCTTGTATCAAGCGATCCGAAAGCAAATGTTCTTATCGTGTGCGTCGAGCTGTGCACGCTCCATATTCAGCCGTCAGGCGATCGTGATTCGCTGTTCGGCGCATCCTTCTTCGGTGATGGCGCATCGGCTTGCGTAGTAGGCGCTGCCGGAGAACAGCATCGGCATATTTTTCAGTTAGGAGACGATCATTCCATTCTCCTCTCCGAAGGGGCGGAGGAGATGGTGTGGGAGGTGGGCAATTACGGCTTCGATTTGTACTTGTCGACCAAAATCCCAAAGCTGATCGGGGAATGGATTCCGAGCGAGGTAGAGCGCTTATGCGGAGACTACCGGCCAGAGCTATGGGCGATTCACCCCGGAGGACGGGGCATCGTCGATACGCTTCAAGCCAGGTACGGGCTTAGGGATGAGCAAGTCGCGCCAAGCCTTAGCGTCCTTCGCGAGATCGGGAATGTTTCCTCTGCTACGATTTTGTTCGTGCTGGATGCGATGAGAAAGCAGCTGCAGAAGAAGGGTTCAGCAGGGGCGGGAGGAATTGCTCTGGCCTTCGGACCGGGCCTGACTGCGGAGATGATCAAAATCGCTTATGCTCCATCGATCTTAACAAATGAGCAGCTTGCGGGCGAGCTGTATGCCTAGCGCGCTGCAGAGCCGGGCGACGGCTGCTGAATTAATGGACGATTTCTCGAGTGGAGGAGACGAGCTACGCGAAGCGCTGCGGCAGCTCCGGCTGCTCAATCGGCTGTATGCTGCAGCGGCGCCTACGCTCCATGGGGTAAAACGGCTGTGGCGCGCAGCAGGCAGGCCGGAACAATTGTCTGTCCTGGATATCGGTGCAGGCTCCGGCGATGTGAATCGCAGATTACTAAAATGGGCTGATGCCAATGGGGTTAAGCTCACGATTACATTAGTTGATGTAACGGAGGAAGCTTGCGCGGAGGCGAGGCAGTTGTTCCGCAACGAGTCTCGTGTTCAGGTGCGGCAAGGGGACTTATTTGCTTTGCCACGCGAGAGTGCGGATATGATTACGGGAACGCAGTTCTTGCATCATTTTTCCGAGGATGAGCTTCCGTCTGTCGTTGCAAGCATGATGAACGCTGCAAAGCTTGGCGTTGTGATTAATGACATTCATCGCCACTGGCTGGCATGGACTGCGGTATGGCTGACGACGCATATCCTTTCCTCGAATCGCTATATCCGGCATGACGGTCCGCTGTCCGTGGCGAAGGGCTTTCAGGCGAAGGATTGGAAAAGGCTCAGAAATACGCTGGCATTAAGGGAGTTTTATTACAGCTGGAGACCTTTATTTCGTTACGCAGTCGTGATCGGCAAGCCAATACTAAAGCCAATCGACGGAGTTGAACAGAATGGGATATAGGGTTGATGCAGCTGTACTCGGCGCTGGCCTTGCGGGAAGCAGTCTGGCTAAGGACTTGGCCGATAGAGGCTGGGATACGGTGCTTCTTGATCGTCAGACTTTTCCTCGGCATAAGGTATGCGGGGAATTTCTTTCGCCGGAAGCGCAGAGTACGCTGGAAGCTTTCGGCTTGATGGAATCGCTTAAGACGCTCCGGCCAAGTCTGATCGAAAGGCTGCGGTTCGTGTTTGAAAATGGAGCGGAAATCGAAATGCCGCTTCCCGGCACAGCCTGGGGACTCAGCCGATATTCGCTCGATACCGCACTGCATCATGCCGCTGTGGAAGCTGGCGCAAGAATCCGGACTGGTGCTGTCGTTACGGCTGTTCAGCCTAGCGGAAAGGGCTATAAGGTATGGACAAGGCAGAACGGGGAGGATCGCCTTATTGAAGCCAGGACGGTCATTGCGGCATGGGGCGGAAATCCGAGATCCGGGCTGCCGGGCTATAGACCGGGACGCTCTGCGAAGCAGTCGTATATGGGGGTAAAATCACATTTTCACGGGATTGAGATGGAGCCGGTCGTGGAGATGTATTTTTTTCGCGGAGGCTACTTAGGGATATGTCCGATCGAAGGCGGACTTGTGAATGCGGCGGCGCTGCTGGAGCGGGAATCCTTTACGAATACGGGAAAATCGATACAGGCCTTCATCGAAGAAGCAGCACGGAGAAACCCAAGACTGAAGAAGAGGCTCGCACACGCCGAGATGGTGGCGGGCACGCAAACTGCTGTTGCTCCTGTTCTTCTTAATCGCAGGCCGGTTCCATGGGATAAAATGCCTATCTTAGGCGATGCGGCTGCAATGATTCCTCCACTTTGCGGAGACGGGATGTCGATGGCGCTGCGGTCGGCGGCCTTGTGCGCTCCGCTTACAGATCGTTATTTACGAGGAAATCTCTCGATGGAGGAATGGCGCGATACATTCACACGCTCTATACAGAAGGAGTTTAATAGACCGTTACGATGGGGAAGCCTGCTTCAATGGCTGCTGGGCATGCCTCAGCTGTCCAGACTGCTGCCTGGTGCTGCAAGGCTTGCGCCGGGAATCGCACAGGAATTGGTTCGAGCTACAAGATTGAAGCCGTATCGAGCGTAATGCGAACATTACTCAAAGAGAAAAAGGCTGCTTCCAGGGTCATGGACCTTGGAAGCAGCCTTTCTGTTGCTACTCCTGTAATGACGCTATAGCCGTTACGGATGTGGTCTTGACGAGCTCACGCACCGTTCTCCATTCTGTCAAATGCTGCTCTAGGCTGTTAATGATCGAGTTTACGGCATGGGCAAAGCGGTCTTGCTCGCTTGCGCGGATCGCAGCGACGGAATTCAGCACATCTGCCGGCAGCGGACTATGGGGTGGAAGCGCGGCCGCGAGCGTTTGAAGCATGAGCTCAATCGGAACAACTGTAGCTGAGGGCTGGGACACATCTTGCTTCGTTGCCCGTTCTTGCTCTTGTGCCGGTTGTTGTGCCAGCTCCTGCTCCTGCTCGTGCTTCTTCGCCTTCGCAGACGGCTTCGGCTCTGCAGCGGGCTTGGCGCGTTCCGCCTTGTTCTGTTCGTAGGTCGACCACGTTTCGATAAGACCGCTGCCTGTCTTGAATAGGAGCTTGTCCTTGGTGCTATCCGAGATCGACTTGTCCTTGAACAGCTTTGCTATCTTCTTCACATCGCTTACCGGCAGCTCGTCTCTCGCAACGATGAGCGCGAGCGGATCACGGTGCTCGATTGGCAAATCCTTTAGCGGGAGCAGTTGGTCCTCCGTCAGCTTGTCCTTCCGGATTTCGGTGCCGTTCACAATCAGCTTCTTGACTGCATTGCCGAACTTCAACAGCTCGCATTTGTTTTTGATATAGCTTTCCGGTTTGCCAAGCTTGCCAGAGAGAAACTTAGTAGAGCTTCTGAATTTCGGATCGTTCAGCAGCTTGTTGAACGCCTCCGCTTCCTCGATTGGCGAGAAGCCTTCGCGCGTTAAATTTTCCGCGATTTGCTCCAAGTAAATTTCCATCTCATCCGTAACGGTAGAGACGATGCAAGGAATTGTTTTACGGCCGAGCATTTTGCTCGCTTTGTAGCGGCGGTTCCCATATATGATTTTATAACGTCCGTTACTCGTTGTTCTAACTTTAATGGGAGATAGCAGCCCTAGCTCCTCGATGCTCTTCATTAATTCCTCCAGCGCTTCCTCGTCGAACTGGTATCTAGGCTGATCGGTATCCTCGTCAATTAACTCCGTTAAAATTTCAATGATATCCATTTTAATTCTCCTTACTTTTTTATGAAGTAAAGCTGGCATGGGAAGCGACGGCTTCCGTTTTAGTTGGCTGTTTCGATTTGAGTGCGTCCGATAGGAACCTATCTATTATAGCTCATGGGCTTATTTGAGGAAATGATTGGTTTGACTACTGCTATGAGTTACATTTATGGTAGTAATTTAAATAATCGGCTGATGGGGCCCGTTTCATATCATCGATCACATAAGGTGATGTGCTGCAGGAATGCAGCAGAATGGGCGGCTTATGCTGTGTTGAGTGAGGAAGGGGCTAATTCTGCTGTAAATACCGAAGGTAATTATATTGAATCCAAAATCACGAATTTCAATTTTAGTAAATCCTACATTACTCTTGTAGAAGATAGGGATAACTTTGAAAAAGTGCTTCAAGACTCGAGAGCAATCTAAGCTAAAGGAAGATGCCCAAGCAAAGTATGAGCATCTTCCCAAATTCCCCAATCCAGAACCTACAAATTAAATTTTAGCTTCTTATCTAAGTATTTCATTGCTTTTTCCGTGCAAACGCTGCTTAGCTCCGCTTTGACGGCAGCTTTAGCGCTTGCTAGATTATCCGGCGCAGCGGGTTTTCTGCCAAGCGTCACGTTTAGCCAATGTTCCGCGCTTTCGAAGCACATGCTGCTCCAGCCGCCGTCGAAGTCGCTCTCCTGTGCGCCGGTGATAACGATATCCGCAAAATTTTGAAGCTCCACAAGCGCACGCTCGTAATCCTTTTTTTGTTCCTTGGGGGTCAGACCGGATGCCTTTCGCAAATTGCGAGAGTCGATTCGGCCAGCCTCTTTTATAATGCTGAAAATGTTTCTGGCATCCTTGGACATCAAGCCGCTGCCATACCTTTCCTCCACACTTTTGCCCTGCGAGAGCAGCATCTGAACGGAAGGGAAGAAACCAACCTGGATGAAGGTCAGCTTGCTGCCAAAAAATTTGCCGTAAGCCGCATGCTCATCCTGTACGATTTTGACGCGCCACAGCCATGGATCGAGCTCGGTACCGGTATGCCATACGTTATCTGCGACTACGGCCGTTAGGGAAGGATGCTCGGGAATAAGATCGGAGAACGGAAAAATCTTAAATTGCTTGACTAAATGAACGAATTCCGGATAAATCGATATGTTCATGCTTTCACTCCTAAATGAAGGTAGCCAATTCTATTAGTATTATCCATAATTATCGTATCTCACACAATCTAAAAAATAAGATTGAGAGGCGTATAAGGTTAAAAAGAAAATGGATTATCTTTATCGTGAGGTCGGGAAAATAAACGGGCGATAGGAGGTACGCATGACGGCGTTAAACGCACCTTCCGCCAGTAGGAAGTATGTGCTTGAAGGATACTATGGCGAAGTCGGTTTAATAAAAATACATTTAATGGAATTGTTTACAAAAGAACATATGTTCTGTATAATTTGTGATAGATAAAGTGTCTAAAGAGGTTGAGCAGTCTATTGGAAAATAAGGAGGCATCGAGATGGAAGCGATGCAAAGTCCGATTGAGAATATAGTAGGAAGCGTATTTATTCATGTGTCCAATCTTAGGCGCTCGGCTGAGTGGTACAGCATGGTCATGGGATTGCCGCTGCTGGAGGAGAGGCTGAACGGCGGTCCTGTTTATTGGTTGGAGCTGGAAGGCGGCACGGGGATGATATTGGACGATAACAGTCACAATAATCCGGATACCGAGCATGTGCTGTTCAGCTACAAGACGGGGGATATCGATGAGGCGTATCGTTATTTAGATAAAATGGGAGCGAGGCTGCTGTATCCGATTGAGCGTCCGCATCCCGGGCTCGCCTTTTTGGGTTTTGCCGATAAGGACGGCAATGCAATCATGGTAACGCAATCCAACTACCATTCCCCGCCTTTGGAGCGGCTTAAGCAAACGGATAGTCCCATTTCGAACAAAGTGGGTTCGGTCTTCATTAATGTCACCGATATCAATCGCGCCATTCCGTTTCATAGTGAAGTGCTCGGTCTTCCGTGCCGTCAAGCTGAGCCAGAGGAGTCTATTTATGTGCTGGAAATGAAAAGCGGCAGCGATGTGCTGCTAGACAATAATCGCTTTCGTCAAGGCGATGATTATAAGACTTTGTTTATGCTTCTATCAAGTCATATTGAGGGGGCGAAGGCATATTTGGTTGCAAACGGAGTACAAGTATTTACTGATATCGAGCGGAATGGAGAAATAGCCTTCTTCACCGTTAAAGACCCGGATGGCAATGTCGTAATGGTTTGCTCCGAATAATGGAGTAGTACCATATAGAGTGATGGATCAAGTGGATTTCAACTTATAATAAAGGTCAGGGTATTTCTAAAGCAGAGATAGACAATATGGACATAAGGAGTCGATGACACCATGGAGAACAAACGATTTACACGCAGTGAAGCGAATGCGCTGCTCCCTCAGTTAAAGGCCGATTTGAGACAGCTTCAGCAAGTAATGGAGCAGTTCGAGGACCTCCATACGGAGTATCAAATGACGAAAGCGACGTATAAGCAGGCTCACAAGGGGAGCATGGACGCGCAGGATCCTTTTTTTGAGATGGAAAGCAAGCTTGATTTTATGAAAATAGAAACCGATCTGTTGATTGAAAATTTTTCCCGTAAAGGTGTCCTTCTAAAAATGATTAAGCCCGGCCTGCTTGACTTTCCGGCGATGCTGGACGGTGAAGAAATTCTGATTTGCTGGAAGGAAGGGGAAGACGAGGCTTCCCATTATCATGGCTGGCATGATGGCTTTATCGGGCGTAAGCCGTTTCCTGAAGCATGAGGGTGCAATGCGCCATGTCCTCCATGGTTATCCGCAACCTTCTAAGAAGCTCGTGCGTCAAAGAGTCACGGCTTGAAAAGTTTATTAAAGAAATCGTAGGGTGAAGAAGGGAGTGTTCCCGATGAAGCGAAATCGATTGGGAAAATCAGAGCTTGAGGTGAGCGAGATCGGCTTTGGCTGCATGTCGCTTGGAACGGATAAGGAAAAGGCGGCTAGCATCATTCACGAAGCGCTGGATCGCGGCGTTAATTTTCTCGATACGGCGGATTTATACGATGAAGGGCGCAATGAGGAGATTGTTGGTGAAGCGCTGCGTGGACGTCGCTCTGATGTCATTCTGGCAACGAAGGTAGGCAATCGCTGGGAGCCCGGCAAGGCCGGCTGGACATGGGATCCGTCCAAGACTTATATCAAAGCAGCGGTCAAAGAGAGCCTGCGCAGACTGCAAACCGATTACATCGATTTGTATCAGCTGCACGGCGGAATGATCGAGGACAAGATCTCGGAAACGATAGAAGCGTTCGAGGAACTGAAGCAAGAAGGGTATATCCGTTATTATGGCATATCCTCGATTCGTCCGAACGTCATTCGGGAATATGCGGAGCGCTCCAATATCGTTAGTGTAATGAGCCAGTATAGTATTTTGGATAGAAGACCGGAGGAGACGGTGCTTCCTTTGCTTGCAGATAAGGGGATAAGCGTTATTGCCCGCGGGCCGGTGGCGAAAGGGATTTTATCGAGCAGAGGAATTGAAAAAGCGGGAAGCGGATATTTGGATTATGGTAAGGAGGAGCTGTTGGAGCTCATACAAGGCTTGCAGAGGCTGGATGGCGGCTCCCGGGATTTAGCGCATACGGCTATTCGATACGCGCTGTCTAATCCGGCTGTAGCTACCGTTATACCAGGAGCCAGCTCCATTGAGCAGCTATTACATAATCTAGAGGCGGGCAGCGAAGAGGAGCTGACGCAAGCTGAGCTTCATGCGATTCGGCAACTAAGCAGGGCTAACCACTATGAACAGCACCGTTAGAAAGATGAGGATAAGAGAAGGCGGGATTGAGAATGGATCTGCATTTAGCTGAGGAGCAGGTAAAAGAGTGGGCCATAAAACATTCATATGCGCATGATGAAATATTCGAACGAATGGAGCTTTATTTTAGAGTGAAGCTTCTGGATGATGTGATCGATGTGCTCGCTGATTTCATTGACGCGGAGAACATACCCGAAGTGAAAGAAATGACACAGAAACGGGCTATGGATATACATCCGCGTGCTTACCCTGAATATTTGAGGCTCTATATCAATTAAAGTAATTAAAAATGAGTGATTTGAATAAACTCCCTTTATAAAGCATTCGAGGTATAATATGTTGTGATTTTGAGTATTCATCTTTAATTATGTATTCTTTTTACCGAAGAATATAAGAGTTATGAAATTTACGGTTCCCGTAAATATAATAAATAACTAGATGAGGTGGCGTTCAGATGGAATGGTATTTGAAAGTGTTAAAAAATTACGTGGGATTTCAAGGAAGAGCAAGACGTAAGGAATATTGGATGTTTGTGCTTTTTAGCTTCATCATTTCACTTGTTCTTACCATAGTGGAAGCAGTGACAGGTATGCCTGCGGTATTAACAGGGCTTTATTCCTTAGCTATTCTTCTGCCATCTTTAGCTGTTAGTGTACGAAGACTGCACGATACGGGAAGAAGCGGTTGGTGGTTATTGATTAGTCTTATCCCACTAGTTGGAGGTATTATCTTACTTGTATTTATGTGTTTAGATAGTGAAGAGAATAATAAATATGGACCCAATCCAAAATATTTAAACAACTAAAATAAAATCATTTGGTATAAAAAGAGAGATCTTCGTGGAGGTCTTTCTTTTTATTTGTATCATCCAGCAGCAGCCCTGGACTGACCCCTTACATTCATGACGACAGGCTGGGCAGAGGATGGAACCGTTGAGCCTTAAAATGTGCTATGATAATAGCATGAAAACCAGCAACGGGGTGAAATTCCTAATGCGGTTTTTATCGTTGCTTATCATAGCACAAGATTTGACTTCAAGAACTGTATGAAATATGATTACAGTATCTCTTCTAGAGAGGGAGTTCCCTTTATGAACAGTGAATTTACTGTAGCGGTTCACAGCTTGATGCTGTTAGCTTATTTGCCCGATCATATGGCCAGCAGTGAGGCGATTGCACGTAATGTGGGAACGAATCCAACACGAATTCGCAAGGTTATGAGTATTTTGCGGAAGCATGGCTTTGTCACAACGAAGGAAGGCATCGGCGGCGGTTATATTTTAAATTGTGAACCACAAGAGGTTACGCTCGCTGACATTTATCGAGCGCTCTCCGGCGGGACGCTGAAGCCGCATTGGTGCTCTGGTAATCCGGAAGAGGATTGTGTGATATCCGCCAATATACAAGGTGTTATGGATCATTTTTTCCACGAGGCGGAGCAGCATTACGTCGCTTATTTGGAGCAAAATACGCTGCAAACGGCTTTGGACAAGATCAAAGAATGTCGACAGCAGTATAAGGTACAGCAGCAATAACGAATGCTGAGTAAGCCGCGGCATTTGTTTTTTTGTTGGCCAATATGTACTTAAAATTAATACAGTTAAAGAGCCGATAACGAAGAAAAAGGTGATCATGATGTCTACTGCACTGCAAAAAAACGAAGCTTATGGTATCCCCCTGTCAGTTCTCGATGTTTCTCCTATCGTTGAAGGAGGCACTGTCGCCGAGTCACTCAGCAACACATTAGATCTTGCCCAGCATGCGGAAAAATGGGGCTACAACCGCTACTGGCTTGCGGAGCATCACAACGCGCCGAGTATTGCCAGCTCAGCTACATCCATTGTGATTGGTCATGTAGCTGCAGGAACCTCAACGATTCGCGTAGGCTCTGGCGGCATCATGCTGCCTAACCACGCACCGCTTGTTATCGCCGAGCAGTTCGGTACGCTGGAGTCGCTGTTTCCAGGCCGAATCGATTTAGGGCTGGGCCGGGCGCCCGGCACAGACGGCCTTACAGCCGCAGCTTTAAGAGGCAGTCGGCGAAGCAACGGACAAGATTTTCCCGAGCAGCTTGCCGAGCTAAGAGCCTTTCTGGATCCGTCCAGTGCGGAAGTGGGTATGCCGATTCGCGCGATTCCGGGCGAAGGGCTGGATATTCCGATCTGGCTGCTTGGGTCCAGCGATTTTAGCGCTATGCTGGCTGCGCAGCTGGGTCTTCCGTTTGCATTTGCCGGACATTTCTCGCCGAACTTTACCATTCCGGCCATGAATCTGTATCGCAGCAGCTTTAAACCGTCCGCTATACTGGATAAACCATATGGAATGGTTGCGGTTAATGTGATCGCTGCGGATACGGACGAGGAAGCGGCATACTTAGCCACGTCGATGCAGCAGCTTTTCCTTACGTTTATTCGCAACACACGGGGTCCGCTGCCTGCGCCGGTCAAAGATATGGATCAGGTGTGGACCATACAGGAAAAAGCAGCGTTGCAGCAGCAACTGGGCTCATCGATTATAGGGGGACCAGAGACGGTTCGCAATAAGCTAAAGCAGTATATTGAAGCGACAAAAGCGGATGAAATCATGGTTGCCGCACATATTTTTGACCATCAGGCCCGTTTGCATTCCTATGAAATTATCGCTGGGCAATGAAAGTGCAAGTAAAATGAACGAATAACAAAAAGAGTGAAGATCATGAATAGGTCTGCACTCTTTTTGCTAGGGATTCAATTGTTCTACCGGTGGCCGCTGTCCGCGCTGCAACTCGCGAATGGAGTATCCAAAATCCATTTGCAGGTGCGGATAGTCTGGAAAGTCATCCCAGTCACCGCCCCACGAGAAGCCGAGCCGCTTAGCAATCTCAACGACCTCCATCCAGTCCGCATGACCGTTGCCGTTGCCGTCATATTCCATATCCCAGACGACCTCGCCTTCCTTCGTTCGCAGGGCAAAGTCAATCGCGAGGCCATAATTGTGATAAGAGCCGCCGCCGCGTACTTGCGTGACAATCGAGCCTCCGGTTGTGCGTCCTTTTGCATATATTGCATCCTGCTCCGCGTTGGAACGGAAGCCGTCAGTTATGAGGATGGTAATGTCTGCTTTTTTCGTTTGAGCGATTAGCTCCGTTTGTTTGGCGAAGACGGAGGGATGAAGCTCTTTGACAGGCGGAGCGGATATTTCATTTGGTATAATATCGATAGGAGGAAGAGAACGCTCCAACTCCCATATGGCTCTCCATAATATAATGGCGGAAAGCAGCAAGGTTATAAATAATAGCAATCGATTACGTTTCCGTCTGCTTCTTGCTGCAGTATCCGGTGTCGTTCGTCCAACCGGCATCGGATGCTGGTGCAAAGAATTCCGTTCAATCATGCGTGTTCTCCTTATATGCGGTATTCGCTTATAGTAACATACTGCGAGCAGAGTTTCCCTAGTCCTAAGTAGGGGATTGGCCTCCATACATTTGACTTTTAATCAGTTTAGATCTAAACTGATTAATATAACGAAGGCTGAGGTGTTGATATGACACAAGATCAATCGAATTCCTTCTTATCTAAGCGCGACGAACGGTTAGGCTTAATGATATGGTTTCGTTTATCGCGGGTTTATAGCCAGAGCGTTCGGGAGACCCATCAGCATTTGAAAAAATGGGGCCTGTCCGCCGCTCAGTTTGATATGATCGCGCAAGTTGGCGTCCATGATCGGTTAACGCAGCAGCAGCTGGCCAATAAGCTTTTTGTAACCAAGGGCAATATTACACAGCTGCTTGGCAAGCTGGAGGGGCAGGGCTTGGTGCAGCGGGAGCAAGAGTGGAAGACGAAATACGTATCGCTAACGGAAAAAGGCAAAGAGCTCTTCAACGAGGTTGTTCCGATGCAAGAGCAGTTTCAAGCTTCACAGTATAACGGCTTGAATCAAGCGGAGAAGAAGCAGCTGCTTGAGCTATTGAAGAAAATTCAACATTAGTGCGATGTCTCACAATACAAAAACGAAGCGTAGGCTTTCGAAGTAAGTTTTGCTTCACAAAACTTTGCAGGAGGTTGTTCATATGATGCTCAAAGGCATTCACCACGTATCCGCGATTACAGGCGGAGCGTCGGAAAACTTTAACTTTTACACACAGCTATTAGGCCTTCGATTGGTCAAGAAGACGGTAAACCAGGATGAAACGTCGGTTTATCATTTATTTTATGGGGATGAGAAAGGAAATCCGGGGACGGAGCTTACGTTCTTCGAGTTTCCGATGACCGGCAAAAATCGCGAAGGTACAAGCAGCATCTCCTCCTTGTCGCTTCGCGTTGCGAATGATGCGGCACTTGCGTTTTGGAAGAAGCGTTTCGAGCAGAAAAGCATCGATCACGACAGCATCATTGAAAGAGCTGGTCGTAACACGCTCGCTTTCAGAGATTTTGAAGGACAGCGCCTAGTCCTTGTATCTGATGAGCATAATGAGGGCGTTGCTGGCGGCGTTCCTTGGGAGAAAAGCACGGTGCCAGCCGAATACGGCATTCTCGGACTCGGTCCTGTTCAGTTAACGGTGAAAAATCCGGAGCCGACTGTGCTTGTGCTGACAAAGCTAATGGGCTTCCGCGAAAAAGGAAAGTATCCTTCGACCATTGCTGGCCAGCCGGATATTGTTGTATTTGAAACCGGTGAAGGCGGCAGCGGCGCTGAGGTTCATATCGAGGAGCGCAACGATCTTCCGCGCGAGCAGCAAGGCTATGGCGGTGTCCATCATGTCGCGTTCCGCGTCGATAATGATGACGAGCTGCGCGAGTGGATTGAGCATATCAAAGGCGTACGCATTCCAAACTCCGGCTTTGTTGATCGTTACTACTTCCGCTCATTGTATTTCCGTGAACCAAATGGCATTCTCTTTGAGCTTGCGACTGATGGTCCAGGCTTCGATACAGATGAGGATATTAACCACCTGGGTGAATCCCTTGCATTGCCTCCATTTCTGGAGCCGCATCGGGAGCAAATTGAATCCAGACTGAAGCCTCTTCAGACAAAGCTGCAGTAAGAATTTGTTTTTCGAAAGTTGACAGAGGACATACTGAGACTTTCAAAAGGAGGCCACATGCCATGAGTACAGAGCAACAGGTCTATAAGCGGAGCATCAAGAAGGTCCGTACAGCCGAAATCAATCATATCAGCCACCAACATAAAAATAGTCTTATTCTTGAACAAGGCCGCTATGAGGAGCATGATCCATTCCTAATGCTGGCAGAGGATTGGTTTCAGAAAGGCTCCTTCGACGTCCATCCGCATAGAGGAATCGAGACCGTAACATACGTGATGGAAGGAAAGCTTGAGCATTACGATAATGCCTCCGGGGGCAAGGACGAGCTGGGGCCGGGCGATGCGCAGTGGATGACGGCCGGTCGCGGCGTTATTCATAAAGAGGATCCGGCGCTGGGAGAAACGGTTCATTCTCTGCAGCTGTGGGTCAATCTTCCGGCATCGGATAAAATGACGGCTCCCCGCTATCAGAATCTTCGCAGCGCGAATATGCCGACCAGAGCCGAAGAAGGCGCGGTTATCCGTGTTTTCTCGGGCTCATCGGGCGATGTCCAAGCAGACACGCAAAATGTCGTGCCAATTACGATGGTAGAGATCACCCTCGAGTCAGGTGCGAGCGTAAAGCAAGATTTACCGGGCTCTTATAACGGCTTCCTATATGTGCTCGAAGGCGAAGGCGAGTTTGGCAGCGAAAGGACAAAGGCCAGCCAAAGGCAAGTGTTATCGCTTAGCCGGGAGGAAGGCAGTGAAGCAAGCGAGGTAGAGATTAATGCGCTTACAAAGCTTCGCGTGCTCTTATATGCAGGCGAGCCGCTTGGCGAGCCGATTGTCGCTTATGGTCCATTTGTTATGAATACAGAAGAGCAAATTCGCGAGGCGTACGAGGATTACCGGAACGGGAAATTCGTATAAATCGTTCACCTTCCATTGCTGCAGAAGGAAGGCTTTACGGTTACGCGCAGCAAATAGCATACTGATCGCATATACATGAAGGCAAGCCCGTGGTAAACGGTGCTTCCGCAGCCGGATGATCCTGCCAAGCAGCAGCAGCTGCAGGAAATACACAGATTGCGCATCTAAATAGATTTCACTTCAACATGAGATAAACGTGATCAACTGATTTCATCGCGTATTCTTTCTGAACAGGCTTGCCATTTTCGAGCAGAACCAGGCATGGGACGCTTGCGATTTGCCATTCGTCACGCAGCCGGGGGGCGAAATTAATGTTGAGCTTAAAAAGCGGGACAGAGATCCCTGCGACCTCGGCGATTTCCAGCATTCTTTCCCCGATTTTGCACGTGCCGCACAAAGGCGTATAGAAAAAAACAGCGGTTCTGCCGCTGACCTCGTGAATTTGTTTTTGCAAAGAAGCTTCGTTAATTTCATGTATGGCCATCTTCATGCTCCTTAACGGTGATAGCTGTAATGATTAGCAGCTGCTTTAATCCGCTGTGGCGGGCATCAGCGCAAACAAGCAGACCCTTCATGAAGCGAGGTCTGCTTGTTCTTATTCTTGAGAGAGCAGGATTGACAATAGAAATAACCCGTTAATGAGAATTAGCACTCCAAAGATTAAACCAGTTTTGTTCTTCTTAATAAACTCCACGAGATCACCTCGTATAAGTGGATTTACTACTAATAATTATCGCGGTTGTATGCGGATATTTCCACCTTTTTTTCATATTGTAACGGAACTGTCGCATTCTTATGTAACTTATGGGAATATCCAGTTTTTATGTGTGCTTGCTTTCAAATTTTGCAGTAATTTGTATTTAAAAGGACGGATGAGATAAAATGACTGAAGAAGAAAGGATTATCCGGTGTATGTGCGCGCGTGGGTCTTGCACTCGATATTTCAGAATCTAAGGCGCAGCTATTTCGTAATGGAATTGTGCAAAACACTTGCGAACAGACGCTTGGCCTGGCCATGAATTT
Source organism: Paenibacillus praedii (assembly GCF_049725345.1). Classification (NCBI taxonomy): domain Bacteria; kingdom Bacillati; phylum Bacillota; class Bacilli; order Caryophanales; family Paenibacillaceae; genus Paenibacillus; species Paenibacillus praedii. The sequence continues at coordinate 140,996 of NZ_JBMWAM010000009.1, read as the reverse complement.
TGATGATAATCAAGCGGCAGATGTTTTTCTGTTCGGAATTAGCGATTACGCGATTGGCGAGATCGAGAAAAGAATAAAGGTACTTTCGAACGGATGTAGAATAATGTAAGGGTGCAATTTTTTTGGAACTTAAATGTCGAATAGGCGTATAGCTACTTATTGAATCAATACTTTCATCGAAAGGAGGTGCAAATGCGATGGGAATCTCTCTCGTTAAAGGTCAGAAGGTCGATTTAACTAAAGGTAATGCCGGCCTCAGCAAGGTTATCGTTGGATTAGGCTGGGACCCAGCTGAAACAAAGGGCGGTTTCTTCGGCTTAAAGAAAGCGGCTAACGTGGACTGTGATGCATCGGCCTTGCTGCTGGATGCGAACGGCAAGCTTAGCGGCGAGAAAAATCTCGTATGCTTCTACAATAAGCAAAGCGGTTGTAATTCAGTTGTTCACACGGGTGACAATATTACAGGCGAAGGCGATGGCGACGATGAGCAAATCATTGTGCAGCTTGATCGTGTTCCTGCTAATATTCACAAAATTTTATGCGTGGTCAATATTTACGAGTGCGAATCCAGAAAACAGGATTTTGGTATGATTAAATCCGCGTACATCCGCATTCTCAACCCGTCAAACAATCAAGAGCTTATTCGCTTCAATCTGACGGAAAATTACTCCGGTAAAACGGCGTTGGTCGTCGGTGAGCTTTACCGTCATAACGGGGAATGGAAATTTAACGCAATCGGTGAAGGCACACATGCTCCCCATGTCGATATTTTTGCTCGTCAATACCAATAATTCTTCATAGAAGAGAGGGCATTGCACAATGGCTATCAGCTTATCCAAAGGACAAAAAATTGATCTTACGAAAACAAATCCCGGTCTATCGAAAATTATGGTAGGTCTCGGCTGGGATACGAATAAATATGACGGAGGCAAAGACTTTGATCTTGATGCATCTATATTTTGCTTGAATGCACAAGGCAAAGCTGGCTCTGAAGCTGATTTTATTTTCTACAACAATCCTAAGAACGCTAACGGTTCAGTCGTTCACGAAGGCGACAACCGTACGGGCGAAGGCGATGGCGATGATGAGAAAGTAAAGGTAGATCTCGCTCAAGTTCCAGCTGAAACCGATAAAATTGCATTCTGCATCACGATTCATGAAGGCAAAGAGCGCAGCCAAAACTTTGGACAAGTTTCGAATGCTTTCGTACGTATCGTTGACGAGCAAAGCGGCACAGAATTGATCCGTTACGATCTTGGTGAAGATTTCTCCATCGAAACAGCAGTCGTTGTAGGCGAGCTTTACCGTCATTCAGGCGAATGGAAATTCAGCGCAGTCGGAAGCGGCTTCCAGGATGGCCTTGCCGGATTGGTTCGCGATTACGGTTTAGCTTAAGACAAATAGCAGCTTTTACCCGCGAAGGGTCGCCTATGGCGGCCCTTTTTATAAATGATACAATTCGACGAGGAGGCACTCTGATGCCAGTTAATTTATCTAAAGGACAGAAGGTTGATCTGACCAAATCCAACCCGGGCTTGACCAAAATTTCCGTAGGTCTCGGCTGGGACGTGAATAAGTACGATGGAGGCAGTCAGTTTGACTTGGATGCAACTGCATTTTGTTTGAATGCATCGGGTAAAGTGAACAGCGAGAAGGAATTCATTTTTTACAATAACCGTTCCAATTCGAATGGCTCCGTTGTCTCCTCGGGTGATAATCAGAGCGGTGAAGGCGCCGGCGACGATGAAGTGATTAAGATAAAACTAGCAGAAGTGCCTGCGGATACGCAGAAGGTCGCTTTTTGTATTACCATTCATGATGCCGCTCAAAAAAACCAAAACTTTGGCCAGGTTGCGAATGCGTATGTTCGGGTAGTGAACGAGGATACAGGGGTTGAATTAATTCGTTATGATCTGGGTGAGGATTTCTCTGTGGAAACGGCAGTCGTTGTCGGCGAAATCTATCGTCATAACAGCGAATGGAAATTCAGTGCTGTAGGCAGCGGTTATCAGAATGGCTTGGCAGGCTTATGTAATGATTTTGGCGTTCTAACTTAAATAATAAACATGCTTTTCGTTAAGGAGGAGTAAACCATGTCCATTATTAACCTTTCTAAAGGACAACGTATAGACCTTACCAAGACGAATCCAGGACTTACTAAGGTTGTCCTTGGCTTAGGCTGGGACACGAATAAATATACGGGCGGCGGCGAAATCGACCTGGATGCGAGCGTTTTTTTGCTGCATCAGGACGGGAAAGCCAAGGACGAGAAAGATTTTGTATTTTATAACAACCTAATTGGTTATAATGGAGCGGTTGAGCATACGGGCGATAATCGTACCGGCGAGGGTGACGGGGACGATGAGAAGATCAAGATTGACTTCTCCAAAGTGCCTGCCCATATTCAACGCATCGGTATTAGCGTTACGATTCACGATGCGGAAAACAAAAATCAAAATTTTGGACAAGTATCGAATGCTTTTGTCCGTTTGGTAGACGAAATCTCCGGCAGAGAAGTGCTTCGCTATGATCTCGGAGAAGAATTTTCGATCGAAACGGCGATTATTTTCTGTGAGTTGTATCGACATGGCGCTGATTGGAAATTTCAGGCGGTCGGTTCCGGCTTCTCCGGCGGCTTGGCTGCGCTTTGCCGCAATTACGGACTTGCCGTTTAATTCATATTCTCTTTAGGTTGGCATGAGCAGGATTGCATGTCACCCTATCCTATGACTAACGAAGGGCGGTTTAAGCATGGAGCTAGCATTAATGAAGGGTCAGAAGGCCGATATTACAAAAAATAACCCCTCTTTTCGAAATCTTGTAGTAGGGATGGGCTGGCAAGCGGGTACCGGGATGGAGGTTGATTTATCGGCATTTCTGCTGCGTGATAACGGAAAAGTGGCGGGAGACCAGGATTTGATATTTTATGGTAACCCGAAGGACGGAAGCGGCTCGATCGAAATAGCTGGCGCAAACAAGAGGAGCTTGGCCGGTAAGACGGATAATGAACAGGTTATGATTCGTATTCATGATGTACCGAGGAACATTGAACGCATTTCTTTCGCATTAACGATTCACGAGGGAGAAACGAGAAGACAGAGCTTTGCGAGCGTAAATGACGCATATATTCGAGTGATTGACGAAGGGACGGGGCGCGAAATTTTGCGCTATGAGCTTGGAAAAAACTTCTCTGTAGAGACTGCTATTGTCGTAGGAGAATTATATAGATATAATGGCGAATGGAAATTTAATGCTATCGGTTCCGGCTATTCGGGGGGCTTGGCCGCGCTGTGCAACAGCTTCGGCATAGAGGTGAAGGCTGATACACCTGCGCCAGCGCCGACGCCGGCTCCAAAGCCGACGCCTCCACCAGCACCTGCGCCAAGACAGGCACCAACACCAGCGCCAGTAAACTTAAGCAAAATATCACTCACCAAACGCGGAGATACGATCAATCTGCAGAAAGGCGCAGGCGCGCTGGGTGAAATCGTCATTAATTTGAACTGGAATCAGAAGAAAACGACTGGGTTTTTCGGCCGTTCCAGCGGCGTGGATCTCGATGTCGGCTGTCTGTTTGAATTAAAGAACGGGATGAAGGGCTCTGTACAGGCGCTGGGTAACAGCTTTGGCGATTTCTCAAGAGCGCCTTATGTGTCTCTTGACGGCGATGATCGAACAGGCTCTATAACGACTGGTGAAAATCTTCGAATCAACGGCAATAATGTATCGGAGATTCAAAGAATCGTAGTTTATGCCTATATTTACGCAGGGGCTACGAACTGGGCTGAGGCGAATGGCGTCGTCACAATTAAGCAGTCTGGCGGGCCGGATATTGAGGTTCGAATGGACGAGCATAACAATCGAATGGGCATGTGCGCGATTGCGATGATCGAGAACGTAGATAATCAAACCTTCAGTATACAGAGGCTTGTCCAATATTTTACAGGGCATCGTCAACTGGATGAGGCATTTGGCTGGGGCCTTAGATGGGTGCAAGGCAGCAAGTAATTGTAATATCCGGAGGTTGTCTAAATGGTTGATTTTTTTCAAAGTATAGCCGCTAATTTTGGCGACTTCTTTAGCTGGGATAGTTTAGCGTCTGTCTTTACGCCCGCCAATCTCGGTATTATTGCAACACTTATCATATTAGAAGGTTTGCTTTCAGCGGATAATGCGCTTGTTCTTGCCGTTATGGTTAAGCATTTGCCGAAGAAGCAGCAGAGGCGCGCTCTATTTTACGGTATACTGGGTGCCTATCTCTTCCGCTTTGTTGCGATTGGCGTAGGCGTCTATTTGGTTCAGATTACGTGGATCAAAGTAGCAGGAGGCTTGTATCTTCTATGGATCGCGTTAAGCAATCTATACGAGCTTCAATTTAAGCTCGCCCGCGTGGGCGGCATTCCGCTGCTTCCATACATCGGGAAGAAGGAAGAACAGGAAGAAGAAGTTAAAAACAAGGGCTATGGCTTCTGGCGTACCGTTCTTGCCGTTGAGTTAATGGACATTGCCTTCAGTATTGACAGCGTGCTTGCCGCTTTCGGCGTAAGCGAAGAGGTATGGGTGCTGTTCCTTGGCGGTATTATCGGGGTATTGATGATGCGTGGTGTCGCTCAACTCTTTCTTATGCTTATTGATAAGTTTCCCGAGCTGGAGAAGGCGGCATTTATTCTCATCATTATTATCGGCTTCAAAATGATTGTCGGGGCATATGGGCTGCACATTCCGGACTCGTGGTTCTTTGGACTAATATTCCTCGTATTTGGCGGCACGATTATCCTTAGCCTGATCCGCAAGAAGAGAGACGCAGAAGCAACATAAGAAGCGCACATACACCTGCTGTCGGAATATCCCTCAATGAAATGTGAGGGATATTTTTTCACTTTTGATTCATAAAGGAGGAATGAACTTTGAGGTACTTTAACTATCTTACCACTGATGAAGAGCAGTCCTTCTTCCACTCCTTGCCAAAACAGTTTAATAATTGCGCCGATAAAGATGTGCTTGCTCATGCCATAGGCGCAGCGCTCTATATGCCGGCAACCAAGGACAGTATTGCGGACGATTTGTCCGCCGGCAAACACGAAGGACTCGTATCGATGGTCATCGACCTTGAAGACGCAGTAGGCGATAATCAGCTGGAATATGCTGAGAAAATGCTGAAGCAAACGCTGCAGAGGATCAGTCGGTATCTTTCGATTGGCCTGCTGAGCACTGAACGCATTCCGCTTATTTTCATACGAGTACGGTCAGTTGATCAGTTGAAACGGCTGTTAGCTTATTTTGGAGAAGAGATTGAATACGTTACAGGTTTTGTATTTCCGAAGTTCGATGTGAAGACCGGGGAAACGTATTTCAGACTTCTGGCGGATTATAATCGAGACAAAAGGAACTCGGACACCGTGCTGTACGGCATGCCGATACTGGAGAGCTCGAATGTGATCTACCGCGAGAAACGACTCGAGACCTTGCATGGCATTTCCCAGTTGCTTTATTCCTACAAGGAGTACGTGCTGAATGTCCGCATTGGGGCGACGGATTTCTCGAGTCTGTTCGGACTTCGCAGAAGCCCTGACAATACGATCTATGACATTGCCGTCATTCGGGACTGCATTGCGGATATCATAAACATGTTTGGGAGAATGGACAATCATTACGTCATTTCCGGACCGGTCTGGGAGTATTTCAAGAGCGATCGCGTATTTAAGCCGCAGCTGCGGCAGACGCCCTTCGAGGAGAGCATGGGCAAGCACGGGCGAATTTTGCGCATGTCTTATATCAACGAATATGTAGACGGCCTGATTCGTGAGGTGGCCATGGACAAGGAAAACGGCATTATTGGCAAAACGATTATTCATCCTACTCATATTAAGCCGGTACAGGCGCTCTATGTCGTTACACATGAGGAATACATGGACGCTCTTCACATCCTAGAGAACGGTCAAGGCGATTTAGGCGTTATGAAAAGCTGCTATTCCAACAAAATGAATGAATTCAAGCCGCATATGACCTGGGCGAGACGCATTATGATCAGAGCAAACATTTATGGGGTGCTAAATGAAAACCAAAACTTCACCTGCTTACTCGCAGAAGAACGAGAATCAGCAATCGTATAATATTATTGGAGATTTAGAGGTTTCCATTGCGGTGACGGGCAATCCCTTCGACCTGCCGTTGGAGCAGCTTTTTCAGATGGCAGCGAGAATCAATAAAAAACGCAGCTTTTTATTTGTCAGCAAGGTGCTTGGCAAGCATATTCCGGTACAACCGCATGTGTCTCTTCTGGCAGGAGCATCGCTCGGACTGCTGTATCAGCACGACAGGGGCAGACCGCTTCCGGTTCAATTAGAGCAATTGCTGCATGCGTTTGAAGCGCCTGAGACTGCAGCAGAAGTATTTGCTGCGCTGAAGCGGGACAAAATGGCAGTAGGCGAGCGAACCTTGTTTATTGGATTCGCGGAGACGGCAACGGCACTCGGTCACAGTATGTTTGACGTGTTCGAAGGGGAAGCGGCATTTCTTCATACGACCCGGGAGAGTATCGCTTATATGACCTCTTGCATCGATTTTGAGGAGGAGCATTCTCATGCTACAGCTCATCGCTGCTATGCGACCGATCCATCAATTTTCCGGGAGGCAGAGACGATCATTCTGGTGGATGACGAAATGACAACCGGCAAGACGGCATTAAACATTATTCACGACCTGCATTCGAAGTATGGCAAGAAAAACTATGTGGTGGCCAGTCTGCTTGATTGGCGGTCGAAGGCGGATATTCAGCGTTTTGGAGAAGTGGAGCAGGAGCTTGGCATTTTAATCAAGTGCCTGTCTCTCGTTGCCGGAGAAATAACGGTTCATGGCGCTCCGATCGAGAGCACCGACTACCTTGAGCAGAAGATCATAGAGGACGCCGAAGCGTATATTGACTTTTTATACGTAAATAGCAGCTTTTCAAGTGTTGCCTCAGCACCAAACGAAGAGACGCCTTATCTAAGAAATACCGGACGCTTCGGCATCACTGCTGAAGAAAGCGGTTTGCTGGATCGGGAGGTCGCGCAGGCAGCGGCTTACTTAGCTGGGCATCGCTTAGGTGAACGAGTGTTATGCATGGGGACCGGCGAGTTTATGTATATTCCGATGCGTGTTGCCGCGGAGCTTGGGACGAATATTTGGTATCAATCCAGTACACGCAGCCCTATTCATCCCTATCCAGAACCGCAGTATGCTGTTCATTCCGCTTATCGATTTGCATCGCCTGAGCAAGCTGATGTAACCAACTATATGTACAATATTCCTCGCGGCCTTTATGATGAGATGTTTGTCTTTATAGAACGAGAGGTGCCGGCACAGCAGCTGGTTGAATTGAAGGAAGTACTCACTTCATTAGCGATTCCGCGTATCCATATCGTCTATTTCAGTAAAAGGGAGGAGGGCGAAGCTGTTGAAGCCTAACCCCGAAATCAGAAAAATTCCCGCTCCGGCACTGATTGGAAGCTATAGGCAGGAGGATGTCATTTTTCTTCTTAAAGATCTAAGCCTTATAGAACTGGAGAAGCGAACGGAGGAGCGCGAAGCGGCGATGCAGACTGGCGGACATTATTCCGAAAGCTTGCCCATCGAGTACCAGCCTACGCCAGAATATATTCAGCTATTTCACGAAACTCTTCGAGACTCCGCAGAGAAGATCGCACTTGCGGTGGGAACCGTCTCCGAGATGCTCCTCAAAAAGCATGGACCTCATATCGTGCTTGCGTCTCTTGCAAGAGGCGGTACGCCGATCGGCGTATTAATGAAACGGTATTTGAAGCAAGTTTACGGTATTGAAGCACCTCACTACAGTCTCTCTATTATTCGGGGTAAAGGGATAGACGAGAACGCACTTCTTTTTATTCATCAGAATCATCCCGATAAGCATGTACAATTTGTTGACGGCTGGACGGGTAAGGGCGCCATTCGCAAGGTGCTTATTGCGGCGTGCAGCGATATGAAAGTGAAATATGATCTGAGCTTTGATGACGAGCTTGCGGTGCTGGCGGATCCAGGCCGCTGCGCGGGAATTTTTGGTACGAGAGAGGATTTCCTCATCCCTAGCGCTTGCCTCAATTCTACGGTATCCGGTTTAATCAGCCGTACTGTATTGCGTGACGATCTCATAGGCCCTGATGATTTTCACGGCGCGAAATATTATCGGGAATGGAAGGAGTCGGATCTGTCCAATCGGTTTGTGGATACGATTTCGTCTTATTTTGAACAGACCAAGGCTGACGCGAAGGCGAAAGCTGATCATATAGAAGCAAATCCAGAAGATAATCAAGTAACCTGGCAAGGATTGCAGGATATTGCAGCCATACAGCAGGCATTCGGCATTACTGATATTAACTTTATTAAGCCTGGAGTAGGCGAGACGACTCGCGTTCTGCTGCGAAGAGTACCCTGGAAAATTCTTGTTGACCGGCTCAGCAATCCCAATCTGAAGCATATTCTTCTGCTTGCGAAGGAGCGCGGCGTAACCGTAGAGGAATATCCGAATATGAAGTATTCCTGCTGCGGGATAATCAAAGCTCTAAAGGGGGATCGCGAATGATTTTTGCAAGCGATTTAGACCAAACGTTGATTTTTTCTGCTAGATCAAAGGGAGATATCGAAATAGAGGATATGATTCCAGTTGAGCTGCATGAGGGCAAACATATTTCGTATATGACAAAGCCGGCTATGAATAAGTTGAAAAATCTGTCGGATATTATGCCGTTTGTTCCAGTTACAACTCGCGTTCCGAAGCAGTTCGATCGTATATTCGGTATTAAGGAACAGCTTCAGCCGGAGTATGTCATCGTAAGCAACGGTGGAACCATTTTGCAAAATGGGCGTATTGATCAGGAGTGGCATGGCTTTGTGCGGGAGGCTGTGAAGCAGCATTGTGCGGAGAACACGGAAATTGCAAGTCTGTTCGGGAAAATCGCATCGTCGCATTGGGTGAAATCAACCGATTTGTGCGATGAGCTGTTCTTTTCAATTGTGGTAGATAGAGACCAATTGCCGATTGATGCGCTTGGGGAGCTGAAGCTGAAGCTTGCTTCTCTAGGGTGGAGCTATTCGCTGCAAGGGCGGAAGATTTATTTGGTTCCCGAGAAAGTAAGCAAGGGCGCCGCAATTCAATATGTGAAGGAAAAGCTGGGGTCGGGCTTCGTTTACGCAGCGGGTGACAGTCTGCTGGATGAGAGTCTGCTCCTTGCAGCTGATTATGCCATCTCGCCAGTACATGGCGAGCTTGGGCGAGCTTATTCGGCGCACCCTCATATTCGGTTTACGACAGCAAGAGGGGCATTGGCCTCCGAGGAATTGTTGGATTCTATCTTGGAGCATGCTCTCAAATAAGGCTCAGTATTAAATTGAATATTAATCTTAATTACAATGGAAGAAGGTAAACGGATATGATACGGGTTTATATGAATCGTTGGTTTTCGGTTGCGTACCACTATATCAATATGATTCGAAATAATCCGGATGGCGAGCAATTTGAATTTTACGGCACGCATCCCGATATTCATCATATATCGCTTCTGGCAGCCGATCATAAAGGGACGGAGCCGGCAGTCTTTGGATTTGAGTATGTACAATTTTGTGTGGATTTCTGCAAGGAAAATCGGATAGATATCTTCATTCCTCGTCTACATATGGAGGAAATTTCGCGTTATGTGCATTTATTTGATGAAATCGGCACGAAGGTAATGGTGTGCCGCAATATCGAGCTGCTTGATGCGATGATCGAGAAGGATAAGTTTTATGAAGCGCTGGCGGACAAGGAACTGGTTGCGATTCCAAACTACCGCGTTGTGAACACGGCCGAGCAATTCAAGCAGGCATATGAAGAAATTTCGGCAGAGGGGCATAAGGTATGCTTCAAGCCAACGAAATCCGAAGGCGGAATGGGCTTCCGGATTATCGACAATGCTCGTGATCCGCTTGCTGAGTTGTATGGCTACGTGACCTTGTCGACGAGCTTTCAACAAGCCTATGAGACCTTATCCTTAACCGACCGATTCGAAAATTTGATGGTGATGGAGCTGCTGGATGGTGTTGAATACAGCATCGATTGCGTTTCGAGCGCTGAGGGAAAGCTGATTACAGCGATTCCGCGCCGCAAATCGACGGGGCGAACGTATCTTCTGGAGGAGCAGCCCGAGCTGCTCGATATAGCGGCTCGCATCGCGCAAAGCCTTCGCATTCCTTATGCTTTTAATATTCAGGTGCGTTATAACCAAGGTGTGCCGAAGCTATTGGAGATCAATCCGCGCATGTCGGGCGGTCTTTATATTACGTGTCTTTCAGGAGTCAACATGCCATATTTAGCTGTTCAAGCGCTGCTGGGCAAGGAAATCGACGCTCCGACTCCGAGGTTCGGCATTCAGGCTGGCTATGTGGAGCAGCCGCTGCTGATGAACGAGTTATAGACTCAATTTTCCCAATAGATCGTACTTCCAATTGACTTCCATACACAAAAAACGACATAATTAAATGATGTATACAAGCTCTGCTTCTTGATGCTGTACATTCCGGATGGAGGTGCAACAATGAGTACAATGAATAAGACAATCGCTTTTGCATTGGGCAGCTATGTCGTTGCTCTAATTGTTTATTTTATTTCATCCCCCTTTATTGCGTTAGCTGTTCCAGTTGTTGGACTTTTTGGCGCGATGCTGCTCAGGCAACGGGACCGTAAGAAATTCGCGGAGCAGGTTCGTGATATAGAGCTTCAGGTCAGGCCGCAGGTCCCGCCCATCCCAAATCAGAATGCGGGCTCAGTCCGTCCAGCAGGTTCTAATAATCAGCCTGTACCGCAAATGGCGCCACAGACGTTGCAGCCACCTGCTCCTGCCGGACCGCCGATGGATCCTGAGCTCGCTTCCGCTCAAGAATATATTGGGATTATTGAAGATATGGTTCTGCTGGAGGGCGAGAAAAATAATCTGGATGATGAAATCGTCCAGAAAACGTTATCGCTGCTTGCACGTTTGAATCGCTTAATACCGGATCTGGTTGCACTTGGAGATTCCGGCATCAATCATAATATCGTTCGACTTGTCAGGAAGGATCTTAATTCAACGATTAATCCGTTCCTTCGACTCAGCGGCGAAGCGAAGCGGCAAAACCGGCGCTTGCTCTTGGACGGCATTAAGGATGTGGACTCCAAGCTCACCTTCTATACGAAGACATTGGAGCAGAAGGATTTGATGGAGCTGCATACAAAGGCTGAATTAATTCAACAACGTTATCGTCTTAACGACTAATAGAGGAGGAATTAACGATGGCACAACAGCTCGTACAATTGAAGAACGATGATTTAAGCAAGGTGGAGCAAGAGGTTCAGAACACGATGCAGAAATTAGCTTCGACAGACGTCATGCAGCTGGACTCCCTTATGGATGAAATTACAAATAAGGGGCAGAAGACGCTGCAGCGCTCCAGTCAGACGCTGACGATGCTGGAGCGTCCACTTTCCGACCTGATGTCTGGCAAGCGGAACGAGGTAGCGAGTAACATGCTGAAGCTTCGCAATGAGGTGGAGGATTTGAGTAGAAGCAAACAGCTCACCCTCGTACAGAAGCTGCTGCGCAAGGCGCCCATGAAAAATTATATTTATAAATATCAATCAGCCAAAACGAATGTAGAGGTTATCGTAAAATCGCTGCGTGACGGTCGGGATAATCTCGAAGAGAACGTCGTTCATATGAGAAACTTGAAGCGCAGCAGCTTGGATAATGTGTATGATTTGCAGCTGCTGATTGAATACGGAAATCGTCTTAAAACGATGTTCGAGGAAGAAATAGCGAAGCCGGAGAATGAGCACCGCAAGACGCATCTGGAGCGTGGGCTTCGCAAGGTCGTGACTAAGCTTCAGACGTATACGGAAATGGTTATGCTATACCAGCAGGCTATTGCCGCTACCGATATTATTAATGATACGAATGATAAGCTGATGGATGCGCTTGACAGCTCGATTGATAAGACGCAGCATTTGATGTCGGTATCCGTTCTTATTGCAAGTGCGATTGACGATCAGATGAAGGCGATTGAAGCGGTTAATTCGACAAATGAAATGCTCGGCAATCAATTCGCGGAAAATGCGCGTCTTCTGAATGAGACGGCGGACAGAGCGAATCAGGCGCTCACGAAGCCAGCAATGAGCATGGAGCTTGTGGAGCGCGCGATGTCGGATCTGTTCTCAGCGATGGACAAGTATGAGAATTCCAACCGTCAGATCATTCAGACCGTTTCGCAGCAGACGCAGAAGATGACGCAGATCAACCAGCAGGTGGGACAGCGTCTCGGTCTCCAAGAGGGCTCCAGTGCAGGTCAAGCTCAAATTCAGTCACCTGCGGCAAAAGGATTTTTGGAATAAAGAAAAAATAAGCATAAGCACATAAAGTGATAATGCCCGGCATACTGTTAAAGAAAAAACCGAGGTGTTGCTGCTATGCTGGGCAGTATTTCTCTTTTTGTGCTCGTTATTGTGCTGATTGTCATTGCAAGCTCGGAAAGAGCAGAGTTTATTATGGAAGAATATGACTAAGATTCTATTGGCGTTCGTCTCTCATTCATGTAATAGGGTGATATTTTATTAGCTGATCGGAGATGTTCCGTCTGGAGTTTACGTATGGGATTGTTTATTTGGCGTTGAATATTATTTTTATCATTTGTGAAACTTATTGTTGAGATAACTCGTATCAAGATGTATGCTAGATACAAGTTCAGATTATATAGGTTAGTACCCAGCTCCAAAGGGGAGTAGCTTCCACAATAAAGTCGTCAATACGAGAATCGACCTTCTCCGGCTTTATTGGCAACGCCACAACGTTGTTAGCGAGACCTTTGCCTACCCAAGGCAAAGGTCTCTTTTTTGGTGCTGACTGAACGAAAACAAGGAGGAATAGAGATGGATTTAGGTTTATTGATGGAGTATGGCTGGGTATTGCTTGTCCTGATTGCGCTTGAGGGATTGCTAGCGGCAGATAATGCGCTTGTCCTTGCGATTATGGTTAAGCATTTGCCCGAGAAGCAGCGTAAGAAAGCATTGTTTTACGGATTGGCGGGTGCTTTCGTATTTCGCTTCGGTTCGTTATTCGCAATCTCGTTCTTAGTAAATGTATGGCAGGTGCAGGCAATTGGTGCATTATACCTGTTATTTATAGCGCTGAATCATCTCTTTAGAAAAGTACTCGTTAAGAAAGCAGAGGATGAGGCTGCTGAGGAACAGAAGAAAGAAAAGAAAAAAAGCGGCTTTTGGTTTACAGTATTTAAGGTTGAAATTGCCGATATTGCGTTCGCGGTCGATTCTATCCTTGCAGCTGTAGCTCTTGCCGTGGCACTTCCAACTACAAACCTGCCGAAAATCGGGGGCATGGATGGCGGTCACTTTATCATCATCTTCCTTGGCGGCTTTATCGGACTCGTCATTATGCGTTTCGCTGCAACGGTATTCGTAAAGTTGCTTCACCGCAAGCCTGGATTGGAAACAGCGGCATTTATCATCGTTGGCTGGGTAGGGGTAAAGCTCGCGGTATACACGTTGTCCCACCCGTCTGTCGGCATTATTTCTTACGAATTTGCACATTCGACAGCGTGGAAGCTTACGTTCTACATCGTGCTTGTTCTGATCGCAGTGCTCGGCTACTTCCTGTCGAGTACGAAAGAAGAAGAAGACAATGATAACGTAGCTGAGGCTGCTCGTTAATAGGCTTTGGGGAAAAACTGAAGTTATTGCTCGTGATCACTTCCGCTTCCTGTATAATAGGAGTATTGAACTGTTGCAGGAGGAGATTGAATTGGCTCAGCTGTATTACAAATATGGAACAATGAACAGCGGCAAATCGTTCGAAATCATTAAAGTCGCTCACAATTATGAGGAGCAAGGCAAACCGGTTCTCATCTACTCGCCATCTGTTAGCGCGAGAGGTTATGAGGATCGCGTTGGCTCAAGGGTTGGCTTCGAGCGTGCAGCTATTGCGGTCTATGAAGAAACGAATCTCTATGAGAGCGTAAAAGCGCACGTAGCGTCATCGGCGAATTCGAAAATCTACTGCGTGCTTATCGATGAGGCGCAATTTTTGAAGAAGCATCACATTCTCGAGCTCACTCAAGTTGTGGACGAGCTGAACATACCGGTCATGGCTTTTGGTTTGAAAAATGATTTTCAAAACCAGCTGTTCGAAGGCAGCTATAATTTGCTCGTACAGGCCGATAAAATCGAAGAAATAAAGACGATTTGCTGGTTTTGCGACCGCAAGGCAACGATGGTTATTCGATTTAATGAAGGACAACCTATGAATGCCGGCGAGCAAATCCAGATCGGCGGCAACGAGGATTATAAACCGGTCTGCAGACGCTGCTATAATAATGCGTTTCGTAAAGCTTAATTTAATAGTAATGAAGAGTCCTCAACCTGATTATTCAGGCTGGGGACTTTCTTTTGTTAACGATGCCAGATGGTTATCATCGTGATTCAGTCTATTACAGCATGGTTGACGATGAGTGGGCGGACGTTAAACAAGGGTGGAAGGCTTTTGGCAAGATGAATTTTTCATACGGTATCGAGTTGAATTTTGCAAGGCAGGTTTACTGGTGCATTATATTTTTGCGGTTGACCATGGATGGGAGCTGCGGATATTTAACAAGGATGAACTAGTTTTTGAGTACAAGTGTGATTGGACAGATGATATCCAGATCGAGAAAAACCTTTATGATATTGCATTGATCAGACAATTAATTACGGAGCAAGGCAACTCGGCAGAAGATATTGAATCCTTGTTTGATCTGAATGAGGATGTCTTTACATCCGAGGAGCCGCCAGCGCACACAATGGCACAGAAGCTTGGCTTGGTAAACTATGAATGGATATCGGCAGATTATCTTGACCGTGATGAGTTGGATCAAGAGATAGTAGTGGTGCAATAGACTAGAGTTTAAGTACCTAAAATTATAAGTGTATTCGCTACGAACGGTTTATTGACAACGGACAACGTATTACACATAATAAGCTTATAATTGTGGGAGCGCTCTAATGAAAGCAGGGTAGACAAGATGCACACGTTGGAAACGATCGCAAAGCTGGCAGGCGTATCAAGGGGAACGGTATCTCGGGTCGTCAATAATCAGCCTGGCGTCAAGCCGTTGGTAAGGGAAAAGGTATTAAGCATCATTCAACAAACCGGGTATCATCCGAATGCTCAAGCGCGCAGTCTTGCAGGCGGCAAGACGGAGAATATCGGTGTTGTGGTGTTTGGGAATGATTCGAATTTTCTGTCGCACCATATTTTTTATGAGGTGCTTCAAGGTATTCAAAACCATTTAACGTTAAATCAATATGATTTGCTGCTGTTTGCCAATCGCTCGGAGATGGATCATGAATATTGGAAACGTATTGGGGATAAGAAGAAGGTAGACGGCCTTATCGTGATGGGAGAGAATATTCGGGAAGAGTATTTGGTCTACTTCAAGGAAAAGCAACTTCCATTCGTACTGGTGGGCAAGCGACACTTTCATCAGGTTCCATTATTCTGCGTGACATCCAATTATAGGCAGGGAGCGTACGATGCAACGAAGCATCTTCTGGAACAAGGTCGTACACGGATTGTTTTTCTAAGAGGCTTCCCGGATACCTACCATGAAGGAGAGAAGATGGCTGGCTATCAGAAGGCGTTGAAGGAGTATGGCATCAGCATGGACCTGTCTCTGATTGTCGATGGTCAGGCGAATCAGGAGGTTGCATGGGAGCAGATTGATCGGCTTCTAGAGAAAGGCGGATCGTTCGATGCGTTATTCGCGGGCAATGACCTGATGGCTTTCGGTGCAATTGAGGCGATGAAGGCGCGAGGGGTTAAGGTTCCGCTGGATGTTTCCGTTGTTGGCTATGATAATATACAAGCCTCGTCTTATTTTAACCCCAAGCTCTCGACCGTCAACCAGAACAAGCATATCCTGGGGCAGATGGCAACGGAATTGCTGATGAAGCTGATGAATAAAGAGCTTGAGACAGAAGCAGGTCATGACATCCTTGTTGAGAATAGTCTAGAGATAAGAGAGAGTTCTCTCATTTATTAGAGGAAAATAGTGGATAGAAAAGAGTAGCGGCAGACTTTCTCTGGCGAAGAGGATAAATGCCGTTTTCTTTTAAAAAGTATATGGGAGCGCTCAAAAAAGGAGGGTGATATGGATAATATTTGAGCAGAGAATGGGAAAGCGCTGAAACGTCAAGGTGGGGGAAGGGACCAGAGAAAACGGATCGTTCTGGAATTTTCACGGGAAGAGCTGCAGCAGTGGACTGAGGATGAGCAATCGGTTACAGTAATAGGTTTAGAGACGGCAGTGTTGCCCCGTAATGGTTGTATTATCGGCACATGGGACGATCTTATGCAAAGTGGCATAGATCTATCGATCGAGCTGCCGGAAATGCTGGAGGCAACTTCCGATAAGGATCAATACGTTTTGCTGGAGCAGAATAACCGTATTTGGATATCCGGGAATAATGAGCGGGCTACGCTGTTCCCCGTCTATGAATATATTTCGCGTATATGCTTGAGATGATCGATTGGATGGCTAAAAATCGGATGTCTGAGATCTTCTGCACCTTTCAATTATGGGATCGGCTGCGGCATAAGCTTGAACCGGAGATAGCGAAGCGGGGGATGAAGCTTACATTGGGCGGGCATAGCATGAAGTTTTTTCTTAATGGAGCTGGGCCAGAGGGGCAGACAGCCGATCATCCCTATACGGCCAAGAAGCAATTAGATTATACCGATATCAGCTGGCAAAATAATTTTTTTCATAGGTTGTCAGCCTATTGCAAAGAAATTTCTACTTTGGATCGCATCTCATTATGGCCGGAGGATATCGGTGTTCAGCAACAGAACGGAGCAGCAGTGCAAGGTCAAAAGCTGTTCCTTCATACGTATCTGGAGTTCACCGAGCGACTAAAGGAGGCGCTCTTGAAGGCGCTGCCGTCGGTTCAAATAGAGCATATCGCCTATAATGCAGGTTTTTTCTGGGAAATTCTGGATGGAAGCGGCGCCAATAATTCCAATCAGCTCGATACGCTATTTGCTTATTGGGGTCGAAGCTATGTTCATCCCTTCTTCGAATCTGTGCTTCCGGAGGATTCTCAAGCTGCTCAAATTCTGAGAGAGGTAGAATAGTCCGATTATGGCCAACTGCTTGGAGATCAAAGCGAGTACCTGCATTGGAGCTATGGCGGGTCCATGTATGAATTTGAAGTGTTTAAGCAGCGTGATGGCCTTATGCACAAGTTCGATGCCTTTAATGGCCAGGTCCGTGTATCGCTACCTTATGATACGACCTTGCTGGAAGGTGAATGGGTAACTGCGGTATTTCGATTCGTTCCGGAATTGGGGGAATGGGAATATGTTGGCGGGACAAAGGAGGGTGAAAAGATTAGCTTTCTAGGCTGGTAATGATACAGCGTATGCTGCTGCACATGTAAGCTTATGAATAAGCGTGGAGATCTCCGAATAATCGGGACTCTCCGCGGATTACTGACAATCCTTTTTGTTGACAAATGATGTAAAATATTTAATAATGATTCTATATGGGAGCGCTCCCGATTATAATTTTTAAGAGGGAGTCTTCTAGAATAATTGGTGAATGAGGCAGGAGAACAGAGCAGGAGTTTATCCGGATGAGCGCGTGAAATAGACCTTTTCAGTCCAATTTTGGGAGCGCTCCACGGTTGTGGGAGGTTAGAAGGCAGTGAATAAGTTTACAGATCATTATGACGTTGCTGTGTTGGGCGGCGGTCCTGCGGGTATTGTTGCCGCACTTGCTGCTGCCCGGTCGGGTGCGAGAACGATACTTGTAGAACGATATGGCTTTCTTGGAGGGATGTCTACGCTCGCCCTTGTCTATCCATGGATGACCTTTCACTCCTATTCAGGAGAGCAGGTCATTCACGGAATCGCCCAAGAAATAGTTGATAATCTCATGAAGCAGAATGCTTCACCGGGACATCTTCGAGATACGATTGGATTCGTATATTCAGTAACGCCTTATGAGCAGGAGGCTTATAAGGTGCTGGCTTTCGATATGCTGCAGGAGTCTGGCGTGGAACTGCTGCTTCACGCGATAGTGACCGGCGTAGAAACTGATGCTGGAAGAATAAGCGGGATTGTGCTTCACAGTAAAAGCGGACAACTCACGATCCGCGCATCGGTTTATATCGATGCGACAGGAGACGGTGATGTGGCCTATCACGCCGGGGCGCCTTGGGAGAAGGGCAACGAAGACGCCAAGGTTCAGCCGATGACGATGAAGTTTCGTATGAAGGGCGTACAGCTGAACCAAATCAAG
Organism: Paenibacillus praedii; assembly: GCF_049725345.1. Classification (NCBI taxonomy): domain Bacteria; kingdom Bacillati; phylum Bacillota; class Bacilli; order Caryophanales; family Paenibacillaceae; genus Paenibacillus; species Paenibacillus praedii. The sequence goes on along the minus strand of NZ_JBMWAM010000009.1, from coordinate 122,642 downwards.
GAATACATGAAGCAGTCGCCGGATCAATTTTATAATAAATCATTAATTTCACAATTGGATGAGCTGCCGCTCACAGGTGTAATGGGTTTTTACAAGCAGTGGAAACAGGCAGGACTGCCGATTCCGCGTGACGGTGTATTGTTCTTCGCAGGACCCAGAGAGGATGAAGTGCTGATCAATATCAGCCGAGTGTCCGGACTGGATCCCAATCTAATTGAGGATCTGACACTGGCGGAGATTGAAGGACGCAGACAAGTCATGATGCTGGAGAAGTTCTTTCAGGAGTCTATTCCGGGCTTCCAGCAGGCCTATGTATCCCAGGTAGGCACGCAGATTGGCATTCGGGAATCACGACGCATCATTGGTGAATACGTACTGACCGGTACGGATGTGCTGAATGCAACCAAATTCAACGATGTTATCGCCCGCAGCGGCTATCCCGTGGATATTCATAATCCGGAGGGAGAAGGGATTACGGCTAATTTTATAAAGGAAGGCGGAGCCTATGACATTCCCTATCGATGTATCGTAGCTAAGAATGTAAACAATCTGCTGCTCGCCGGCAGATGTATCTCCACCACGCATGAAGCGCAGGCAACGACACGGTTGACGCCTAGCTGCATGGCTCTCGGTCAGGCAGCCGGTACCGCTGCGGCTATAGCGGTAAAGCAACAGTATAATACAGCTGATGTTCCGATCGGCAAGCTGCAGGAGATGCTGCTGGAGGGCAAAGCTAATCTCGGTCTGGCAAAAATGCCGAATTGATTAAGTAATGGAAGTTACGGTTGCAGAAAGGGGAATGGAATCGTGAAATATACCGCTGCTTTGAGCAGGGCGAAGGCTGTCGCTGATGCTTCGCTGCATTTTAACGGCTTACAAATTCCACATGTTTCTCAGGGCAATTCGTACAAGAAAGGTTTTCATCCGAAGATTATGTGGATGGCAGGCTTCTGGCCAGGTCTGCTGTGGCTGCTCTATCAGTACACGGGTGATCAGAAATATGCTGACAAGGCTAGGGGATGACGGACGAACTGGAGACGATCTTGGAGAAAACGGGACCGCACTCCGGTCATGATCTCGGTTTTCAGTTCTATCTGTCGGCGAATGCGGATTATCAATTTACAGGAAGTCAGAGCGCGAAAGAATTGGCCCTGAAGGCAGCCCGGATGCTCACTGAGCGATTCAATAAGTAGGGTCAATTTATTCGGGCATGGGGCCATTTGGAAACGGATGAGGATGAGGGCAAAATCATTGTAGACTGTCTAATGAATCTGCCGCTTCTATTCTGGGCTTCTGAAGTGACCGGCCATTCCTTGTATCGTGAAATAGCCAAGTAGCATGCGATGACGAACTTTCGCTATTTGATGAGAAAGGATGGGACGGTCTGCCATACGTATGATTTCGACGCGAAAACGGGTCTTCCAGCGGGGCCAGGCACACACCAGGGTCATGCGACAGCTTCGACGTGGGCTCGAGCTCAAGCATGGGCTATCTATGGATTTACGCTTGCTTATAAGCATACGGGGGAGCGTTCCTTTCTAGAAGCTGCCAATCTTGCGGCAGATGCGTACTTGCGGCTAAGAAAGGGAGCCTTCGGCTCCGCCGGAAGAAATTGCATAAGAACTGAGTCGTCTTTCCAGATAATGTAATACGATGAAATAACATTAGCTAATGTATGCTGTTAAAGGATTCGCTGTTTTTAATTCAGCCTCGTTAAATGAAGGAAAGGTGATATAATCATAAGAGCCTTACTCAAATGAGGAAGGCCGAAGCTTAGTAATTATTCCTCTGTTTACTTCAAATAGATATGGTGAAATAGGTGATCGTTACATGGAAAATGAACAAAATAATAATCTTATAACGAGTTGGTTATCGTTAACTCAGATCCAGATGAACATTGCTAATGCACTGGAAGCCGCTCTGCAGGACAATCATCAGATATCGCTAAAAGAGTTTTATTTGCTTTTATTTTTATTCGGAGCGCCAGATAAAAAGTTGAGGCTGCAACAATTAGAAAATTTGGTTGGTCTAAGTCAGAGCGCTATGTCAAGACTTGTAAGCCGATTTGAAGAAAAGGGCTGTGGTGCCTTACAAAGATCTATTTGTAAAGATGATCGCAGAGCCGTCTACACGTCTTTGACCGAAATAGGTGAAGATAAGCTCGAAAAAGCTTTAGTTACCTTCCAAACAGTCCTTGCAAAAGAGCTGCCGAGAATAGAGCTCCAAAACCTGCTGCAACAATTAATTCATCAAGAACAATAAATAGCCAATGGCATAAAATGAAGATATTTTCTCGTAAAACGTTATACTTTGAATTTCGCTTGTCATATCTGAGAGTTGACGGGATGATTTGTATTATGCTATTTTAAATGCATGCACATGCATTTATTTTTGGCCAGATGAATGTGTTTGACATATGTGGGAAACCTAGTTTAAAAAATCCGGCCTGACTATTAAAGCTTGTTCGAAATGTTTGGATTTCGAGTGTAAGTTAGTTCTGTCGCCGAGTAATTGTTAAAAAGGAGTTATCATAATGAATCATCTATTTAGTACATATCAGTTAAAAGGGTTAGAGCTAAGAAATCGGGTCGTTATGCCTCCAATGTGTCAATACTCCGTAACGGAAAAAGACGGTATCGCAACCGATTGGCATTACATGCATTACGTAAGTCGAGCTATTGGGGGAGCTAGCCTCATCATTATTGAAATGACGGATGTTGAGCCCGATGGCCGTATTACAGACTTTGATTTAGGCTTGTGGTCAGATGATCATATTCCTGCCTTAGCACGTATTGTTGAAGCTTGTCATCAGCATGGAGCTAAAGTTGGTATTCAAATTGCTCACGCGGGGCGTAAAGCTGAGGATGCTGCTGTTCCTGTTGCACCATCGGCTGTTCCTTTTGATGGTAAATCAAAAACACCAAGAGCACTTACAACAGATGAAGTAAAACAAATGGTTGAAAAATTCCGTAAGGCAGTGCAACGTGCTATAAAGGCTGGGGTAGATACGATTGAGCTTCATGGTGCTCATGGATACTTAATTCACCAATTCCACTCGCCGTTAACGAATCAAAGAACGGATGAGTACGGAAAAGATTTAACTAAATTTGGTGTAGAAGTTATTCAAGCAGCAAAAAGTGAAATGCCTGCAGATATGCCGCTAATTATGCGAATATCCGCTCAAGAATACGTAGAAGGCGGATATGGAATTAAGGAGAGCACAGCGTTTTCTAAAGAATATAAAGAAGCAGGTGTAGATATGTTCCATATCAGCGCGGGAGGAGAAGGACCAATCGCTGCTGAGGGTAGACCGGGTACACATGTTGCATACCAAGTGCCATTAGCAAGAGAAATCAAGCAGACTCTCAATATTCCGGTTATTGCTGTTGGAAGATTGGATGAGCCGGTACTTGCCAACGCGGTTATTGGAAACGAAGAGGCAGACCTTGTTGCTGTAGGAAGAGGAATGCTCAGAAATCCTTATTGGGCATTGGAAGCCGCAGTGAAGCTTAGTAAAGAGACGCTTATACCAAAGCAGTATGAAAATGGATTTCCAAGAGGAATACAAGGGTAGGGATCTATTCCTAAGGGAGTAAAAATTCCTTATTTAGATATCATGAATGAACCGTTAGTTGAAGAGGGAGAGCTGCCGAAAGGCAGCTCCTCTCTATTTTTCTGTGAAAGTCTTTTTTAGGAAAGGGTCGAACCACCAAAGAGCCGCATCGTAATAAAAAGGCTGCCAAAGTTTTTGCACGGCAGCCTTTGCGATACTGACGTTCAGTATAGCTCATTAATCATAAATTGAAATGTATAGAACGATTTAGAAATAAACAGGAGAGTTAGATAAGCAGGCACTTTTAATCTTTTTCATAAAACCATAAAGGATCGTTGCAATCGACGTCACCATTATAGTTGATTAGTATCTCATCCCCTGCTTTTATGTCTGTATAGGCATAGAAGTCAAATGTGTGATTTTCAAAGTTAATTTCATAAGTGGCATTAGGGGTATAGGAATGGTTAAACAAACTGCCATATCCTAAGAGGATGGCCGTATGGTTAGCGCCATACTGAAAAACATAATCTGCGAGTATTGTTTTTTCTATGAAAACATCATCCTCATTAGGATAAGGAATGACCGGAGCTTCATGGATAAGATCACCCTTTGATATATCACGTGTCGCAAAAACACCTCTATTGAACTCTCCATTGCTAAGCTTGGACTTTTTTATCTCGATCATGCTAGTCTCCTACACGTTTTTAGTTTGTGGATTCCATTACTCACTTGAAAAGGCTGGAAACAATTATTTTAACTCATCCTCGGTAAAACAGCAATTAAATATTATAACCATTATTTTAAAACTATACTGACATAATTAAATTGACCACCATAATTTGATTTAACAACATATCCATACGTCATGCAACTGTACATATCGCTTATGCGTCTAGTTGGTATGAAAAAGCATCCTTGGTACCTTAAATAATCAGAACGTGAGGTGATAAAAAATGGCTTACATGGTCCCGGAGGTTATTCGGACGAGCGCGACAGCAGGAGAACGATTATTGTTTCGGTCGCTAAAGGATCATTTGCCGAGCGATTATGTGGTATATTTCGAGCCGGAAATTGAGGGGAGCCGGCCGGACTTTGTGATTATAGGTCCCGATCTGGGAGTGGTCGTTCTGGAAGTGAACGATTATACGAGGTCCTCTCTATTCGAGGTTGACCGCGAGGAATGGCAGGTATACACGTCTGCGGGACAACTGGAAACTGTTCAGAACCCCTATCAACATGCGAGGGATAGTTTGCGCCATGTGGTTGCCGAGCTTAAGAAGGACGACAGACTCATTCAGCTGGAAGGAAAATTTCAAGGGCAGCTCAAGTTCGCATACGGCTTCGGAACGGTGTTTGCGCGGATGAAACAGAAGGATTTCATCGAATACAACTTATATGATATCATCTCGCAAGCATTCGTGCTTTGCCGCGAAGAAATCGATGCGGATGATGTTGGGTTTTCCGAAGCCGTCCTGATTGAGAAAATTCATGGCATGTTTACGGAGTGGAGCCGCAAACGGTATCTTTTATCGCAGGAGGATATTGGGGCCATTCGTCGTCACTTGATACCTGAGGCAAGGATCAGTACGGAATTCCGTCAGTCGGCGAATGATCAGGAGCAGCTCGTACTGTCTCTTCACAATATGAAGACGCTGGATCTGCGCCAGGAAAATATGGCGAAACAGCTCGGTGATCGTCATCGGCTCATTCGGGGCGTTGCAGGGAGCGGGAAAACGCTTGTCCTCGCAACCCGTGCCAAGCTTCTGGCTAACCATTATCCGGATTGGAAGATTCTCGTTCTCTGCAACAGTTTCGCCTTGTCTCAAAGCCTTCAGCAAATGATTGACCAGATGATGGACGAGCCGGAGGATCTGCTGGACTGGATCAGACTGGCGGAGCAGAAGGACGGCAAGCTTCGCCAGCAAAACGTGGAGGTTTATCACTTTCATGAGTGGCTGCAAAAGGCGCTGAACGCCAGAGATGCGGATATTCCTGCGCTTATTGGCAAGCTGGAGAGAAAGGAAGCAATTCTTCCTAATTATGAAGCTATCCTAATCGACGAGGGCCAGGATTTTCAGCCGGAATGGCTGAAGCTGCTTAGCTATTTGCTAAATCCGGCTACACAGAACTTTCTGCTAGTTGAGGATCGTGCTCAATCTTTTTTTAAGCGGAAATCCAGCTTGCTGCAGGACACGGGGCTTGATTTTCGGGGGCGCTCGCGTATTCTCAGCATCAATTATCGCAACACGGCACAGATTGCCCAGTTTGCTTGGGATTTCTATCAGCGGCATTCGCTGCTCCAGAATAAGGTTCAGTACGGCTCGACGAAAGGAGTCGAGATTATCCCTCCTCAGAGCACAAGGAGAACCGGGCCGGAGCCGTCGATTAAAAGGTGCGGCAGCATCCAGGAAGAGCTTCGGGAGGTCGTGCAGCATATTCAATACTTGCATAAGGAACACCACATTCCTCTTTCCGAAATAGTTATATTGTATCGTGTGAAAAGTAACTACTATTCCTCGTATATCGATACGATTCGCAGGGAGTTAATGAGGCAAGGGCTGCCGCTCCATTGGATTACGGGGAGCGCCGAAGAGAATCACGAGCTTGGCAGGTCCGGCGACGCGATTAACGTATCGTCCATCGAAAGCGCGAAGGGCCTCGATTTCCGGGCCGTTTTTATCGTCAATGCGGAAAACATGCCTTTTTCGCTGGAAGAGGTGGAGGAGCGCGAGGTATCGCTGTTTTATATCGCAATGACCCGCGCACTGGAGTGGCTTTACATCTCCTACAGCGGGGACTCCAAATTTACGCTTTATCTGGACGAGGCCCGGCAGCAGCGGCAAGAGCAGAGCTATTCCGTCAAGAAGATGGGATGATAGAAATTAGAAGCTGGCCAATAAAGGGCTCACTCAAGTTACATTGCATATTTGCAGCAGAATTGTCCAGAATCGGCAGGAAAGCTGGTGAAATCCAGATCCTGTTGTATGGAGTACAATGTAGTGAGCGAGGTAGCGAGTATCCGTCCAATCTGTTGTACAAAGTGCAACGTAGCTATATTGCGTCCTAATTAAGTTGGACATTTTCGGGCTAAGTACTAAGTTCATTCGCATTGCCGCTCCACCACTAGTGCGATGACGCGCACGCCCGGATCTGTAAGAGGCCTATGCGCATGCGCATAGGCCTACTCGATTTTGGCGTTTGCAGTGCAGTCCCGCATGCGGAATTGGGAGCTTTTCTTTTTTTTCGACAGAAACTGTGGTAATCTCAGTTATTGAAAACAATTTATAAATAGAAGGAGAAAAGAAAAATGATTCGATTAAAACCATCCTTTAATGTATTAATATGTATATTGATTTCTTGCGTGCTTATTGTCGCATGCGGTAATCAAGGAAATAAAGAATCGGGTAATGAAAATACCCAGCAGGAACAGAATGGTGAGAAGCGCGATGAGCTTCTCATTGGTGTGATTCCTGCACAAGGCAGCAATCAGATGGAGCTGGGCGCTGACAAGCTCGCAGACCTGTTGACGGAGAAGCTGGGTTACACGGTTCGTGCTGAAGTATATCCGGATTATAACGGTGTGGTAGAAGCAATGGGGGCAGGCAAGGTTCAGATGTCTTACCTCGGGCCGCTCACATATGTGGAAGCGCATGAGCGGTATGACGTGAAGGCGATTGTCACTCAGCTCATCGAAGGTAAGCCTTTTTATTATTCCTATATGATCGCGCCGGCGGATTCTCCCTATGCCTCGCTTGATGACGTTGTGAGGGAAGCGGGCAATATCCGTTATGCGTTTGGCGACATCAGCTCGACATCGGGAAGTCTTATTCCCGGTATTGCTCTTAAAAAAGCAGGTGTGTTTAAGACCCAGCAGGAGAATGCGTTTAAGAGTGTCACTTACACTGGGGACCACACGGCAACAGCGCTTGCCATTCAAAACAAAATGAGCGACGTAGGGGCCATCGATAGTGCGTACTTTAACAGCTTGGTTAAGCAGGGTAAGGTAGACGGAGATAAAATAAAAATCATTTGGAAATCGGAAGAGCTTTTTCAATATCCTTGGGCTGTTGTGAATACTCTATCCGATAGTGACATTCAAATCATACAGGACACTATGCTTGCCATTACGGATGCTGATATCTTGAATGCATTTGGAGGGGCAAGTGCTTTTACAAAGGCGAGCAATGAGGATTATGAATCGATTCGGCAGGCAGCTATAGAAGACGGACGCATCAAGCCGCGGCAGTAGAAGTGAAAAAAATTGCTGTTGTCACGGTGGTCGTTGCCCTTCTTCTGTGGTCAGGAGCGGGCGTGAACATTACAACGGGATCGTTCGGCGATCTTGGCAATACGTTCCGCTTCATATCCGAGCATTGGTTTCCTATAGATCTAACAGATTGGCGAATTGCGTTGAAAGAAATGCTGGTTACACTTGAAATCGCCGTGTTCAGCACACTTGTTGCAGTACTGATTGCCTTCCCGTTAAGCTTTCTCGCGGCGCGGAATTGGGCTCCGTTTCGCTGGCTCTATGATTCTATGCGATTCTTGTTTAATCTTATTCGATCAATACCAGAGCTTGTACTGGCTCTGGTCTTTATTCCAACACTCGGACTCGGTCCTTTGCCGGCGATCATGGCGCTGATCATTCACAATATTGGCGTGTTTGGCAAATTAATATCCGAGATGATTGAGTCAACGGATGAAGGACCGCAGGAAGCGGTAAAAGCACTCGGCGGCACTCGGCTTCTCGTCGCGATATATGGCATTATTCCTCAAATGCTGCCTATTGTGCTGTCCCAATACTTTTATAGGCTTGAGGTGGCGATTCGTACAACCTTGATCCTCGGAATCGTCGGTGCCGGCGGACTAGGTCAGATGCTGTATAATGACTTCAAGCAGTTTATGTATCAAAAGGTGACATTTGATGTACTGCTTATTATGGTTCTAGTCACGGCTGTGGATTACCTCGGCGCTTGGATCCGAAAGCGGGTGAAGTAAGATGCTGGAGCTCAAAGGGATTTGCAAAAAATATCCGGGGGAGAAATCACCGGCCTTGGATAGGGTGGATTTAAGCATTCGGCCTGGGGAATTCGTAGCTGTACTTGGCAGGAGCGGGGCAGGGAAATCGACATTGATCCGCTGTATCAATCGGCTTGTAGAGCCAGACTCCGGCGAGATTGTTTGGAACAACCGCCTGGTTACTCGAATGAATCCGCAACAGCTGCGCAGCATGCGCAGTGAAATGGGAATGGTTTTTCAACAATTTAATTTACTGCCAAGAATGACGGTGCTCACGAACGTTATCGCTGGACATTTTGCGGACATGCCGCTCTGGCGCAGTCTCATTGGCGCGTTTAGAAGGGAAGATCAAGCCCGGGCGCTCGCTGCGCTTCGAGAGGTAGGCATTGCGCATTTGGCGAAGCGGCGTGTGGAGGGTTTGAGCGGCGGGCAAAAGCAGCGTGTGGCCATCGCGCGCGTGCTGATGCAGCAGCCATCGCTTCTGTTGGGAGATGAGCCAATATCTAATCTGGACGCGGTGACTGCGGAACGGGTTATGATGTTTATCAGGAGCATGCATGTTGAAAGAGGGATAACCATCGTGCTAAATCTACATGATGTAGCTATAGCACGAGCGTATGCCACACGAATAATAGGTATAACGGATGGTCGCATTTCATTTGACGGAACTCCTGATCAGCTGGGAGATAAAGAACTGCGTACCATTTATCCGCTTGATGAAGAAAAGGACGGCGCTCACATTTTAACTTAGAGAGGAATGGTGTTCATGTCAGAATTAAATTCGATTAAATTAACAAGTCTTTCAAGCAAAGGGGGCTGCGGCTGCAAAATCGGCCCTGCCGATCTCTCAGAAGTGCTTCGGAACCTTCCGGTCGCGGAACCGAATCCTAATTTGCTGGTCGGGCTCGATACAAGCGATGACGCTGGTGTTTACAAGCTAAATGATGAGCTTGCGCTTGTACAGACCGTTGACTTTTTTACGCCTATTGTGGATGACCCGTACTCCTTCGGACAGGTGGCTGCGGCAAATGCGATTAGCGATATTTATGCGATGGGGGGCAAACCGCTTACTGTATTGAATATCGTTGCCTTTCCGATTAGTACGCTTCCGAAGCAGGTTCTCACCGATATTTTGCGAGGCGCTGCGGACAAGGTCAAGGAAGCGGGGGCAACGCTGGTTGGCGGGCATTCCATTGATGACAAAGAGCCCAAATTCGGGCTGGCGGTTACGGGGCTTATACATCCAGGCAAAGTACGGACAAACGCAGGAGCGAAGCCCGGCGATAAGCTGATTCTGACCAAGCCGATTGGTGTAGGCATTCTTACGACCTCTATCAAGAAAGATCAGTTAGCAGATGACGAGATTACACGGGTTATTCAGGTGATGGCGACGTTGAACAAAGCAGCGGCTGAGACGATGGAGCCTTATGACGTTCATTCTTGCACCGACGTTACCGGCTTTGGCCTTTTGGGCCACGCTTCGGAAATGGCTAAGGGCAGCGGCGTTGGTATCCGCATATTCAAAGCTGATGTGCCAGTCTTACCGCGAGTACGCGAATTGGCGGAAGCGGGCTTCGTACCCGGAGGCACAAAAAATAATTACGCACACCTTGAGGGCTCGGTTACGTTTTCCGAGGAGCTGGACCAAATTGACCAATGGATTCTTTGCGACGCGGTTACATCGGGAGGCTTGCTGATATCGATTGATTCGGAGCAGGCCGATGCGCTGCTGGGCAAGCTGCAAACCGCAGGTGTGGACGCGCATATGATCGGTGAGGTTACCGCCGAACAGCCCGGACATATTTTTGTAACTGCTTAGTGTCATATTAAAGGAGCTGTAAAACGATATGTTTCAGGATATCACGGTAGAGGAACTTCTCGAGCTGCACCGCCAAGGGAAAACGCAGTTGATTGACGTCCGCTCGCAATCTGAATTTGCAGAGTCTACGATCCCTGGCAGCGTGAACATACCGATCTTTGACGATACGGAGAGAGCGGAAATAGGTACGCTGTACAAGCAAGAAAGCGTGGAGGCGGCCAAAGATAGAGGACTGGAAATTGTATCAGGCAAGCTGCCGGGCTTTATTCGGGCAATCGGGGAAAGCGGTCCTCCGCACAAAATCGTGTTTTGCTGGCGGGGCGGCATGCGGAGCAGGACATCGGCCACATTAGCCTCGCTCATGGGTTTAAAGATGTTTCGCCTGAATGGAGGTTTTCGTGCTTACCGTAAATGGGTCGTAGAAACATTAGAAGGTTTTACTGAACTGCCCCCATGTTACGTCATTAACGGGAATACCGGGACAGGTAAAACAGAGCTGTTAAGCCGGTTACAGGAAATGGGTTACCCTGTTATCAATCTGGAATTAATGGCACAGCACCGAGGTTCGATTTTTGGCCATATCGGGAAAATGCCGAGCAATCAAAAGTCGTTTGATTCGCAGTTAGTCCATGAGCTTATTCGTTTGAGAAATGCGCCATATCTAATCATTGAGGCGGAAAGTAAACGAGTCGGCAAAGTAGTATTGCCTGAATTTCTTATTAAAGCCAAAGAAAAAGGTACAACGCTACACATTGAAATTCCGCTCGAAGAAAGAGTGGCTAACATCTTAAACGACTATAAGCCTGAGGAAAATAAAGAAGATTTTATACGCTCATTCGAAAAAATTGAGAAGCGGATTCATACGCCTATCGCCGCTGCAATACGTCAGTCGTTAAAGGATGACCAGTTTAACGAAGCGGCTAAGCTGCTGCTGCTGCACTATTATGACCCCCGCTATCAATATGCTGCAGAGCAATATGAGCAGCAAAAAATAGACATTGGCGCCTCCAATCTGGATCAAGCTTTGGAAGAAATCGTTCTTACGTTGCCGAAGCTGCCAGACCAGGAGGCAGGATAATTTTATATAAAGTAAGGAAAATAGAAATCGCATTGCCATCGTGAAGCTGTTGGACTTACAGCGGCTCAGGGCGGTCGTGCGGTTTTTTTGAGCTTTACCGCTAAAGACGGCGCGGGACTCAGGCAACAATCTCAGTAAATTGGACAAACGGCTTTTCTCATGATATACGTAAAGGAAACGAACAAATCGAGAGGTAGTGTAGAATGCGATTACAGCAAACGGGGACCGGAGCAACCGAAGAGCATGCAAGACTGCTGCTGTACAGCTACCGCAGATGGACGGGGAAAGAGTTGATTGAGCTTCAGGAAGACCAGAGTGCATGGGAGCAGCTGTTTCAAGCGTCTAAGGTCGTTCTGTCGCACGGAACGGAAGCTGATCCCGTGCTCCAGTTTGGGAACAGCCTCGGGCTTAAGCTATGGGAAATGGATTGGGAGAAGTTCACAAGCACCCCTTCGAGACTGACCGCTGAGCCGATGGAGCGCGCGGAGCGGGCACGCTTCTTCGAGGCGGTCACGGCAAATGGCTATGTCGATAACTACACGGGTATCCGTATTTCAAGCACTGGCATCCGTTTCTATATCGTGAATGCGACGGTATGGAATGTAGTAGACGAAGAAGGCGTGTATAGAGGGCAAGCTGCAGCCTTCACGGAGTATCGTTATTTGTAAGCCTATAAGGAGGGGTTAGCATGCCGATCCATATCGGGCTGGCCGGCTGGGGGGATTATGATCAGCTGTATACCCTGGGCTCGAAAGCAGGCAGCAAGCTGAGCCAATATGCGAAGCACTTCCCGCTGGTGGAGGTGGATAGTACTTTTTATGCGATACAATCCAAGGCCCGGTTTGCCAAATGGGTCGATGAAACGCCAAGCTCGCTTCATTTTGTAGTGAAGGCGTACCAAGGGATGACCGGGCATCAGCGGGGCGCGCCTGCGCAGCCAACCGAACTGGACGATATGTTCGCGGCGTTCCGTGAGATGCTTACGCCAGCAATTGAAGCTGGCAGGCTGAGGGCGGCGCTGTTCCAATATCCGCCGTGGTTCGATTGCACGCGTGAGAACGTACGGGTAATTCGGGAAGCGAAGGCAAGAATGGGTGGAATTCCTTGCGCATTGGAGTTCCGTCATCAGAGCTGGTTTACGCCCGAATTCCGCGTCAAGACGCTGTCATTTATGAAGCAGGAGCAGTGGATTCATAGCGTCTGCGATGAGCCGCAAGCGGGACTCGGATCGATTCCGACCGTGCTTGAGGCGACGGACAGCGAGATCACGATCGTCCGGTTCCATGGACGTAACGTCACGGGCTGGAATCAGGGCGGAGCGGCGAACTGGCGGGAGGTGCGGTATTTATACCGCTACAGCGAGGAAGAGCTGGGCGAGTGGGTAGACAGGCTGGAGAAGCTGCAGCAGGAGTGCGAGCATATTTGCGTCATCTTCAACAATAACTCCGGCGGCGATGCTGCGGATAATGCGAAGCAGATGATGGAGATGCTTGGCCTGCGAAGACCGGACGGCGGCAGACCTATTGAACCGCCGCCTCCTGTGATTGAGCAGCTGGATTTGTTTTAGGGAAACCTGGATTAGTCGGAATGCCGCATCGGTATAAAACAAAAGGTGCAGTCTCATTAGCAGATCACTCCGCATAGGGGCAGCACCTTTATTTGTGCCTGTTAAAGTCGTCTAGTACTTCAGCTTTACAAATTTCGCTCGCTAATAAACGTATTCATATTAAACAGCAGCTTCTCGGCTGCTTCCTTCACTGTATTGCCATCCTTGATAAAGCATCAACCATCTTTTTCGTCGAAAGTCCGCAGTCTAGCTGTTCGCTTTCGCGCTTGCATAAACCCGGTCCTCCGCACCGCCCGTCACGAGCTTGCAGTTGCCGGCTGTCGTAAGCCTGTCCAGGTATGCGGCAACGGCAATGTAGATTTCAGGCTTTCCTGTCGACATTCTTGCATCCTGCACGAGCTTCTGCTCGATCAGGAAGTCGGAGACGGCTCTTGTGCTGATACGTCCATTTTTCAAAGCGTCATCTACGATCCGCTGAGCGGAAGCAGGCAGGTAGAACGGTTTTGTGATTGTCGGCACGTAAAGGCTGCTTGTTAGACGATCAATGCCGCTGCGTCCGTCGGAAACTAGGCCGGCTTCTTCGAAGGAGAGGCCCGTAACATTTCTCAGCTCATTAGGAGGGAGCCTATCGTCCGCAGCATCTCTAAAGCCCAAGGCCGAAGTATGCTGACTCTCTTCCGCTTCATCAAATACGAAAGCGCCTTGGCCGCTTACTTTATCGCCGAAGTCGAAAGCCGCTTGTCCGTTATCGGCTTCGCCGAAGTCGAAGGCGCCTTGCCCGCTTGCCGAATCAACGAAATCAAAAGCCGCTTGCCCGCTCGCCGATTGGCTATTAGCAGGAAAGGCTTGTCCGCTAACTTCACCGCTGGGAAAGTAAGCCTCATGGCTTTTGTCTGCCCCAGTCAAGCTAAAACCGCCATTACCTTCGACATCCTCCGTTTGTAATTCATCCTCGGCATCATTGAAATAGGTTAGAGCGGAGGCAATACGCTTTTGTCTGCTGGCATGATCAAGCTCCCGCAGCAGGCTGCGCAGTCTTGCAACCTGTCTATCGAGCAGCGGCAGTTTGGCGTCTAGATGCGCACTAATATCATGTGGTACTTCAAGCTCACCGGGTAGTGGAAGAAATACATGATCTGCCAGCTGCCAGCCTTCACGATACTTGTAAAGCATCTCGTTCATCTCGCCATCGAGCACGTCAAAGCCTTTCAAAATCGCGGAAACCGCCTTAGCATCTATACCGGTATGCAGCTGCAAATGCTCGATACCGAAGTAGCGCATCGTATTCGTGGGAAGATGCAACACCTGGTGCTGGTAGCGCAACGACCGGCCGCATTCACATTTCGTATGTGGAGATACCTCGCCGCTGTCAGTGAATCCGATATAATCCCATTCCTCGATAAAAGCTTCGATATCCTCGAATGCAGCATCTTCCGGAATGAACTGGCATTTCTTGCGGGCAAGCTGACGCGCGAACAATGTTCGTCTGCCTCGGACGAGCTCATGATGCATGAAGTGCCGCTGCTCCGCGCTAAGCTGTCCCATTATGGCATCGCGCTGTTCCATTGTCGGCTCATACTTCATTGTGTACCTCCGTTCCTGCAAAAAAGGAGATTATCCTGTTCTACATACTTTTTCCATGTCTTCCGTCCTTATATGTGCTTCTATAATTTGTGATTACAAGGCTAGAAGGGTGATAACGTTATTTATCCTGAAAATGAGCCGCTATTTATCACATTATAGATGGTAATGAGCAAGAAGTCATTATCGGCATCGGGCAATACCCTTCATTGCCGATGATCTCACCGGACGCTGCCAGGCTTGCTTACGGTACTATTTCGTCCAATCGTGACTTACACGTGTATGATATAATAGAAAAGCTGCTTCAGCGTATTGTTCAAGCTCAGAATAATCAAAATATAAAAGAATCCACGTGTACGAATGCTGTGGTTGTACTGGAAATTGCGACATACGGCGATAATCAATTTGAAAATTATACAATGGAAAATGTTCCTTATGATAATAGAAGATTTCAATGAAAAGTAGTGGCAACTTCTTCACAAAGGCGGATGTTAAAGCATGACCAATAAAAAGGAAAAGCTAGAGGCTCCCAAAATCCCTTCCGATCTCAGGTCACTTTCTGTGTCTGATCATGAATGGACGGATGAACAGGAGATCAGTGACAGCATTATGCAAGATTGCGGCATTCATAATCAATCGGCCTATAAGCTCTATTTGGACCGCGTCGTTTTTAGGAATGTGGCATTTCGTGGAACGAGCCTGCGAAAAGCGGAAATGACTGATGTCCGTTTTGAAAATTGTGATTTATCCAATATGGATCTGAGCGAAGCGATTCTGCATAGAGTCTCTTTTCATAATTGCAAGCTGCTGGGCATGGATCTTACCGGCTCTACCTTGCGGAACGTGCTGCTAGAGCATTGCGTCGCGGATTATGCGGTCCTGCGTTTCGTGAATGCCAAGGGTTTCAAGCTTGAGAAAAGCTCGCTCGCCAAAGCGGATATGTCCAATATGACGCTGTCTCACGTTTACTTTTACGAAACGAATATCGATCAAGCGCAGCTATCGCAAACAAAGCTTGGCGGCATCGATATTAGCAGCTGTCAATTCAACAGCCTGAGCGCTTCTCTTGAGGATCTCAGACGCTGTATCATATCTCCTGAACAGTCGATGACGTTCGCGAGGATTTTCGGATTAGTCGTTAAAGGCGATGAGTGAATAAAAAATGGTATACGGTTAGGAAAAGATTCGATTATTATGGCAAACGATGATATGATTTAGTTAACCAATATGATGAATGTGTGCAGGTAGGAGGCTATTTACAGATGGAATACATCAGTACAAGAGGGAATGTAGGAAAAATAGGATTTATCGATGCATTTATGATGGGTCTTGGAGACGACGGAGGTTTGCTGGTTCCTAACGAAATTCCAGTTGTTTCCGCAGCAACGTTGAAGCAGTGGCAGGAGTTTAGCTATCAGGAGCTGGTGCTTGCTATTTTCTCGTTATATACGAATGGAGAAATTCCGGAGCAGGATTTGAAGGATCTCGTATACGCGAGCTATTCGACCTTCCGTGATCCGGAGGTAACGCCTGTCCGGAAGCTGAAGGACGATCTCTTTTTGCTTGAGCTGTTCCACGGTCCGACCTTTGCCTTCAAGGATATCGCGCTGCAATTTATGGGTCAGCTGTATACGTACGTTGCGACTAAACAGAATAAGAAGATTCATATTCTTGGCGCAACCTCAGGAGACACTGGCGCTTCGGCCATCGAAGGCGTTAAGGGCAAAGATGGCATTAAAATCTGCATTCTGCATCCGCATGGCAAAGTAAGCAAGGTGCAGGAGCTGCAAATGACGACGGTGCAGGACGATAACGTGCTGAACCTGTCGGTTGATGGCAACTTCGATGACTGCCAGCGTATGATTAAAGATTTGTTCGCGGATCTGGATTTCAAGGCGACGAATCATCTTGCGGCGATTAACTCGATCAACTTCGTACGCATTATGGCACAGACGGTGTATTACTTTTATGCTTACTTACAGATCACGAAGCAAACTGGCGCGAAGCAGGTGAATTTTAGCGTACCTACAGGGAATTTTGGCGATATATTTGCAGGTTATTTAGCGAAGCGGATGGGGCTTCCTGTCGGCAAGCTCATTCTAGCTACGAATGAAAATAATATTTTGGAGCGTTTTATCCTTGAGGGCGTGTATAAGCCGGGCGGCTTCCGCTCGACGTACAGCCCATCGATGGATATACAGGTGGCAAGCAACTTCGAACGCTACTTGTACTATGTGCTTGACGAGGATGCTGCACAAATCCGCAAGCTGATGGACCAGTTCAAAGCGGAAGGGCAAATCGTCATTTCCGGCGAAGCGCTCAGCAGGGTGCAAGCCGAATTCGGTGCGCATGGCGTTCAAGGGCAAGAGTGTCTAGATACAATCAAAAAATATAAAGCGGCAGGTTATCTGCTTGATCCGCATTCCGCCTGCGGCGTTGCTGCAGCGGATAAATACGAGAACGGGCAGGAAATCACGGTATCGCTCGCCACGGCTCATCCTGCGAAATTCAATGAAGCGATCGAGCTTTGCGGCATTGAGCAGCAGTTCCCGGAGCAAATCTCGGCATTGTTCGAGAAACCTCAGCGTCAGACACGCGTTGACGGATCGTTAGAGGCCGTTGTTCGTGAGCTTGTCGCGTTCTATAATACGAAGTAAGTAAATAGCTAGATGAAAAAGGCTGCGGCATGAAGGATAATACCTTCTGCCGCAGCCTATTTTATTTTCAAAGTTGATCAAATTACCGGATGCCAATCGTAGTCGGAAATAAACAGCAGCGGCGGTCTAGAACATTATTTTCAAGTTCCAGGCTGCCGCAGTGTTTTATTTTCTGATTATTGGTCTATCCCAATTTACGCATGAATCCCTTTAATGAAAATGTTTAAATATAATGTTAATATTACAATTTAAGTATAATATGGTATGGTATTTCGTTTGCGTGTCGACAATCCGTTATATGATGATGAAAAACACTTTCAAAATGAAGGTTTTAGCGAGTTTTCGTAGAATAAAATTCATGAAAGAAAAATTTGGAGACATATGTAATATGGAAACCAACTTATTATCGGGAAGAAGGCTGCCTTTTGGAGATTATTGAAGAACTTTCAGTTAATATGTTAATATTGTTTTTTCCTATCTTCATATATCATTTGTTTGAACCGAAGCTCCGGAACAAACAAAAGCTTTTTATTGGGGCAGCCTCAGGTTTAGCGATTATTCTCTGTATGTCTTTTCCTCTAGATACTCTAAGAAGTGGACATATATTTGATTTGAGACAGATTCCTTTAATCTTAAGCGGTCTGTATGGCGGGTTATATTCTTTGATCTCATCATTTCTAGTGCTGATCGGCTACCGGTTTTATTTGGGGGGTGAAGGGGCATTCGGAGCTTTTTGGGTCAATTCTATACTGACCTGTCTAATGGTGATCGTGCATGTATATCGTAAACATAAGTTTACGACTTCGCTTCAGAGAATAGTCCTTGGATCGATGGCTGCCTTAATTGGCAGCGCTATTACCTTTTCGATCTTTACTCTTTTTATTGATACGTATACTCCCCAAATTATTTTTAAAGTTCTGAAATCCCTTCTTGCTCTTACTCTTTTTCAATGTGTGGGAATCATCATGCTTCTTTTGGCTATCGAGCAGCTTCGTAAAAACCACATTATACGACAGCAATTAGCCCACCAAGAAAAAACGGAAATCGTAAGTCAATTAGCGGCGAGCATCTCTCATGAGGTTCGAAATCCATTAACAGCAGTCCGAGGCTTCATTCAGCTAATGCGAAATGATCACATAGATCCTATAAAGCGTAAAGAATATATCGCAATCACTCTAGAGGAGCTCGACAGAGCGGAATCCATTATTAGCGGATACCTCCAATTTGCAAAACAAAGACCGTCTGAGATCAAATTACTGCATTTATATGAGGAATTGGATTCGGTCGTCAAATTAATGGAGCCCTATGCTTTGAATAAAGGTGTAACTTTAATAGGTCCAACCATAACGTATGAACGTCATATGCTAGGCGATTCGGGTCTATTTCGACAGTGTATGCTTAATGTAGTGAAGAACGCGCTTGAGGCGACTCCTCCAAATGGTAAAGTAGAGATTGCCATCATTGGTACAATTGATAAAATTAGCATTGAAATTAAGGATACAGGCGTTGGCATGGACAAAGAACAAATTCGTCGATTAGGAGAACCCTATTTCTCAACGAAAACGCAAGGAACGGGATTAGGTATGATGGTCACCTATAGCGGTGTTCAACATATGGGCGGAGTCATTAATGTAGAAAGCAAGATTGGGCAGGGCACAAGGTTTATGATTACTTTTCCTAATGGAACATCGTAATATAAATGGAAATTAAAAAGAGAAAAATATATGTCGGGATATTAAAATGAGGATTAGGGTGAATTTGAAATAGCAGCACAGTGTGAGGAATAATGATAATAGCGCTATAAATCTATGCTTGATGTCGTACCGATAGGGTCATTTTAAAATGAAACATAATTCGGATAGATAAGAAACATACATACTTAAGGGAACGATAGCCAAAAAACAGGCGGCCAGTATAAATGCTGGCCGCCTGTTGCTGTGTTAACGGCTGATAGCCGCGATTTCCTCATAATGAATAACGGTTATTTCTGCGCCTAGAAGAGAATCAAGCTTCGCGCGAAATTCATTCATGTAAGGCGTTGAATCATGGTGGTCAAGTGCTGCTTGATCCTTGTATTTTTCATATACGGTAAATTGCTTTGGATCATCTTTTGCTCGAAGAAGGGTATAGATGACAGCGCCATCCTCTTCCTGTACCTTGGATACCATATGAACGAGAGCTTCTTCAAGCTCCTTTTCTTTACCTGACATAGCCGTTAAAGTAGCTGCGAATACGATCATATTTATTCCTCCACATACTGTTTTTTTCTAGTATAGTCTACCCATCCGAACGAGTATAGTATAACTATTTAGCTTGAAGGGTTAACTTTTTAGTCGGAATAGCCATGTAAGCGAAGCGTTTGCTCATTTTAGATCTATAGATAATGCTGTATGTAATCATTTGCTGAAGCGTAATCCCGTCAATCGCTCCGATTCCGATGACAGCCTTCCGGATTGCAGTCTGAATACGCTCCGTTCGTTAATTTGGTCTTGATTATGATATAATTAGTCCACTAAATAGGAAAAGGGAGAGTTGATTGGTATGCTGTACGAGCTCCGTATATACACGATGTTTCCAGAAAAATTAGACGCGATCCATGAGCGTTTTTCGAATCATACGCTTGGTATTTTTGAGCGCTTGGAAATGAAGGTAACCGATTTCTGGGTGGATACGACTGATGCTCCGAAGCTGTATTACATATTGGAATACGCAGATATGGACGAGAGGACGGATAAGTGGGATATCTTCAGAAATGATCCGGAATGGATCGAGGTAAAACGGAAGTCGGAAGAAAACGGACCCATTGTGCAAAATATTGAGGAAGTCTTTATGAAGCGAGCGGAGTTTTTTAAGGCTGGAAGACAGTTGCCTTTATAGAAGAGGGAGACTCCAAACGAGATGTTGCTTCGTTTCGAAAAGAAAAGGAAGAGCATCCATTGGTGTTGGAGTCTTCCTCAACCGAACAAATACCACACGCGGACAAAAGCGGATAAAGACAGCTCCCCGGGTTCAATTGGTGTGGCCGCGCTTTGCATATGCAGAGAGGCGCTGAAAGGCTGCGGTTCTGCGGTTCGAGAAAGCTCTTGAACCTGGCAGGGAATCGCGGCAAGCTTGACGCTGAGTGCAGCTGCGATCGTTTCGGCCTTCTGCCGTGCATTGTGTATGGCAAGCGATAATGCCTCATTCTCGTAAATGGCCGGCTGCGCAACCGTAAACTGAATGCTTGTCACGCTATTCGCGCCGTTTGATACGGCCGTATCAATCACGAGACCGGTGTCTTCTATATTGTCGATTGTCATTTGCAGAAGATGGGTTGCTTTATAGCCCCGAAAGACTTGCTGCCCTTCGATGTAATCGTACTGGGCCTCGATTCGAAAATCATAGGTTTGTATCTTTTCCTTCGGAATGCCTAGCTCCATAAGCGATTCAATCAAGCTTGTAACGATTTGCGCATTATCACTTTGTACCGTCTGCAGAACAGCACCTTCTGTTGCGGCTCCCAGCACGACCACCGCTCGGTCTGGCACAGCTGCGACCGTTCCCTCACCAAGAACTTCAATGGTAAATGGGCATTTTGAATAGCTGGAAGAAGGCGTGTTTTCAGATGAATGAATATACATCAGCAAACTCCTTTCTCAACAAGGATTGTCAAATTAATGTATGAGTCAATTGCGCCTGAAATTCGTATTTTCTTAAACGGAGAGGAGTCTCAGAAGAATGATTATTGATCTTACTCGTCTTATTGAGACGGGGATGCCTGTATACCCAGGCGATGAGGAGACGGAACTGGTGCAATCCAAACATTTTCACAAGGATTTCTACAACAATCATCAGCTATCGATTAATATGCATGCTGGCACGCACATAGATGGCCCTATGCATTTGCTCGATTGCAATCAATATTTAAATGAGTTCCTGATTGACACCTTTATTGGTGACGGCTGCTTGCTCGATGTATCCGGGGAGCCTTCGGTTGATTATAAGGAGCAATACGAGCAGCTGGTTCGAGAGGGTCAGATCGTCATTCTGTACACGGGCAGCGGTGAACGATACGGAAGGCCGGATTATTTTACCGATTACCCTGTGTTGACAGCGGCATTTGCCGATTTTTTGGTTAGAAAAAGAGTGAAAATGGTAGGGCTGGATACACCATCGCCGGATAAAGAGCCTTATGCTATCCATAAGCGATTGTTCCTGAATAAAATTCTAATTATTGAGAACCTAGCTAATGTAGCAGCACTGCTGCATGTCAAAACATTTGAAATTATTGCTCTTCCGTTGTATATCAAAGCAGATTCTGCCGTTGCTCGCGTTATTGCGCGGGTGAAGTCATAATGGCGTTTCCTCCTAAGTGCTAAAAAGTTCATCTCTCCATGTTAAATTATTCGACTATTTTAAGCTTTACTTATCTTCTATACTGCTATTAAAGACGCATCTAAGCTCAAACATACATTAACTAAGACCAGAACTTTTAACATTAAAAGTTTTATGTTAGTGTTGGCAGTTAAAAGTGGTTGAGTTATACCGTCGTTTTGAAAGCGCTTAATTGTCTGTGTCAAAGTTTAGTATTCCATCGTTGAATCAGATTAGCCTCAGGAGGTGAAACTGGAGAATACCGGGCAGGCTTAGTATGCAGCAAAAGGGGATTTTGTTGGAAAGGGGTTAAACCATGAAGTTAGGCTATCAGACAAACACATGGGGTGGAGTCGTTGGACATCCAGCCGGGGTTACTTCAGTTAAAGATCTGTATTATCTCGCGAATGGTTCCACGGAACAAGCGATTGTTGATATCGCTGCAGCGGGATATAAGGGGATTGAGCTGTTTGACGGTAACTTGATGCAATACGAGAATCGATTGGATGAGTTTCGCAAGCTGCTGGAGGACAATGGCTTGTCACTGATCGGTGTATATACCGGTGCAAACTTCATCTACGAGGACATTTTGGTGGAGGAGCTTGCCAAAATAGAGAAGGTGGCGAAGTTGTCGGCTGAAGCGGGAGCAGAGTATTTGGTGCTCGGAGGCGGAGCAATTCGCGCAAGCGGTATTCGTGAAACAGACTACGCAGCGCTAGCCAAAGGACTTGACCTTGCAGCTGAAGCGGCAGCACGTTATGGCCTAACTGCAACCTACCATCCTCATCTGGGTACGATTACACAGGGACCCGACCAGCTAGACCGTCTTATGGAGCTTACCTCCATCGGCTTGTGCCCGGATACAGCGCATATCGAAGCGGGTGGCGGCGATCCGGTTGCCATCATTAAAAAATATGCAGACCGTATTCCTTATGTGCACTTCAAGGATTACGCCTCTGGTGCTTTTTTGCCTCTAGGGGAAGGCCGACAGCGGTTTGGAGATATGCTGGAGGTGCTTCAGGCAAGTGGATATGCTGGCTGGATTACAGTAGAGCTGGATAGTTATGGAAACCCGCTTGAAGGTGCAAAGATTAGCAAGACGTATTTGAAAGACCAGCTTAATCTGATTTAATACATTATATATTGGGGGCATAACGACAATGAGAAAACTTTCTTTTGTTATGATTTCTTTACTGGTTGTTTTCAGCTTAGCGCTAGCGGCTTGCGGTACGAACAATACTGGCGGTAACGAAGCTCCGGCCGCATCGAATGAAGGGTCCGCAAATAACGGCACGACGAACGAAGAAACAGCAGCTCCGGCTGAAGCAAGCGAACCAATAACCATTAATCAAGCTTTGCCGGATAAAGAAATTTTGAGCAAAGGTCCGGACGGTGAAAGCGCGGTTTCCGCTAAGACGCTTCAGTTGACGGCAGAAGAGGTTGATAAGATTAAAGAAGGCAATTACACAGCGGCAATCTCCATGCATTACGCTGGTAATGACTGGTCCACAGCACAGCTTAAGGGTCTGAAAGATACTTTTGCTAAAATGAATATCGAAATCGTTGCAACAACCGACGCTAACTTTAAAGCAGAAACACAGGTTGCTAACATCGAGACGATTCTTGCGAAAAAACCTGACATACTAGTTAGTATCCCGGTCGATGCTGTATCGACAGCTAATATTTTTAAGAAGGCTGCTGATGCAGGCGTTAAAATTGTGTTCATGGACAATAAGGCTAACGGACTGGTAGCAGGTAAAGATTATGTCAGTGTCGTTTCAGCCGATAACTATGGCAACGGCGTAGAAGCTGCACATATTTTGGCGAAAGCAATCGGCGAAGAAGGCGAAGTAGGCGTGATTTATCATGATGCTGATTTCTTTGTAACAAAGCAAAGAACCGATGCCTTTGAAAAAACGATTAAAGAAGAGTATCCTAATATTAAGATTGTAGATCGCGGCGGAATCGCCGGCCCGAATGACGGTGAGAAGGTTGCTGCTGCACAGCTTACTAAAAATGCGAATTTGAAAGGTATGTTCGTGGTTTGGGACGTACCGGCTGAAGGCGCGCTTGCTGCTGCCCGTTCCGCTGGAAGAAATGATTTGGCTATTTCTACAATTGACTTAGGTACTAACGTTGCTCTTGATATCGCCAAAGGCGGTATGATTAAAGGCTTGGGCGCGCAGTTGCCTTACGACCAAGGCGTTGCGGAAGCGATTCTGGCTGCTTATTCCTTGCTCGGTAAAGAAGCGCCTCCATATGTAGCGGTTCCGGCTCTGCAAGTAAATCAAGAAAATATTTTGGAATCTTGGAAAACCGTATATCAAACTGATGCTCCTCAAGTTATTCTGGATGCAGCAAAATAAGGAAAGATAGAGAAGGAGAGAAAACGATGCGTACATTAAATGTAGGAATGATCGGTGGAGGGTTCATGGGGAAGGCACATTCCCTAGCTTATGCAGGCATGCCAATGTTCTTCTGGCCGGCGCCAGCCATTCCTTACCGTAAAGCTGTTGTAGACATTAATGATGATTTGGCTAAGGAAGCAGCAAGCCGTTATGGCTTTGAGACCTATTCCTCGGATTGGAGACGTATTGTCGAAGATCCAAGCATTGATATTATTGATATCGTTACACCGAATAACACACATGCGGAAATTGCGATTGCCGCTGCCAAAGCAGGCAAACATATTATTTCCGAGAAGCCACTGGCAAGAACGACGGAAGAAGCGAAGCAGATGCTGGATGCGGTAACCGCAGCTGGTGTGAAGCATATGGTCGCATTCAACTACCGCCGTACACCTGCCGTTACACTGGCGAAGAAATATATTGAAGAAGGCGCAATCGGCAACGTTCTGAACTTCCGTGGAACGTATTTGCAGGATTGGTCGGCAGACCCGAATTCGCCGTTGTCCTGGCGTTTCCGCAAGGATATTGCAGGCTCCGGAACGCTTGGTGATATTGGCACGCATGTTATCGATTTCGCCCGTTATTTGGTTGGTGAAATTACCGAGGTCATGGGAACAGCCAATACTTGGATTAAAGAGCGTCCAGTGTCTTCGGGTCCAGTAGATAAGCTGGGTACGGTTAAGTCTTCCGGCGATGTAAAGAAAGCGGCTGTTGACGTTGACGATGAGATCAGCACGCTGATCCGTTTTGAGAACGGAGCTGTGGGCAGCATTGAAGCGACACGCAACGCATGGGGCAGAAATAATTTTCTAACGTTTGAAATTCATGGCGACAAAGGCTCCATCTGCTTTAACTATGAACGCCGTGATGAGCTGCAAGTCTGCTTCTCGGATGATCCAGAGGACAGACGCGGCTTCCGTACGATTTATACAGGACCCGCTCATCCGAACGGTCCAGCATTATGGCCAATTCCAGCTTTAGGTATCGGCTATGGCGAGACAAAAATCATTGAAGCGCATGATTTTATTTCCGCAATCGTCAATGATACGGAAGTTTCGCCTAACTTCCACGATGGGTATCGCATACATGTTATTTCCGATGCGATCTTGGAATCCGCGAATAGCGGCAGATGGGTGAGTACGGTCGAATAACTATTAATTCAGGGAGTTGGGACGCACTGCCGTTCCCAACTCATCTACGCAATAATATTTGATCTACACGAAAAGTTGTCTTGTAGAGCTTTTAATATTGATGGTATAGTAGAAGTAATGGATAGTTTGCCTGAAGTTGTTATTTTTACCGACTGCAACGCTTGTTAATCACATACAAGCGTTTTTTTTTTACATTTGTCATCGTCTACTTCTGGCGAGCTTCCAGCATGACAAAACGAAAGTGGTGAAAGTACAAGTGCTCGCTATGACCGCACACGTTCTCCAAATCATTAGAAGAGCGAAGCATTCCATGACCAAGATGGAGATCGCCACGGAAGCGGGTCTTTCTTTGACGGCCGTTTCCGATCATATTGATCGATTGCAGAAAGAAAACTTAATTGAAGTCTCTACGATCGGAACCTCTAGCGGAGGCCGAAAGCCTAGGCTCTATGCTTTGAATAAAAATGCGGGACATGTCATTTCCTTCGAAGTCGGTTCGTCCAGTGTGCGCGTCGCAATCTGTGATTTTGATTGTAACATTTTACATACGGATCGAGATGATATTGATCTAAGCAAGCACCCTGCGGATACACTGACGCATATGTACAATATGGTGAGCCGTCTCATGAATCATACGGGTATAGGCAAAGAAACCATCATGGGGATCGGTATCGGAATTCCGAGTCCTGTGGAATTTTCATCGGGACGGCCAATTTCACCTCCAATTATGCCAGGCTGGGACCGTTATCCGATAAGAGATTTCTGGTCTCAGCACTTCGATTGCCCATGCTATGTCGATAATGACGTAAATATTATGGCGCTTGGCGAGTATGCCAAAGGGTTGAATTTTGAGGTAGAAAACCTGATTTATGTTAAGATTGGCACGGGCATCGGTGCAGGCATTATTCTTGATAGCAAGCTGTTTCGCGGCGCAAACGGCAGTGCCGGCGATATCGGGCATTTTGATGTGGGCGAGGATGTGCTTTGCTGGTGCGGCAATAAGGGCTGCCTCGAGGCGATATGCGGCGGTAAAGCGATTGCAGCCAGAGCTAAGGAGCTAGCTCTAACAGGCAGGAGCAATTATTTGCTTGGCGTTCTGGAAGAAAAGGGCGAGCTCACGCTGAGGGATATTGGTATCGGTATCAAACAGCTTGACCCTTTGTCGGTCGAGCTCATCCGCGAGAGCGGAGCAATGATTGGCCGCGTGATCGCTTCAATCGTCAATTTTGCCAATCCGTCATTAATTTCGATCGGCGGAAGAGTGGCTGAGTTCGGTGACGTACTGCTAGCCTCCATTCGTCAAGGAATTTATCAGCGCTCATTGCCGCTTGCAACGCGTAATTTGCAGATCAACAAAGATGCGCTCGGTAAAATGACAGGACTGATCGGCGGCGCCTTCATGACGATTGACGAACTTATTATTAACTATACAGATAATAATCCAGATACCTATTTGCAATCGAAAACGTTGAAGAGTTAATCGTTCGATGACAGCGCAAATGAAGTGAAAACAGACAATAGCTTCGCCTTATGGCAAAGCTATTGTCTGTTTTTTGTTTGTTTAAAATAACATGTTATATAATCTGACACAAATGTTATCTGGCAGGTCACTATTTTGTTAAAGTACATATAAGAAGTAAAGAACAGGACTACTTACATTGTTAATTGCAGTTGCAGTGAGGGGGAATGGATATGAGTTTTTTGGAGGTAAGGCAGGTGGTCAAGCGCTATGGAGCGACCTTGGCGCTCGATCATGTCTCTTTTGAAGTAGAGAAAGGAGCATTTCATGCCATTATCGGGGAGAATGGCGCCGGCAAATCAACCTTCATTAAAATTTTAAGCGGACTGGTTAGTCTTAACGAAGGCGAGATTGTTTTGAATGGACAGCAATATCAGCCGAAGAACATTATGGATGCCCGAAGCACAGGGATCTCAACCGCGTTCCAAGAGCTGAGTCTGCTTCCGAATTTAACGGTAGCTGAGAATCTGGTATTGCCTGATTTAAACAAAGGAAGCGGTCTGATATCCAAACGGAGAAATAATGACTATGCGGCGGAGCTGCTGGATGAATTCGGGCTAAGTCATATCGCTCCTACTCGCGAGGTGAGAACTCTATCACTTGCGGAGCGGCAAAAGCTGGAGATTACGAGAGCGATTAGTCATAAACCCAAGCTTCTTTTGCTGGATGAGCCTACGGCAGCGCTTCCGGATGCAGATTGGCTGTTCAGGATACTCGAGAGGATTGGAAATGGGGATCTAACGATCTTATACATTTCGCACCGATTGAATGAGATTAGGGAATATTGCAAAACGGGCACGGTGCTGCGGAATGGAAAATCGATTGATACCATTCGACTGGACAGCGTGACGGATTCGGATATTTTCCAAATGATGATCGGTGATTCTAAAGACAAGGCATCGGATTCAAAAACGAAAACTAGAGCTGCGAACAGAGATCCCGGCATAGAAGTTAAGCAATTAACCGGAAAGACCGTCCGCAATATAAGCTTTAATCTGCACAAGGGTGAGATTTTAGGCGTTGCTGGACTGGAAGGCCAAGGACAGCATGAGCTGTTCCAATTGCTGGCTGGCTTAATGCCGATGAAAGAGGGCAGCATCAAAATCGAGCAGCGCGAGGTGAAAATAAAAAGCCCGAAGAGCGCCTTGAGGAACGGAATGTTCTTTATTCCCGAAGAACGAAAAACGGAAGGCATTTTCCAAGGTCTAAGCACACTTTCCAATATCTCTATATCCTCCTTGAACAAAATCAATCGGTTAGGATTTATCGGGAGCAAGCGTGAGCTGGGGAACAGTAAGGTTTTAGCGGATAAAATGACGTTGGAGGAGCGATATTTGCAAATGCCAATCGAATCCTTGTCGGGCGGCAATCAACAAAAAGCGCTGATGTCTAGAGCTTTAATGACGGAATCCCAGTATCTCCTGCTATACGATCCTTCAAGGGGAGTGGACATCCCCACCAAAAATGCCTTCTATCATATGGCACAGGAATTTACCGCGGAAGGCGGGTCCGTATTATGGTACTCTACCGATTTGCCGGAGCTGATTGATTTGTGTGATCGCATACTTGTCTTTTATAAGGGGCAAATTGTCGCGGATGTGATGAGAGAGGCGTTTGATTCGGAAAATCTTCTATCCGCAGCCACAGGTCATTTCACTGCAAAGGAGGTAAGGGCATGAATACCGCTTTGGAAATAAAAACGCAGCCGGCCAAGCCAAAATCTACTCGTCTCATTACCTTATTCTCAAACGGAACGATCATCTCCGTGTTGATCTTCGCGCTCGTATTCGTGATTTATGCGGGGGCGGGCAATAATGTGCTCACTGCGTTCTCCCTTAACAATTTATTGAATAATACGGTTGCCCTGGCCATTGCGGCGACTGGACTGACGTTGATCATTTTGATTGGTAAATTCGATATGTCGGTTGGAGGAATGGTGATTCTCTCAAACGTCATTGTGTCCAGCGATTTGGGCGATGGCATCGGCGGCGTGCTGCTGCGATTGATCATGGTCATTTTGGCCGGCGCAATCCTCGGCGCGATTAACGGATTTTTTGTGGCCTATGGCGGCGTGCAGGCGATTGCAATTACGTTAGCGACGATGATTATGTGCCAAGGCGTTGCATTAGTGCTCAGGCCAGCGCCGGGAGGAATCGTTCCGATGGAAATTTCTTACGGCTTAACAAAGCTGATCGGCGGCGTGATTCCAGTGGCGGCAATCGTCATTCTCCTTTTTGCGGCTGCATGGATGTTTTTTAGAAAAACGCCGTTTGGTGTATACATTTACGGTATAGGCGCAGATGAGCGCGCATCGGTTCAAGCGGGTATTGATGTCAAAAAATATACGTTTCTAACCTTTGTTCTCGCAGGTGTTATTTATGGCTTAGCAGGATTTATGCTTAGCGCCCAGACGGCAAGCGGGGATGCAAGCGGCGGCACGCTTTTTCTGATGCTTGTATTTGCAGCTGTTGCTATTGGAGGGACGACATTTGGAGGTGGTAAGGGAAGTGTGATCGGAAGCATTGTCGGCGCCGGCATATTGACGGTCCTGCAAAAAATGCTATTCGTACTTGGGGTTTCTACCTTCTACACGAATATTTACCAAGGTTTAATTCTCATTGCCGCTGTTCTGATCGGCGGTCTAAGCGTCAAGCTTTCGAAGAGGGGAGAGACTTTATAGCGATGATGAACAACCTTTCGAAATTTACCGGAAAAGCAAGAATGAAGGGTGAAACCAGCTACATTCTGTTCCTATTCGCCATCAGTGTCGCGTTGATTATGGCATCGAGGCTGATCAGCCCTTCCTTTGGCTCTTTCCAGCAAGCCGAAGCGATTTTAATTTTATCCTCTTTGCTTGTTCTTGTCGGCCTGGGACAAGGCTTGGTCATTCTTTTAGGTGAATTGGATTTGTCCGTTGCTTCATTAATCACGTTATCCGGCGTTTTGACTACCGCTTGGTTAGGTACTGGCAATACAGCCTGGTGGTCCTTTCCGCTCATTCTTATTATTTTAGCGTTAATTGGTGTGGTGAACGGCTTGGGGGTGACGCTTCTTCGCATTCCGTCCTTTATTATGACACTTGCCACACAGATGGTTGTTACCGGCGCCATATTAGGCTTTACAAAAGGGACGACGGCCGGCATGCCGCCCGCTTTCCTGGAGAAGCTGATGACCTCGGATTTGGGAGGCATTCCGCTGCCGGTTTATGTACTGGTCCTGGTTGCGATTGTGGGAACGGCTGTTCAAAAGCTGTCAAAATTCGGACGTCAGCTATATGCAGTTGGAAGCAATCGGACAGCAGCTAAAATTGCAGGCCTGCCGGTGACCTCATTAATCGTTTGTACGTATGCCATTAGCGCTTTGTGCGCGGGATTAACCGGAATGATGCTCGTCGGATACGCGGGCGGTGCGAGCTTGAATATGGGCGAATCCTACCTGCTGCCTTCCATTGCGGCAGTGGTTATCGGCGGGACCTCGATTGCGGGAGGAAGCGGCAATTATATGGGTACCATAGGAGCGGCGATTCTGCTGACAACGGTTTCGACCATCATTCAAGCGCTCGGCATCAGTCAAGGCTGGCAAACCTTCATTTACGGATTTATGATTGCTTTCGTTTTAGGATTCTTGAGAAAGGATATATACGCATTTTTCTTTAAAGCCAAAGCAAAAGCGGTTAGACCTTTAAGCCAGTAAGCGATTAAAAATGGATATTAAAAAAATGGATATTAAAAAATGGAGGTTTTCATTTATGTCGACAAGAAAAATTACCCGTGGCAAATCATTCGTTTCAATTTGTATGATGTTGGTACTAATTGTGCTCGCGGCATGCGGCAATAATACAGGATCTACTTCTGGAGCATCTAACACGCAAAATGAAAGTGCGCCGGATAAGAAATACAAAATTTATTTGAATCTGAGCTATAGCGGAAATGCTTGGCAAAATGAAGCGGCGAATATTATTATGGCGCTTGCCCAGACGCCTCCTTACGACAAGATGGTAGAAATTAAAAAGGTCATTTCCGGTGCGGATGCACAAAAGCAAATTTCCGATTTGCAAAGCATGATTGCCGATGGGGCTGACGGCATTATCGCGATGCCGATCTCGCCGACGGCGCTTAACGCGGTTGTTCAGCAAGGGTGCGACCAGGGCGTGAAAATGTTTTTCTATGATGGCACGGTAACGAATAATTGCGGCTACAACGTAACTTACGTTACAGCCGGGCATGGGCAAAACACGGCCCAGTACTTAGTGAACCTGTTAGGCGGGGAAGGAAAAATATTTATGAGCCGCGGCGTTGCGGGCAATGGCGTCGACCTGATGCTCTATGAAGGGGCGATGTCCGTTTTCAACAAATATCCTGGCATTGAAATCGTGTCGGAGTACTATAGCAACTGGGATGATGTTCAAACGAAAACGAATACGATGAAGGCTTTGGCTGCGTATCCGGATGTAGACGGCATATGGGCGGAAGCGGGCGAATTTGGGGCCGTACAAGCGCTGAAAGAAGCCAATAAGAAGGTGCCTGTAGTCGGTGAAAACTCCAACGGCTTCCGCTTGGCGCTGGCAAATAAAGAAATAGAAGGCGTTTCTGCTGGAGCGGGACCTGCATACGGAGGTTATTCCTTCAAATTAATGATGGAGCTGCTAACTGGAGCGATTTCAGAGGAGGAGCTGCCACATAACGTGGAATATCCGCTTCCTTGGGTGCCTAGCGATCAGGTAAAGGTGTGCGAAGGCGATGAATTCGTTGACGGCTGTAATGCTTTTCCGGATTCGAAGGTTCCTACTTCGTTTGTAACAGAGGTGTTTAATCCAATTCTGGTGCCGGAAATTTCACTGGACTCCGCGTTGAACGGCAATCCTACGCCTGGAGCGACAATCCAGCCAATTCCTAAGGATGCGATCAAAGAAGCGCCTAACGCTCCTGGCATCAACTGCGATAAGTGTGAGGCGCCTGCCGATCTGTACAAAGTGAATGAAGAGCTTGTGAAGCCGCTGGAGGTTCCGGTAGCGACGAAAGAATAATTGTCTCTTAGTGAGAAAGGCTGCCGAGCTGTCGGCAGCCTTTCCTGTTTTTAATCATCAAACCAAAATTTTTCAGCGTTCAAAGCTTTTTTTCAAAGCGTCGACATAGCTTTTGCTTGCCAATTGGCTGATCTCAGCCTGCGGGAAAAGCGCTTCAAAGCCGTGGACACAGCCAGGATACAAATGAAACTCGACATCTACGCCGGCTTGAGCCAGTCGCGTGACATATTCCATGGTTTCATCTCGGAAGGGATCTAATTGTCCGACACAGGTGTAAGTGGGTGGCAGTCCGGCATAGCTTTCCGCACGGGCTGGAGCAGCATAGGGGGAAATCTCGCCGGCGGCATGTTCGCCCAAATACATGCTCCACCCTGCAATATTGCGGTCACGATTCCATATCGCGTTGCTTGCTGTAATTTCATGGCTGGATGGCGTTACATTGCGATGGTCAATCATCGGATACAATGGCATTTGAAAAGAAACAGCAGGACCGCCTTTATCACGGGCGACTAAAGAAAGTGCTGCCGTTAATCCGCCTCCTGCACTAGCTCCAGCGATGGCGATTCTGTTCAAATCTATGTTTAATTCACCTGCAGAGTCAGCCGTCCACTTCAATGCCGCATAACAATCATCGATCGCCGCAGGATAAGGATGCTCAGGAGCGAGACGATAATCGACAGAAACGACCATACAACCGGCCTCCATCACAAAACGTTCGCACAATGCATCATCGGAGTCTGGATGACCGAGAACATAACCCCCGCCATGAATCCATAATAGAGCAGGCAGGCTCGTGCCTGGCCTGTCAGCAGGTTCATAGATCTTTACCATTAGCTCCCCGGCCGGGCCTGGAATGATTCTGCTGTTTGTTATAACATGAGGTGATTTCTCCATTTCAGGTTTAGGGAAGCTGCGGATTAGCTGCAAGTCATCGGGCAAGTTCATTTGAGGAAAAAGCGCTAACAGTGGTCTTAACTCCGGTAATACTCTGCTCTCGAAATCCATACTACTCCTCCTTATGAATGCGCTTCCAATTTAATTGTGAATAATGTATTCACAATTAAATTATGTTCCAAACTTATGTGGTTGTCAATTGCTTTTTAGTGATATAGTGGGTATTAATAAATAGGCAATATCTTAGCAGGAGGTGGGACAAGTTGCAGTTTTTGATTCATTCTGGGGATCTGGGTCCGAGCTGGTTTCATGTTTCTATTCGTGCTCTTGTCCTTCTTTCTAAATCAGACACTTTATTAAAAAGTCATGTCATAGCGAAAACATTGGAGGTAGAACCGACTTATATTCGGAAAATATTGGCTTCGTTAACAAAAGCCGAGCTAGTGACTGCTTATAGCGGACGCTACGGCGGATACACCTTATCCAAAAAAGCATCCGAAATTACCATTGGCGATGTGTATCGCGCCCCTGGCGCAGGTCAGAGTACACCTTATTGGTCCGTACCCAATACCGGTACCGAGAAAATAATTTCATTAGTTCTTTCGAAGGCTGAAGAGCAATTTCAGTCTGTTCTATCAGCGTATTCCATCGAGGATATTGTGAGGCAAGGGATCGCTTTCGATCCCCTACCCAAATGAAAGCAGCCTTTCCCGCTCGCATGCAAACGGGAAAGGCTATAAAAACATACGTCCAGCCTATTGATTAAAAAGTGACCATGACCTTGATCACGCCATCCTTCTGATGCTCAAACGTGTCGTAAGCTTCGAGAATATCATCGATATGATAGCGGTGAGTCACCATCGAAGAAAGAGACATCCGATGCGTTTTAACTAATTTGATGAGCTGCAACATCCGCTCTCTTCCGCCTGGGCAGAGTGTGGTCACAATGCTGTGATCGCCCATGCCTCCGGCAAAGGTCTCGAACGGAATGCAGAGGTGGCCGGAATAGATGCCGACACTGGATACGACGCCGCCTCTTCGAATCGACCGCAAGCAGTTTTCGAACGTTTCTTGTCTGCCAAGCGCCTCGATGGCGACATCGGCGCCGCGTCCGTTTGTCAATTTCATAATTTCGGCAACGACATCCGTTTGCTGATAATCAAGCACGATGTCTGCTCCCATTTGCTTGGCGATTTCCATCCTTGCAGGATTCGTGTCCACGCCAATGATTAAGCTTGCTCCTTTTAGCCGCGCGCCTGCGATGGCGCATAAGCCTACAGGACCGCAAGCATATACGACAACGACGTCGCCAAGCTGAATTTCGGCTTTTTCCGCCGCTGCGATGCCGGTGGAGCCAATGTCGGAAATCATCAACACTTCCTCCGCTGTCACATCATCCGGCACTTTTGTTAAATTATATCGGGGATAGGGCATTTTAAAGTATTCGGCATGCGTTCCTTCGATGGTGTTGCCGAGTATCCAGCCGCCGGGCGTTTCATTGCCGCCGTCTGGTCCGACGCATTGCGCGGGGATGCCCTTTTGACAATAAAAGCAGGTGCCGCATGGTGTATTGGAGCTGCACATGACCGTGTCGCCCACTGAAATGCCTTCGATGCCTGCGCCAACCTCATGCACGATCCCGACATGCTCATGCCCCAAAATCCGGCCATCCTCGACCCAATGCTCGCCGTGCAAAATATGAATATCGGTGCCGCAAACGGTCGTTGCGGTCGTGCGAATGACGACCTCGCCCATTCCGGCTTTCGGAATCGGTCGATATTCCAGCGCAAGGTTGCCTTTCCCCCGGTAAACGACTGCTTTCATCATGCCTTCCGGCGCAGGCTCGCCTTTCTTTACTTCTGATCTATATATTGTCGGTACTGTCATATGAATAACCTCCCTGATCGAATGATAGATTTTTATTACAGCATGACATCTCCGCTGTTAGGTCCAAGCGTTTGACCGGTATAAATATTGCCGTCCGGATCGGAGGCTAGAAAAACAGCCGTTGGCGCGATTTCGTCCACTTTGCCAATGCGGGGAATGACCAGCTCTTGTCTCTTTTGCTCCTGAAACTCTTTGCTGAGTCCAAGGAAAAGCTCGGTTTCGACCGGTCCGGGCGCGATGCAATTGGCCGTAATGCCGTATTGC
This sequence comes from Paenibacillus praedii, assembly GCF_049725345.1. NCBI lineage: Bacteria > Bacillati > Bacillota > Bacilli > Caryophanales > Paenibacillaceae > Paenibacillus > Paenibacillus praedii. The sequence goes on along the minus strand of NZ_JBMWAM010000009.1, from coordinate 87,866 downwards.
CCAAGCTCGAGCGCGATCGATTTCGTAAAACCGATAACCCCTGCCTTGGCGGCGGCATAGTGACTGAGCTTGATCCCGCCCTTTTGGCCTAGCTGGGAAGCGATATTAATGATTCTTCCCGAGCGCTGCCCGATCATATAGGGCACGATATGCTTCGTTGTCAAAAACACGCTTTTCAAATCGATTTCGAGCATTCTGTCCCACATATCGGTAGGCATTTCATGGACCAGGCTTTCAGTAATAATTCCGGCATTATTGACTAATATATCAATGACTCCAAAGGTTTCAATCGTTGCCTCGACGAGTTGCTTCACTGTTGCTTCCGACGTAATATCACCTTCGGTTACAATGACATCGACAGGATACGCTTTAAGCGCCGTCACGATCGAAGCGCATTCCTCCGGTGTTTTGCCATACAGATTGAGTGAAAGATTCGCTCCTTCCTTGGCATAGGCTGCGGCAATAGCTAAGCCTATGCCTTGACCTGCTCCTGTAATGACAGCCGTTTTTCCTTTTAATTTCATGAGCGGGCTTCCTTTCGTTATAGGTTAAAAACGGTCAGACGATGAGAGTATGGGCATCCGGTCTGCCCACGGGTAAGCATCCTCGAAGCGGGCTGCCGCTTTGAACAGATCGGTCTCGCGATTGAATCCAGCTACCATTTGAAGACCTACAGGCATGCCTTCGCTGTCAAATCCGCAAGGAATCGAAGCGGCAGGATTACCTGTCAGATTGAAAGGGTAGGTGTAGTAAGACCAAGACACAATATTGCGATCCGGCAGCTCCTGAGGGACGTTTATGCCTTCATCGATTGAGCTTACCGGAAGAGTGGGCGTAAGAAGCAGATCATAGTTTTGAAAAAAACGCCGAACTTGATCCCGCAGCCGGTATCTTTGGAACACCTTGGCATAGTAGGATTCAACAGTTTCGTTAAAACCGTTCAACAGTAATGCCGCCAAGTCGGGATCGAGAAGCTCGCGTTTATGTTGGAATTCTTCCCATAGCGTGACGCCGATGCCTGTGTAAAACTCTGCTGTCCACAAATCTACCGGATCATCAAATAAATGGGGAACCAATTCGACGGTGCAGCCCAGCTCTTCAAAGCGCCGCGCCGCTCGTTCGGTAATTTGCAGCACCTCCGCAGTCGGCTTGGCATAGCCTAGTGTAGGACTCCAAGCGATGCGCATTCCTTTGCAAGGCATGTCGCAAGCCGCCATAAAATCAGGAACCGCTTCAGATACGCTGGCGGGATCGCGCGGATCGTAGCCCGAAATCGTCTGAGCAAGCAAAGAGGCATCCCGCACGGATCTCGATAGTACGCCTACGTGAGCGAGCGTCGGCGTTGCGCTAGTTGGATAAACGGGCACTCTGCCGAATTGCGCCTTTATGCCGAATAGCCCGCAAAGTGAAGCCGGAATTCGAATCGATCCTCCTCCATCGGTACCTAGAGCGAATGGGGTTATGCCGGCTGCCACGGAAGCGGCTGCACCCGCGCTTGAACCACCTGGGCTTTTTTGAAGATTCCACGGATTATGGGTGACGCCCGTAAGCGGGCTCTCAGCGCCTGCTGCCTTGCTGCCGAATTCCGTTGTCGTCGTTTTGCCGATGATGCCTGCTCCCGCGGCGCGAACGCGCTCGACGGAAGGGGCATCCGCTTCGGCGATATTATTAGCTCTTGTGCGAGAGCCGAATGCCGTTCGGACGCCGCCGACATGAATCAAATCCTTTACCGAAATCGGGATACCCTGCAGCGGCCCCAGCACCTGGCCGTGACTAACCGCTTGATCCGCCGCCCTGGCGGCATCCATCGCAAGCGCTGGGGTAGCCGTTGCAAAAGCGTTCAATGCCGGCTCCAGGGCATCCATTCGCGCAAGGGTATCGGACATCACTTCAACGGCAGATATCGTTTTGCTGCTGATGGCCGTTCGAATATCGAGCGCGGTCATTTTAGCGATATTCATAGCAAAGCCCTCCTTACTGCCAGCTAGTGAAAAGAGAGCCGATTGATCGGCTCCTTCTGTCTATTCGTTAATGATCGCATAGGCTCGGACAGGTGATCCGCTGCCGCCTTTAAATTTGAGCGGGAGACCATAAAACATAAATTCACCTTTACCGACAAGCTCTTCTAAATTAACGAGCCACTCGTAATGGGAAATTCCGCGATCGCGGCATACCCGGTGGCTTGGGAAGAGGTCATTGCTGGGAACGTCGGTAGACGGTCCTTCGACGCCATGCAGCTTGGAGCCGCGATCCGCGAGCCAGTGTGTCGCTTCTGCAGTTAATCCCGGATTGGTCCAGCAAACTTTGCGATCAGGATAATGGCGTTTATGAAGACCGGTATTTAATAACACGATATGGCCATCAACGGTAACGCCCGCTTTTTTCTCCGCTGCTTCGAGCTCGGCAACATCGATTTCACCGAGGTCTGGAATATGGGTCATGTCAAAGCAGACGGCTTTCCCGAAAAACATTTCGAGCGGCATGTTATCGATCGTTTCACCATTGGGCTTAACATGCGCAAAGGCATCCACATGAGTGCCGATATGGTCGAGAGTGGCGATATAGTTCGTGGCAAAGGTCATCGGGTCGCCGGGAACGCCAAGTCCCAAATCCAATGTTTTGTCATGTGTCATGTGAGGGACCAATACCGGACTTTGAAACAATTTATGAGACGGAATATTGTCTTCAATTAACAGCGTAAGATCAACAATGCGTTCTGCCATGTAAATACCTCCTGAAATTTTGTTTGGGATAAGATTGTCCTTGTATAATCTTAATACTAGGATAGGTTCACTGTTTTGTGTACTAAATTGTCAGGTTATCTAACATGAAAAAAGATTGCAACCTACGGGTGAAAATCAATATGAAATACAAAAAAGCCGCTGAAATCGATTCAGCGGCTTTTCCCTCTAGTTTAACTCCTTGCTCCATTTTTCTTGGCGATGTCGACAAAGGCTTTCACCAAAGGCGATTGGTCCTTTGAACGCCAAGTAACGCCCATGGAGGCGACAGGCAATAGACCTTTTAACTCCAGGTAAACGACCTCCTGGGTATGTAAATTCATGGCGGAGCGGGGAACGACGGCAATGCCGAGGCCGGCGGCAACAAGGCCAATTACCGTTTGGAACTCGAACGCCTCTTGTTGAATGATTGGATTGCACAGTCCGACAATTTCATCATACAGGCCTGCCCATGTTTTGCGGGACAACATGATGTAAGGGTGCGGTGAAAGATCCGTCAGCGTCAGGTTTTTGTTCTCTAATAAAGGATGCTGCTTCGGAACGGCCAAGACGCAGGGAACGGTCGACACGATTTCAGTTTGCAGGCTGCTTTCAGGTACGGGAGGCCGTAAGACGCCAATATCGATTTCTCCCTTTCGCAAGGCTTCGACTTGTAGGGGCGTCGATAATTCGACAAGATGCACCTGCACCTCGGGATACAGGCTGCGAAACTCCCGAAGTACCGAAGGGAGAATATCGTAGGTAGCCGATCCTACAAAGCCAACCGACAAGCTTCCGATTTCGCCGTAGTGGGCGCGTTTTGTATTCTCGACCGTACGGTGAAGCTGATCCAGCAGCTTGCGAACCTCCTCGGAGAAGAAGGCTCCGGCATCCGTTAATTTCACATGTCGGTTATTTCGCAGAAACAGCGGAATTCCTAATTCCTTTTCTAAATTTTGAATTTGCAAGCTTAAAGGAGGCTGGGTAATCCGTAGACGCTCCGCAGCTCGAGTGAAATTTAACTCTTCGGCTAAGGTCACAAAATATTGCAATTGTCGAAGCTCCATTTGTAAGTCACCTGCCTTTTAATTATACGAAAAATATATTATTGTAATACAAATTATATATTTTACAAATATGGTAGGTCAATATAGGATGGAATTCATAAACGACAGGAGGTTTTACGATGACTGCTTCTGAACAGAAAATACAATTAAGCCCAACAGAGAACGGAAAATGGAGTGAAAATGCCTTATTTTATGAATATACATCCGCCGCGGATTCGATCGGCAGCGGGATCATTAGTCCTATTCCCGTCAAAGAATTTCAGCCCGAGCTCTACCATTCGGGAGAAACCCGTTTCGTAGCCTTAAATTTATCGGACGAACTGAACACAAGCTATCCGGCCACCAGTCCGTCTCTTCTCGCCCAGTTCATCAGAATCAACACGGCGGATTCGATTACAACGGAACCGAATGCAACCAGCGAGCTATATTACATCATATCAGGGGCGGGGAGCACGGAGCTGAATGGCGAAACGATCACCTGGAAGAAGGGCGATTTCCTGACGCTTCCTGCAGGATCGAAGAGCCTCCATTCCGCAACAGAGGAAACGGCAATTTACTATATTACGGATTCGCCGCTGCTTCAGTATTTAGGTGTTCAGGCGACGGAAGCACGGTTTTCGCCAACGCTTTATACGGCTGAGGAAGCCAAAGCCAAATTGGAGGAAGTGTCGAACGCGCCGGATGCTCATTTAAAGAATCGAATTTCCATTTTGCTGAACAACGCTAACTTTAACCAAACCTTAACGATAACGCATGTGTTATGGGCGATGTTCGGCATTGTTCCGGTAGGCTCGAATCAAGCTCCGCACAGTCACAAGTCAGTCGCCCTTGATTTTGTCGCTTATGCTGCGCCAGGCACTTATACGCTGGTCGGTGATAAGCTGGATCCGGTTACGAAGCAAATTATTGATCCCATCCGGGTCGATTGGGTAACGGGCAAAGCATTTGTCACGCCTCCAGGTTTATGGCATTCCCACCATAATGAATCGGGAGAGCCTGCGCTCATTATTCCGATACAGGATGCGGGAATTCAAACCTATCTTCGTACATTGGATATTCAGTTCATGCATTATGACGAATAAATCGGAGCGGTAAGATGAAAACGGCTAAGTTTTGCGAACGAAATCTTAAGCTGCTGCCGGCCTTGGAGGCTGTCGATATTCTTCGGCGGGAACATAAGGATTTGGTGGAAATCCGCATCGTGGATTGTTTTAGACGATGCTTGGCCTGCAGGTCAGCGCCGTTCTGCCGAGTTCAATTAACGACGATCGAAGCACTGGATGCGGTGAGCTTAGTTGGTAAAATCATTCAGCATCCGTATTAAAAAAGGATATACAATGAATCGAATGGCTGTAATGCCAAGCATTACGGCCATTCGACAGTATGATGTTAATTTATATAACATTATATCTATACATGAACAGCTTTGTATGTATAATAAAGACATAGGATTGAACAAGCGCCATTCCCGTTCGCAAACATTCATGTTTTTAAATTGCTAATCGCCAAATTTTTTTTGAATGCACCTCCTCATCATTGATGAGCATACTTATTTTTTTTTGAGCATACCTCCTCATCATTGATGAGGAGACCAGAGGTGAAGGATGTGATAAGCGTGATGGAGAAAACACAACCATATGAAGAGATTGCGACTTATAAAGATAAAAAGGTGATAACCATCGGCGTAGTCAGCGAGTTAACAGGATTATCCGAAAGACAAATCAGGTATTACGAAGAACGAAAGCTTATTTTTCCCGAGAGAACAGCGGGTGGAACGCGCAAGTATTCCTTTCATGATGTTGATCGTTTGGTCGATATCGCAAACAAGATGGAGGATGGATTGCAAACCTTTGAAATTCGTGTCATGGAGAAAAAACAATCGAAAGAAAAAATACGTAAGCAGCTTATACAAGGACAAATTAACTCAGCATTTTATAAAAATTATAATGTGAAGTAAATTTAAGGTTGGCTGCTATAAGTTAATAATGTGAAAAACATGTTAGTTTATCTAACGTTAATGGTGTACAATCTTCTCTTTTAATGTATAATGAGACGCAAGATATGGGAATGATTGTAATCTCACAAGCTGCAGGGAGTGTCGGGTATTGATTCATGAAAATGATATTGATGATACCAGATTGGATGAAGTAGATCTTTTTTCGTCCAAAGCTGAAATCGTAAATTATTTGATTTTAAAATATTTGCTTAATAAAAGCGATCCAGTCGGCTCGTGGGTGCTTAAAGTCATGCTTGAGTTAAAAAATGTCATTGTCAGCACCGCGACAATCGGACGTTTGCTTAAAAATCTGGACGCTAAAGGATATACGAAGCTTGTCGAAGCACAGGGGCGGGTCATTACGTCGAAAGGGGCCGCCTACATTACTAAGCTTTCGGAAAAGGTGCAGCGCGAACAGCTGCAGAAGCAAGTGATGAATGCCGCTCAACCGCAAAATTATTCAGAATTGCTGGATTTAATGCGGACCAGAAAGGTGCTGGAATGCGAAACTGCGCGATTGGCTGCGCTGCGGGCGAATTCAGCCAATATTACAGTATTGGAACGCACGATTACAAGGCATGAAATGTGCTTGGATAATTGCAGCGATCCGTCTGCGCCGGCTTTGGACTTTCATGGCAAGGTGGCTGAGGCTTCCAACCTCAGGTTTCTTATCGCTTCTCTTAATATTCTGGTTTATGAAGAGTTGAATCTTGGAACACAGCTTGTCCAGATTACAAGGGAACGGAGCGCGGAGTATGTGCAGCAGCACAAGCGGATAGCAGATGCGATAAAAAAAGGAGACCCGGGTGAAGCCGAGCATCAAATGCGGCTGCATATGGACGAGATGATTAAAGATGTAGAGGATCAAATCAAAAAATTAAAGCTCATGTAATGTTGGTCTCGAACAGTAGCTTGATTCTGTAAGAGACAGGAAACAAAAAGAGCTGTCCCGAAGTATATTCGATGTTCGATATACGTACCGGGACAGCTCTTATTCATTTTTATGCCTTAACGACTGTCGCTTCAACCATCCAATCAAACGGGTCTGCAACCTTGCCCATTTGAATGCCGGTCAATGTATCATAGAGCTTGCTCGAAAGCTCGCCGGTAACCCCTTCATTAATAACGAGCACATGGTCCTGCCAATTCAGCTCGCCGATTGGAGATATGACAGCAGCGGTGCCTGTGCCGAACGCTTCTTCAAGCGATCCGTTTCGGCCAGCTTCATATAGCTCTTCAATGGTAATGGGGCGCTCCTCGACGGGAATATTCCAATGCTTCAACAGCTGAATAATGGATTTGCGGGTTACGCCGTCCAAAATACTGCCATTCAACGCAGGCGTATGAACCGTTCCGTTGATTTTGAAGAAGACGTTCATGCTGCCGACCTCTTCAATATATTTGCGATGAACGCCGTCCAGCCACAGCACTTGGGAGTAGCCTTTTTCTTTGGCGATTTCCTGTGCCTTGAGACCGGCTGCGTAGTTGCCGGCAGTCTTCGCCTCGCCTACGCCGCCCTTTACAGAACGGACATAATCCGACTCAACGAAAATTTTAACCGGATTTATGCCTTCCGAATAATAAGCGCCAACCGGCGACATGATGATCATGAAATAGTAATGTGTCGATGGAGCCACGCCAAGCTGCGGCTGCGTTGCAATAATGAATGGACGGATGTACAGCGAGGTGCCGGGTGCCGTTGGAATCCAGTCCTGATCAACTGCGATCAGCTGTTTTAACGCATCGATCGTGTTATCGATATCCACATGCGGTACGCTGAGACGCTCGTTGGAGCGGTTCATGCGTTCAAAGTTTTTTTGCGGTCTGAAGAGCAGCACGCGTCCATCGTCGGTTTTATACGCTTTCAAACCTTCAAAGATCGTCTGTCCATAATGAAATACTTTAGCGGCTGGGTCCAGCACGATCGGTTGATAAGGTATAATGCGAGGGCTATGCCAGCCTTTTCCATCTTCATAATCCATAATGAACATATGATCGGTATAATGATTGCCGAATCCCAGCTGATCTGCTGCCGGCTTTTGTTTCTTCGTTTTGGTTAGCTCGATTTCCAATGATTGAAGCAATAGGCCCAACTCCCTTTACTGATCGTTAATTGAATACTAACACTACATCGGATATATTTAAAATATCTATTTTATTGAGTTGTCATACTTTTTGAGTATGTTGTGAAGGGGAGAGCCAAATGGACATGCGACAGCTAAAATATTTCCTGACCGTAGCTAAGGAAGGACAGGTTACCCGTGCAGCCAAGCTGCTTAATATGGAACAGCCGCCGCTAAGCAGACAGTTGAAGCTGATGGAGGAGGAGCTTGGCGTGAAGCTGTTCGACCGAGGCAACAAGGGCCTTAAACTGACCGCCTCGGGAGAGCTTCTCAAGCAAAAGGCCGAATCGCTGCTGCTTCAGTTCGACGAATCGATTCGCGAAGTGAAGGGAACAGAGGAGGGAGTGCGCGGCGTCCTGTCGATCGGCTCAGTTGTATCCTGCATTTCCCTGCTTCCGAAGCGAATTGAGCTGTTTAGGGAAAAGTATCCGCAAGTCACGTACAAAATATTAGAGGGAGACCATTTTTATTTGGGCGAGCAGCTCGAGAAGCGGGCCATCGATTTAATCGTAGCTAGACTTCCGTTCGAAGCGCAGACCCATCCGCAGCAATATTCGATTTTGCCGCTGCCCTCCGATCCATTCGTAGCCGTCATTCCAAGCTCCTGGACGGCATACTCCAGCAAGGAGACGATCGGAATGAAGGAGCTGGCCAACTTCCCTTTCTTAACGTTGAAGACGGACAAAACTACACGGATGCATGAGCAGGTAGTGAACGAATGCAAGCGCCATGGCTTTGAGCCGAACATCATATGCGAATGTTCCAGCGTCGCGATCATCATGTCGCTAATCGCCGGGGGGATCGGAGCGACTGTGTTCCCGAAATCGGTAATGTCCTCTTTTCCTACAACAGTAGTTAAAATGCTCGATATTAAGGACGCCGATTTTCAGTCTGACGTCGGTATTTTGTGGCTTAAGGATCATTATTTATCAAAGCGCGCTCAGCAGTTTATCGAGAGCTTCAGGACAGAGGTGTGAAGCTGGCTCGATGCTGGAAAGATAGAAGTATTGGTATAAAAGCGTTCGCAAAGAACCTTCAACGTATCCTTCTCATACAATAAAAAAGCATATGGGCTGCAGGTCATTGCTTACGATGTAAGTTTTGCTGCGCAAAACTTTTGGGGAGGATACAATAACGATGAAAATAACGGTACGCCGCGGCGATACAATATGGACATACAGTCAGCTGTTTCAAATCCCGGTTCAGCTTATTGCGGATTCTAATCCTAACCTTGATCCTCAAGCATTAATGCTGGGACAAACGGTAGAGATACCGGGCTATACCGTAACCGAACACAGAGTCGCACCTGGGGAAACGCTTTGGCAGATTGCTGTCGCGAGAGGCGTTCCTGTCGATTCACTCCTGCTGCTTAATCCAATGGTTCAGCCAAATGCTTTGCGATTCGGTCAATTGATCCGGATACCAATACGTGTGACAGGCCTGGTCGTCCAAACTGCGAGGCCATATGATTATGCCGATTTGCAGGAGGATCTTAACCGTTTAGCGGTAATTTATCCTTTTATTAGGCGGCAATCCATTGGCGCCTCTGTCATGGAAAAGAAAATTCCAGAAATTCGCGTCGGAAAAGGTGCGAAGCAGGTTCATGCTAATGCTTCTTTTCATGGCAACGAGTGGATTACGACTCCGGTTATGATCCGGTTTCTTAATGAGTATTTGCTCGCCTTAACGAATAACGGCAGCATACGCGGGCTAGTCATGAATCCATTTTATGAGACAACGACGTTATCGCTTGTGCCTATGGTTAACCCTGATGGTGTGGATTTAGTCGTCAATGGTCTGCCGAGTCAGGAGCCTTACCGCAGCGAGGCGCTTGCCATTAATGGCGGAAGCGAGGATTTCAGCGGCTGGAAGGCGAATATTCGTGGCGTTGACTTAAATAATCAATTTCCTGCGTTATGGGAGCGAGAAGCGGCGAGAGGTCCGCGAGCGCCTGCTCCGCGAGATTACGCAGGAACGGGACCGCTTACGGAACCGGAATCGCAAGCGATCGCTAATCTGACAAGAAACAGTAGCTTCAATCGGGTATTGGCGTTCCATACGCAAGGAAGGGTCATCTTCTGGGGATTTGAGGGGCTTGAGCCCCCTGAATCGATACCCATCGTCAATGAGTTTGCGAGAGTGAGCGGGTATCAGCCGATTGAATATGCGGACAGCTCTGCAGGCTATAAAGACTGGTTCATACAGGACTGGAGAAGACCGGGCTTTACCATTGAGCTTGGCCGGGGCACGAATCCCTTGCCGTTATCGCAGCTTGAACAAATTTATCAGGAGAGCTTGGGCATTATGCTCGCCTCTCTATATATGTAATTGCCGGAGGCTAACCTTAGCGTGGATGCGCAAGAGTCGGCCTCCTTTTAGTTGTTCTCAGCGAGAAAATAAGGGTGGACACTTTTGTATACCATCCCTTAAAATGGGAATTGTTAGTGGAGTTGAAAATATATCCAATTGGCATTATTGATAGGCATGTACAGAAGGAGACAACAGCGATGAGTTATTCTGATAAGCCTGGTTTTTTTGAGTTTTTGAGCGAGGTGCCGTTGTTTTTTAAAATTTTTGGCGGAATTCTGATTACCCTAGTCGTTGGTGTGTTTGTGTATGTGATCATAAAAGGCTTGACGAGCTGGATGTCAAATAATGCCGCAGAGCTCGTTACGCAAAGCTGTAAAGTGATGGACAAGAGAACCGAAGTATGGGGCGGGTCAGGCGACTCTAGCGCCAATACAGATTATTATATTACCTTTGAATTTGCAGATCACTCCCGCAGGGAAATTCCTGTGAACCCGAATCAGTATGGCCTGATCATCGTAGGAGACCAAGGTGAGTTGACGTATCAGGGGACAAGATTTAAGGAATTCAAGCGAATTGTTTATTGATAAAAATACTGCTTAACCGTTCCTTTCCCGTTCATGACTTCAACCTCGGCATAAGCGCCGTTAATGAATGTCATTTGCGGGGGGACATGCCCACAGTCAATTTCATAAATGATCGGTATTTGAAGCTCTTCTGCAAGCTCAGAATACCACAATACAGAATCGCCCTTGATCAAAATCGATCTGCTCGAGTATTTCAATTAACAATTCTCCGCCCCAAGGCGGAATAATATCGATATAATCCTCGCACATCATCCGATTGCACTCATTTGCACGAATTGGGGCAGGTGAAGACTTGGCTTTTTTTGGTCCACACGGTTTTCCCGCAAACAACGCTATATCCATCACTATTTTAATAGGAGTGTGAATGCTGTTGAGTTCAAAGATGATTATGAAGGAATTCTCATTATTTTTTAATAATTGGGTGCAAACGCCCAATCTTGCTAGTTTTTCTCTCTCAGAGGAATAATTTAGGTAAGCTCATAGCTGATATATTTGTTACAACCAAACAATATTGGAGGTAACAAATCTATGAAGCTCAACCAACTCAGCAAGAAGGTCTTCATCCTAGGATTGAGTGCTACAATTGGTTTTACAGCATTAGGCCTCGGAGCAATCCCTTTCACGTCTACCGTTTCAGCAGCGACAGCCTATGAAACAAAAGTCGTCAGCGGCGTTAATCTTAGATCGCAGCCAAGTACAGGCGCAAGCGAGCTTCTTTTCCTATCCAAAGGTGAGAGCGTTCACGTCATCTCGAAGGTCAATAGCTATTGGCTGAAGGTTGAAACGAAAACAGGTCAAACTGGATACATATCTGCAAATAAAAAGTATACGAATTATACAGGCAGCGGCAATCAGGTCAGTACAGGATCTGGCGGCAGTCAGCCTGGCGGTACTCAACCCGGCACAGGGACTGAGGTAAGCACGAGCTCTAATGCGGATAAAGTAATTAGTCTGGCTCAAAGCTATAGCGGCCGCATAAGCTACGGCTTCGGCAAAAGAGATACCAATCGTCTGATTTTCGATTGCTCATCCTTTACGCAATTCATTTTCCGTCAAGTAGGCGTTGAGCTGAAATGGGGAACCAAGGATCAGAAATCACAAGGCTCGGCGGTAAGCAAAAACAATCTTCGCAAAGGCGACCTTATTTTCTTTGATACGATTGGCAGCAACAATGGCGTTATTAATCATGTCGGTATCTATATGGGCGGCGATAAATTCATTCATAACACACCGTCTAGCAATGGAATCTCGATTAATAGCTTGAGCACTGGATGGTGGGCTACGAAGTACGTTAGCTCCCGCAGAGTTTTATAAGATTGGCTAGTTTCGACGAACATCTTTTTCTTCCTGAACGCTAATGGAGCGGTAATGTGTATTGCAGTCACCTCGCAACTTATGACTTGCATTTTTGTCAAATGTCATAGGAGAGGAGAGTGAGAGCATTGAGACATTACTTGGCAAGATGTAGAAGGGAAGACGATGGATACCCTTAGAAATAATAATGTTGAATTGGTTAATTACATTGTTGAAGATTCCCAAGTCTACAATGAACTTAAAGTAGGTGATGCAGTGAACGTAACACCAAAGACAAATGACAATGGTGAGTATGTTTTAATGCAATCAAATCCCGTTCAAATTGTAGCTGACAAGATAGAAAAAGAACGGGAGTAAATACGAGAGATAAACTATTCATTTGGTCAATAATCAACTTTAAGATTTAACACAGCCATAAGATTAGACTCTATTAAATGAATCTTACGCAAAGCGTTACAATTTATTTATTTTTCTCGGCGCAAAAAGATTGACAGCGATTTCATGCTTTGTATATGATCTTGTCGTCCGGATTGAGTATTTACAAAAACAATGATGAATGATGCTGGCAAATCTTATTTTTCACTTATCTCCAAGCTCGCCGAAAAAACAAATAAAGGAGGGTAAATGAATGGATACATTACAAGAACCTCTTAAGATGGAGGAGTGCGGCGTGATCAGCTTCCTTGAAACGGTGGATACAAATACCGGAGCACGCAGCGTTCTTGCTGAGTTCGACGGTTTGATCGAGGCGCCGAACTGGACCAAAGACGGCAAACGTCTCATTTATAACAGCGGGGGACTTCTCTACTCCTTTGACCTCGCATCCCGGGAAAGCATCGTGATCAACTCGGGGTATGCAAACCGATGCAACAATGACCATGTGCTGTCTCCTGACAATACACATATCGCGGTCAGCCATCATACGCAGGAGGATGGTCAGTCACGCATTTATGTATTCCCGCTTGCAGGAGGGGGTCAACCGACCTTGATTACGGCGATGGCGCCCAGCTATCTTCATGGATGGTCTCCGGATAGCGGTACATTGTCCTATTGTGCTGAGCGGAACGGACAATATAACATTTACACCATACCAGCTAACGGCGGGATCGAGAAGCAGTTAACCGATTCGCCGGGACTGGACGACGGGTCGGAATACTCGCCGGACGGCCGGCATATTTGGTTCAACTCGACGAGAACGGGTATGATGCAGGTATGGCGGATGAACGCTGATGGCAGTGAGCAGACACAAATGACATTCGAAGAGAGCAATAGCTGGTTTCCGCATGTGTCTCCGGATGGTGAATCTGTTGCTTTTCTCGCCTATCAGAAGGGGGATGTCGCTCCAGACGACCATCCTGCGAACAAGAATGTTGAAATTCGTTTGATGGCAAGCAAAGGCGGCGAATATCGAACCTTGGTTGAGTTGTTCGGGGGCCAAGGCACGATCAACGTCAATTCCTGGTCGCCCGACAGCCGTCAGTTGGCTTTTGTAAGCTATCAGTTGAAGAACTAGAACGGAAAAACAGAATAAGTTGGCTTTGAGGGGGTGGCTTGCAGCGATTAGACGAACAGCATTTCGATTTTTATAGGCTCTGGCGATTATTAGCGAGAACTATAAAAATAGAATGTGAGGAAACAACATGATATATGAATTGCTATCGACCGAAGGTTATACCACGGAGGACTTCCGGAAGGATTCGATTGTGATCGCTAAGAAGGTCGGCTTCAAGCAGCTTCCCAATTATCCGGTATATCATCTTGCTTTTAACGATCTGATATAAAAATGAAAGACCAGCATTTATCGACGGATAAGTGACTGGTCTTTTTTCTGTACGATAAATAGGATAATGGTTCGTTTATGCAGACTGAATGATTATATGGAATAGTCTTTTTTTGATCCTTGCTAGCTCCCCCGCAGCGCCGAAGGCGACATTCTTTTGTGCTTCTTGAATGTCCGGCTGAAGTAATAGATGTCATTGAAGCCCGTCGCTGCAGCGATCTCAGAGACGGTCAGCGGACTATGGCGCAGCAAGTAGTCGGCTTTGTTCAAGCGAGTCATCGTGATGTATTCGGTGACGGTGTGTCCGCTGAGCTCCTTAAACAAGCGACTAAAGTGGAATCGGCTTAAGCCCGCCAAGCCTGCAAGCAGGTCGACCGACAATTCCTCCTTGTAGCCTTTCTCGATGTATTGAAAGACGGGCGCGAAGCGCTCGATATTTTTCATGCGTTCCGCGTATTCGTCCTGGGTCAGGACCATGTTCACGTGTCCGCGAAGCAGCAGCGTCAGCAGTCGATAAAGCTCGGACTTAATGGCAAGCTCATAACCAAACTCCCTAAGCTCCAGCTCCTTCACGATGGCAAGCATGCAGGCTTCGGCCTCACGATCTCCGCTAATATAGTTGCGAAGCAGGAGTCGGTTCTGCGTAATGGGCGTAATGAACTTCGTTTCCGCCGCGTCCACGGAATGGCTGTGCAGCAGCGAAATATCAGCAATAAGCGCATAGTAGAACAAATGCTCAGACCGGCTGATACCGTAATGAAGCTCATTGCTGTTTACGACGATAAGATCGCCTGCTGAAGCCGTAATCGTGGTGGAGCTGCATTCAATGGAAGCCTCTCCAGATACGATATACAAAAACTCAAGATGCTCATGCCAGTGGTGGGGGAAGATGACGACGCCCTGTTGATTGAAGTTTATGCGATGCAGCTTGATCGGAAAATGAGGATCGGGCATGTCCATCGGTTCGCGCAGCGATTCGAATTTTTCCATCCGGTTTGATACTCTCCTTCAGATAGCACAAATGTACAAACAAACCGCACACCTTTGCATGGAGTTGCGCTTTGAAACCATTATAATACGAAAGTATAGGCATGCAAAACCTTACCTGAATAAAGGAGAGATTAGCATAATGAAACCGGTACAAATTGCGGTTATTGGAACAGGCTCTATCTCGTCATATCATTTAGATTCTTATAAGAAAAATCCAAATGCAAACGTTTACGCGGTGTGCGATTTGAACGAAGAGCGCGCCAAGAAGGCAGCCGAGAAATACGGCGCGACCAAAGTATATACGGACTACCGCGAGCTTCTCGCCGATCCGGTCATTGAAGCGGTTAGTATTTGTACCTGGAATAACACGCATGCGGAAATCAGCATTGCAGCGCTTGAAGCAGGCAAGCATGTGCTGGTCGAGAAGCCGCTTTGCCGCACGGTAGAGGATGCTCTTCTCGTCCAAGAGGCAGTCCAAAAATCGGGCAAGCTGCTGCAGGTCGGCTTCGTACGCCGCTATGATACAAATGCGCAGCTGCTTCGTTCGATGGCAGACAGAGGGGAGTTCGGCGAGATCTATTATGCGAAAGCATCAACGATAAGACGTCTCGGCAATCCAGGCGGATGGTTCTCGGACATCGAACGCTCCGGCGGCGGACCGCTTATCGATATCGGCGTTCATGTCATCGACCTGTGCTGGTACATGATGGGACGTCCGAAGCCGATTTCCGTTAGCGCAAATACGTATCGCAAGCTTGGCAACCGTTCGAATGTTCAAAATCTGTCCTTCTATAAAGCAGCCGACTACGATGCGAGCAAAAATACAGTCGAGGATATGGCCAACGCGCTTATCCGCTTCGAGAACGGCGCTTCGCTGCTCGTAGATGTCAGCTTTACGCTGCATGCGAAATCGGATGAGGGGACGGTTAAGCTGTTCGGCGAGAAGGGCGGCTTTGAAATCGATCCGGAGACGGTGATTGTGATGGAGCAGAACGATACGATCCTTAACGTGTATCCGCAAACCGATCATAAAGGCTTCGATTTCATCGGCGCATTCCAAAATGAAATCAATCATTTTATCGACTGCGTATCCAGCGGCAAGCAACCGCTCAGCCCTGTCGAGGACGGTGTGGAAATAATGAAAATATTAGTCGGCATCTATGAGTCGGCGGCAAAAGGAGCTGAAGTTCGTCTATGAAGCTCGGAATAAGTTCATACAGCTTGTACAAAGCGCTACATGCCGGAGAAATGACGATTCAGGAAGTAATTATCTACATCGGATCCATCGGCGGTGAGCATGTGGAAATCGTGCCGCTCGGCTTTAATCTTACAGATAATCCTGAGCTAATTGAGAGCATCAAGAAGCAGGCGCAGGAGAGCGGGGTAGAGCTGTCCAATTATGCGGTTGGCGGGAACTTCTCTGACCTGAACGACGAGCAATTCGAGCATGAAATCGAGCGGTTGAAGGGCGAGGTGGATATTGCGGCTGCGCTTGGCGTGAAGAAGATGCGCCATGACGTCGCGTCCTCGAAGGACTTGTCGATTACGCATTTCCTCTCCGAGCTGCCAAGATTGGCGAAGGCTTGCCAGATTATCGCAGACTACGCGGCGCAATTTGATATAACGACCAGCGTAGAAAATCACGGCTACTATATCCAGCACAGCGACCGGGTTAAGGCGCTTGTCAGCACAGTAGACCGACCAAACTTCAGAACGACGCTCGACGTCGGAAACTTCCTGTGCGCAGACGAGAATCCGGTCGTTGCCGTGGCAAATAATATCAGCATGGCCTCCATGGTGCATGTGAAGGATTTCTATTATCGGCCTGCGACGAATTATCCTGGCGAGGGATGGTTTGGGTCTGCAGGCGGCAACTGGCTGCGCGGTTCCATCGTCGGTCACGGCGACATCGCGATGCGTGAGGTGCTGCGCAAGGTGAAGGAAAGCGGTTATGATGACTATATTTCCATTGAATTCGAAGGCATGGAAGAATGCCGGAAGGGTACAAAGCTTGGCTTTGATTATGTGAAGCGGGTATGGAACGAACAATAACCGAAGGAGTGTGGAGAATATGACAAGGCCAATAATTACGAATAAAATCGGCGTTATCGTGGACAGCTTTCAAGTGGGAATCAAGGAGGGTTTACTGAAAGCGAAGCAGATCGGCGCAGACGGCGTGCAAATGTATGCGGTGCAAGGCGAGCTTGATCCTGCAAATCTATCGACAGCCGCCCGTAAGGAATGGAAAGCGTACATCGAGTCGCTGGGTCTCGACATCTCCGCTCTTGTAGGTGATTTGGGCGGTCATGGCTTCCAGGATCCCTCGGAAATCCGTGCGAAGATCGACAAGTCGAAGCGAATTATGGAGCTTGGCATGGAGCTTGGAACGAATATCATTACGACGCATATCGGCATCGTACCTAACGATAGAAACAGCCGCGTATACGAGACGATGCATACGGCATGCGTGGAGCTGGCTCGTTTTGCGAACGAGATGAATGCCTACTTCGCGATTGAGACTGGTCCTGAAACTTCTGCGGATCTGAAATCTTTTCTTGACGAGCTTGGCACGAAGGGCGTCGCGGTTAATTTCGATCCAGCCAATATGGTTATGGTAACGGGCGACGATCCGGTTCAAGGCGTATATACGTTGAAGGACTATATCGTTCATACGCATGCGAAGGACGGCGTGAAGCTGGGTCACATCGATCCGCGGGACGTGTACGGGGATTTCGGCTACGAGGTATCGCTTGATCACGAGAATATCGCGGTTATGGCAGAGTCCGGCTCCGCATTTCGTGAGGTTCCGCTCGGCGAAGGCGGCGTCGATTGGCCGGCTTACCTGCGTGCTCTTCAGGAAATCGGGTATAATGGCTACTTGACGATCGAACGCGAGGTTGGCACAGATCCAGAAGGAGACATTAGCAAAGCCGTACAGTTTTTAAAGAGTTATCGAGCGTAGTCCCAATAATAGAGCTTACAAAAAGAAGACGAGGGAGTGTCTCATTCCCTTTGTCTTTTTTTGCATTTCCATCGCTCAGCGGGAGATTGAAGAGAGGGCTGACAGAGAGTCCCTTTGCTAATTAATCGCAAGGATATTCATTCATGGCGAGCTGCGACCGATAAATATATTGCGTAAATATCGTGAAATCATGCAAAATATTCAAAGGAAAAGTTTGGTTACATCGAAAGGGGTCATTGGGTTGAATCGTTTATTAACGAGAATGGTTTTGTTTTTCTCAATTCTTATTTTGCTCGCCGGGGCGGTTCTTGGCATTACGATTTACCGGTCGTCTATGGCGCTGGTTGAATCCTCCTTAGGGGCACAGGCCCAGCTTGTGGCAGAAAACGCCTTGAGGCTGATTGACATGGAAGCGTATTCGGAGCTTAACGTGGAAGCAGGAGAGAGCGAGTACTACCACAAGCTGCGCGCGGAGCTTAACGAGCTTCGGGAGATGAATGGATTAAAATATTTATACACGCTTGCTAAAACGAACAAGGATGGAAAAGATGTATACTACTATGTCGTCGATGGCGCGCCGCAGGATGCTGCTGCGGATGACTTTTCCGCATTAGGCGATCCCGAAGAGAATGCATATCCGGGCATGATTCAAGCTTTTGCCGACGGCCAGACGCATATCGGGGAATTATCGAATGATCCCGAGTATGGTGCAATGATCACAGCCTACGTCCCGCTCATTAACAAGGATGGACAGCTGCTTGGCATTATGGGCGCAGATTTTGATGCCACGAGTATTTATAATCTGATGGAGGATAACCGAAATGCAGCCATCTATGTTGCGATAGGAATCATCGCGGTAGGCATTGTTCTCGTATTTTTGCTTGCAAGCTATTTAACCAGGCCGCTTAAGCAGTTGACCATGCAGGTAGCCAAGGTGAGAGAGGGGGATATGACCGTAATGATTTCGATAAACCGAAAGGACGAGATCGGGCAATTGGCTAATACGTTTCAACAATTAGTTTCCAATAACCGCACGTTTATCAAAAGCATGATAAACAGCTCGGAGAGATTGCTCCATGCGTCGGAGGGGATGTCGAGCCATGCGCGCAGTACAACTGAAGCAAGCCGCCTGATCGCAGCAAGCATTCAGGATGCCTCGGGCGGTGCGCATACTCAGGTGCTGCGCGCCGCTGATATGACGAAGGCGGTTGAGGGAATGACGCAAAGCATGCTGCGTATTACGGAGTCGGCGTCGATCGTGGCTGACGTCGCTCAGTATACGATGGAGCAAACGGAGCGCGGCAACACATTGATCGTCCAAGCGATGAACGAGATGGAGACGGTCCATGATACCGCCGCGCAAATGCTGCAGTCGACGAAGCATTTGGAGAGCCGCTCCGGTGAGATCGGCGAAATTACGAATGTAATGGCCGGTATTGCGCAGCAAACGAATTTGCTGGCGCTCAACGCGGCCATTGAAGCCTCGCATGCAGGCGAGCATGGCAGAGGCTTTGCTATCGTAGCGGAAGAGGTCCGAAAGCTGGCAACGCAATCGCAGGCGTCCGCCACCCTCATCGCTGAATTAATAGAAGCCATTCTAGAGCAAACCTCGCAGTTGTCGGTCGGCATGGAAGCAAATACGGAGAAGGTTCAGTCGGGGCTGCATCTCGTGAAGGATGCGGGGGCCTCATTCCATTCCATACTAACGGGACTTGAGAAGGTTAACGTCCAGCTTCATGAGGTATACGCTGCATCGGAGCAGGTATCCGCCGAATCCGAGGAGGTGGGTGCATCGGTCGAAGAGATGGAACAAATCTCCCGCCAGGCCGCGCAGCATTTTAAAGAAATCGCAATGAACGCTGAAGCGCAAATCGAATCGATGGACGAGGTCAGCGCCTCTGCGGAATCCATGCGGACAATGTCTGACGAGTTAACGGCGCTGAATAAACGATTCGTCGTTTAGCAAAGCAAAATTCACAAATTTTATACGGTAATTCGGTGTAAAGGTATAGGAATAAGGTGGACTTAAAGTTATAATGATTTTTAGGTATAATGACAATAGAGGATGGGGCGAGAAATTAGTTCTCTATCTATCCAAAAAAACGATTAAGGAGTACTCGAAATGACTAAAACGCTTATTTTCGGGCACAAAAACCCGGATACTGACACAATCACATCGGCTATCGCATACGCAGAGCTAAAAACAAAGCTGGGCGCAGATGTAGAAGCGATTCGCCTTGGCGATATTAACGGCGAAACGCAATATGCGCTGGACTATTTCGGCGTGGCTGCGCCGCGTCTTATCGAGAATGTGGCTGACGAGACAGATACAGTGATTCTGGTTGATCACAACGAGCGTCAGCAAAGCGCGAACGACATCGATCGCGTGCGCGTGCTTGAGGTTATTGACCACCACCGTATCGCTAACTTCGAGACAAGCCAGCCGCTATACTTCCGCGCTGAGCCTGTTGGCTGCACTGCAACGATTTTGAATAAATTGTACAAAGAGAACGGCGTAGAAATCCGCAAGGAAATCGCAGGCCTTATGCTGTCCGCGATTATTTCCGACTCCCTGCTGTTCAAATCGCCAACTTGCACGGAGCAGGACGTAGCTGCAGCTCGCGAGCTTGCTGCTATCGCAGGCGTAGACGCTGACAGCTATGGATTGGACATGCTGAAGGCTGGCGCTGATCTTAGCGACAAAACGATCGCGCAATTGATCTCCCTTGACGCGAAGGAATTCGCAATGGGCAGCTACAAAGTAGAAATCGCGCAAGTAAACGCGGTTGACGTAAACGATGTGCTTTCCCGTCAAGCGGAGCTGGAAACGGCTCTTAACGACATCATCGCGACAAAAGGTCTTGACCTGTTCGTGCTTGTCGTGACGGATATCCTGAACAATGATTCCGTTGCGCTTGCGCTGGGCGCTCAAGCTCAAGCGGTTGAGAAGGCCTACAACGTAACCCTGGTCGATAACAAAGCGGTATTAAAGGGCGTAGTATCCCGCAAATCGCAAATCGTACCTGTACTAACTGAAACGCTGAGCAAGTAGGACGGACACGTTCATAAGCAGCAGTCTGAAGCTTGATCCTCGAGCTTCAGACTGCTTTTGTTTTGTAAAATTTAATATGAGGAGGCGGATGACATGTTTACGATTACAGCATACAGCGTGGAGCTCATGAAGGACCCGTTTAACATTTTGACGGGTACGAGGTATGAATATATTCTCGATCTAGAGGTGCCGGAGGATGACGAGCTGTACCACGAGGATGGCGTATCGCTTCGCGTGGTCTATGTCATCGAAGAAGAAAACGAACGTATCGCCAAGTATGAGTTTTTAACGACCACATCGAACAAGTACCTTGATTTTGTGCTGGAAGAGGAAGAGGAAAAGCTGGTGCTGGCGTTCTGCAAGGAGCATATTCAGGAGTCGGGCACGGCCAATTAATAAGTTGTTTAACAGTCTATTCAAGGGGCTGTTCCGAAGGTAGGAAACGACCTAAGGGACGGCCCTTTAGCGTTTGTAAACGACGTGTTAGTCCCCATTCTCGCACATTCCCCAAATTTGAGCCAATCCTCCCACTCATCGCCATGCCAGGCTTGCTCCAATCTGATAAGCCCCGCGCCTTCCTGTTATTTACAAACCTTCGACCGCATAACATACATTAACGGCTATTTTTTGCAAAGCGTTCAGAAAGGAGCAGGTGATGAACAGGGCACAGAAGGATATAGAGCTAGCGGAGCGGTACGGCGCCCATAATTATCATCCCCTGCCGATTGTGATCAGCGCTGCAGAGGGCGTGTGGGTGCAGGACTCGGAAGGCAAACGCTACATGGATATGCTGAGCGCGTATTCGGCGTTAAATCATGGGCATCGTCATCCACGGATTATTGAAGCATTGAAGAAGCAAGCAGATAGGGTAACGATTACTTCAAGAGCCTTTCATAATGAGGTGCTGGGCGCCTTCTGCGAGAAGCTTGCCGTCTATACGGGCAAAGAACGGATTCTTCCAATGAATACGGGGGCGGAGGCCGTCGAGACGGCGATCAAGGCGGTGCGTCGCTGGGGCTATAAGGTTAAGCATATTCCTGATGAGCAGGCAGAAATCATCGTCTTCGAGGGCAACTTTCACGGTCGAACGCTGACAGTAACCTCGTTATCGTCGACAGAGAGCTATCGACAAGGCTTCGGGCCGTTCACGCCGGGCTTTCGCATCATTCCTTATGGTGATCTTGAGGCGCTGCAAGCAGCCATTAACCCGAATACAGCCGCTGTGCTGATCGAGCCGATTCAAGGTGAAGCGGGTATACGCATTCCGCCGGCAGGCTTCCTCGCCGCAGCCGCCAAGCTGTGCGCGGAGCAGCAGGTGCTGCTCATCGCCGATGAGATTCAGACGGGCTTCGGACGAACGGGACGCAGGTTCGCGTGCGATTGGGAGCAAGTCATTCCCGATGTGTATATTATGGGCAAAGCGCTTGGCGGCGGCGTCATGCCGATATCGGCTATTGCCGCCGATTCGTCGATCATGGACGTATTCGTTCCCGGTTCCCACGGCTCTACTTTCGGAGGTAATCCGTTAAGCTGCGCGGCAGCGATTGCGGCGCTTGAGGTGACCGAGCAGGAGCAGCTTGCTGAGCGTTCAAGCCGGCTTGGAGATTATTTCAGGAATAAGCTTGCAGCGCTTAGTCATCCGCATATTATTGAAATCAGAGGACGAGGATTATTTATTGCGATAGAGCTTTCTGTGCGTGCTCGGCCTTATTGCGAGAGGCTGATGGACCAAGGCTTATTGTGCAAGGAGACGCATGAATATGTGATTCGCTTAGCGCCTCCGCTAATCATTACGGAAGCTGAGCTGGACTTCGCTTTCGATCGCATACAAGCCGTTTTCTCGAGCAGCGCCGAGACAGGAGGCTGACTGAAATGATCAAACAGAGCGTTGCGATTGTTTGCGTGCCATTCGGCCTGGGAGCGGGGAATACTGGCGCGGAGCAAGGTCCGGAGCATATTATCCAAGCCGGGAAGCTTGTTCATAAGCTGAAGGAGCTGAATATATCCTATCGCTTTGCGCAGGAGGTAACCCCTTCTCAGCAGACCGCGCCTATTCAAACCACGAGTGTCAAGCACCTGGCAGAGGTGCAAGCGGTATGCGGGCAGCTTGCGGAGCGTGTATCGGGCGTCGTTGCGTGCAACGAATTCCCGCTTGTGCTCGGCGGCGATCACAGTATCGCTATTGGAACGATTGCAGGCCTGTCGGAGCATTTCAGCAGACTAGGCGTCATTTGGTTCGATGCGCACTCGGATCTTAACACAGAGACGACGAGCCCTTCGGGCAATATTCACGGGATGTCGTTAGGCATTAGTCTTGGGCGGGGAATTCCGCTTTTAACGAAGCTAAGGGGCATGTCTCCGAAAATAAAGCCAGAGCATGTTGTGATCATCGGAGCCAGGTCGCTCGATCCCGGCGAGAAGGCCTATATCCGTTCGCTTGGCATAGCCTGCTATACGATGCATGATATCGATAGGCTCGGTATTGCAAAGGTTATGGATAAAGTCATTCAGCAGTTGCGGCAGACGACTGACGGCGTACATGTCAGCTTTGATATTGACAGCGTTGACCCGCTGGAAGCGCCGGGCACGGGAACGCCAGTTAGAGGCGGCCTGAGCTTTAGGGAAGCAAGCCTTGCAATTGAAATGCTTTATCAATCGGGGATTGTCACCTCGGCGGAGCTTGTTGAAGTGAATCCAAGCCTTGACAGCAACGACCTGACGGCTAAGCTCGCTGTCGAGCTGATCGGCTCGCTGCTTGGCGAGCAGATTCTTTGAACACCAGCAGGCTGAATATGAATGTGCAGGAGGGATACGCCGATGCGGGAACCATTTCAAAACGAGCCATTCACCGATTTTTCGTTAACGGATCATATGAACGATTTTCAAGAGGCGCTCCAAAAGGTGGAGACGGAGCTGGGCCGCGAATATATGCTGAAAATTGGTCCAAATCGGATCGAAACGATAACGAAGCGCAAGTCGATTAATCCTTCTGACGTGAAGCAGCTGGTTGGCATTGTCTCACAGGCGGATACCGCGCTGGCGCATGAAGCCATTCTCGCAGCGGCAGCCGCCTTCGAGAACTGGAAGCGGGTGACGCCCTTCGCGCGAGCGAAGGTGCTCTACAAAGCTGCGGCGCTGCTGCGGCGGCGCAAGCATGAGTTCTCCGCATGGCTCGTCTATGAAGCGGGCAAAAGCTGGACCGAGGCAGATGGAGATACCGCCGAGGCGATCGATTTTCTCGAGTATTATGGACGGGAAATGGAAAGGCTGGCAGAGCGCCAGCCTCTCGTCGCCATGAACGGGGAGGACAATGAGCTTGTCTATATCCCCCTTGGCGTAGGTGTTGTTATTCCTCCTTGGAACTTTCCGCTTGCGATAATGGCGGGTATGACGATGGCGGCGATCGTAGCTGGCAATACGGTTGTTCTGAAGCCAGCCAGCGCGACGGCTGTCATCGCCGCCAAGTTTATCGAGCTGCTGGAGGATGCAGGTCTTCCTGATGGCGTCGTGAATTATTTGCCCGGAGCGGGCAGCGAGGTGGGAGATTTTCTCGTTGAGCATCCGATTACTCGGTTCGTCTGCTTTACCGGCTCGCGAGAGATAGGCTTGCGTATTATGGAGAAGGCGTCAATTACGCAGCAGGATCAGAAATGGATCAAACGGGTCATCGCCGAAATGGGCGGAAAGGATACGATTATCGTTGATGAAGATGCGGATCTTGATCTGGCGGCTGAGGCAATCACCGCTTCTGCCTTTGGCTACGCGGGTCAGAAATGCTCTGCCTGCTCGCGGGCAGTCGTTCATGAGCTTGTCTATGAAGAGGTGCTGGAGAAGGTCGTGAAGAGGACCCAGAGGCTAAAGCTCGGGAAGGCGCAGGAGCTAATGACCCATGTGGGTCCTGTTATTGACGAGAGGGCATATGTAAGTATTTTGAAATATATCGAGGTCGGGCGTACGGAGGGGATTATTGTCCATGGCGGTAAGACGGGGGGCAGCGGTGGTTATTTCATTGAACCGACAATTATTAAGGACGTGGCGCCTTCCGCGCGAATCGCACAGGAGGAAATATTCGGACCGGTGTTAGCCTTCATCAAGGCGGCTAACTTCGATGCGGCGCTGGATATTGCAAACAATACTGACTATGGCTTAACAGGCGCCGTCATCTCGCGCAACCGCAGCAGGCTGGAGCAGGCGCGCGAGCAATTCCACGTCGGCAACCTGTACTTCAACCGCAAGTGTACAGGCGCTTTAGTCGGTGTGCATCCGTTCGGAGGCTTCAATATGTCGGGAACGGATTCCAAGGCTGGAGGGAGGGACTATCTCCTGCTGTTCACGCAGGCGAAGGTGGTTTCTGAACGGTTCTGACAAAGAGCGGCGTGAAACCATCATTCCTGCTTTCGCACACGAATATTCCCCATTCTTCTCCACTCAAACCAATTAATCTGGAGGTGAGCTGAAATGAGCGCCTCCGTGATTGCTGCTTTGCTGGGGATTGGTTATACAAGCGGCAGATATCCATATTATTCCGCTGGACATCCATTTCTACGTTTAAGCCGTCCCGAGTAGGGGCGGCTTTTGCTTGTTTCATTCGATTTGAAAAATTTAATTATATGTTGATATCTATTAAATATTTCATGATCATAGTACAATTTAAATAATTAACTATTGGGCGTTGTAATAGATAAAAGTTGAAGGTTTACGTTATACAAATGGACGGTAGGGTGGCGGCGTTTGAGCATAATCAAAGACTTCTTGCTGCAGTTATCATTAGTCATTGTGCCTATTGGCATTTATCAAGCTTATTTGTTAGGCCATATTCGAATCAAAAAAAATGTCAATTTCTTTCTGGCCATACTTTGGGGAAGTGCAGTTTTACTATGTATGTCATTTCCAATTAGTTACGGAAACGGAATGCATCATGACTTCAGAATCGTTCCCTTGCTAATCGGTACTTTATATTGTGGTCAAAGAATGGGCATATTCTTATCCGTATTGATCATTCTATATCGTTTATATTTAGGCATGGATACAGGCTTTTATAGCACACTGCTCGTTATCCTCTGTGGTTTTTCTGTTATCCTTTATTTTCAGAAGACGTTCGTAAACGCGTCAAAGGATAAACGAATTAAAATTGCAGTGATGCTATCGGCATATTATTGTTTCGTGGGCGCTTCTTTAGTTGGGGTGTTAAGGGGGGTTACAACCGAGAGCTTAACCATTCAGTTTTTCCACTTCGGTTGTGCCGCGGGTCTGGCCTGGCTGATGACTGCTTTAAATGAGAACATGGCAGAGATCCATACGATGCGTAAAGAACTTCAAAATGCTGAAAGGCTACGACTGATTGGAGACTTAACAGGCGTGTTTGCCCATGAAATCCGTAATCCGATGCAGGTAGCGCGGGGCTTTCTACAACTGCTCGATACGCCCGATCTGTCTGATAAGAAGAAGCAGTACATTAAGCTGTCTATTGAAGAATTGGATCAAGCGAACGATATCATTCACAATTTCTTGTCTTTGGGAAAGCCACCCTCGGATATTAGTGAAGACTTGGACGTTGGCAATCAACTAAAACGAGCTGTGACTCTCATACAAAACTATGCTCTAAGCAAAAATGTCTCCATTCAAGCCAACATCGGAAGTGACTGTTTGATTTACGGGAATCCCCAAAGAATGAACCAGTTCATGATTAATATCATGAAGAACGCAATTGAATCCATGCCTGTTGGCGGGACGATTTGGGCCTCATGTATAGTCGCGGATGATTCACATGTGGAAATTCGAATGAAAGATGAGGGAATTGGGATGTCGAAAGAGGAGGTGGAGCGACTAGGCTCTCCCTATTATTCCTTGAAGGAAAGCGGCACTGGATTAGGCATGATGGTTTGCTTCCAAATTATCAGATCATTCGGAGGAAAACTGGATGTGATCAGTGAACAAAATGTTGGAACAGAGATCATAGCGAGGATTCCAAAAGCATAATGTTACTTCTTACCCGTACTCCGAATATCAGAGCCAAAAAAGAGGCTGCCCCTCAAGTCGATTTATCTCTCAGGACACCCCTTTGGCTTGCGTATTGGCGTGATTAGCTTCGTCTTTTTCTAGCAAAAGACTGTACGACGTTCATTAATTTCTGACGCGCCGACTTGTTTTTCATCAAATAAGTGACACCCATTCCTAGGGCAGAAAACAGCATTTTCTTCGAATTTCTCATGTTAATTTCCTCCTCTGTAATTAAAATGTCATACTATAGCATACCCAGATTGAGCAGGAATGAAGCAGAAATTGCTCTAAAAAGCGAGCTATTCTTTTGACTTATCCAGATCAATCCGATAGGCGAAATAGGCAGATGCCTCAGACGATGATCGCAGCGAAAAAAAACGAGCAGGCGCTTCACTCCTGCTCGTTTTTGACGAGAATCTCTTTCTGCTGAACTATAAACGTATTTTAAAAGACTTCTTCACGAATGGATACAGCCACTTCACGCCGCTTGGGGTGAGCGTATCCGCAACAAGGTGTGACAGATAGCCCAGCATGGCAACGATGGTGATGCCTTCGATTTGAAGCTGCTGCTCCAGTCCCCACGCAATAGCCCCCCAGATCGGGATAGCCCAGAGCGTATGGGTCATTCCGCGATGATTCAGCCAGGGCACCCATGCGACAAATAGACCGAAGCCGATGAGCCAGTTCATTTGATAAGTATAGCCAACATACATGAAGGCAACCCCGACGATACTGACGAGTGCATTGCGAATGACGCCTTGCTTCATGACGAGACCGAGCAGGAGGGCTGCCGCGCCTGACCCAACGAGTATAGGGGACATCGATTGTCCGCTGAAAAAGTAATAAGCGATGACGCCCAAAAATAAGACGCTGACCCAAAGCGCGAGCTCTCGGATAAGCTTGGATAGCTTGCTCAGCTTGCTGCTCAGCATGCTTGTTCCGTCAAGATCGGCGCTAAGTGCAGAGAAGGCGGCAATTCCAATGTACAGCGCAGCATGCTCTAGCTCGAACGAATAATACATAGCAGAGGCTGCGCCAACTGCCGCCCCGATAGTTAAATGGGTCTTTCCTGTCATAAATCCTCCTGTGTCTGACCAAGTATGCGAATGAAGAGGAGCAGCCTGTTAGAGATGCTCTTGATTAACCTGTTCATTGCGAACCATCTGCTCCAGCTTCTTGACAAGACGGTCATGCGACGGGTCTTTTTTGCGAAAGCTGAATAGTCGTTTTTGATTTTGTTCCTTGAGTAATTGAAGCAGGTAGATCTTTTCTTTGAGCGTAAACATAATGGCTTTTAACCTCCCGAAAAAATGATGCCATTCTATTTTTATAATTATAGAGGAAAGTGCTTGGGCAAGGAAGGCGAACACTCCAATTGAACTTTGTTTCGCAGCACGAGCTTAGAGGCAGATACGTTCAAGTTCACCTCTTTAGCTAAAACATGCTATAATTTTGTTATTAAAAACGAAGTTGGTGGGATGACGTTGGATAATTCGGTGACTGCCGGCTGCGACGATACATGCGCGGGCTCGGAAGAAAATATAGATCATGTAAAAAGTAAGCTGATGAACGAGACAACCGCGTCGGAGCTGGCTGATTTGTTCAAGGCGCTCGGCGATCCTACGCGAGTGAAGATTATTCATGCGCTGGCGCAATCGGAGCTTTGTGTCCATGATTTAACGCAGGTGCTCGCGATGGGGCAGTCCGCCATATCCCATCAGCTGCGGACACTTCGGAATATGCGGATCGTCAAGCGCCGCAAGGTCGGAAAGACGGTGTTTTACTCGCTTGATGACGATCACGTAGAGCAGATTTTTATGCTGACGCTCCAGCATTTGAAGCATGAATAATGGAATGCAAAAGTGAAGGCTATCCGAAGCGGTCGATGACCGTAGGATAGCCTTTTTGATTTCAGCTCTTCGTCTTTCATTGATTCGAAATCACTCTCCCATCACATTCACAAAAAAACGCTTAGTAAAATTTATCTTGATTTTTAGTAAAATTTAAGTATAATTTTGCTTAGTAAGCGAAACCGCTTACATATATGCTTATTCTGAACAAACAAATCGAAAAAAGTTAGTAAACTTTTACTAAAGTCTCTTCGCATTTGCTTGCTTCAGACGGACTGTATTCCACAATTATAAAGGGGGAACTAGGAAATGTTGAAAGGTTCTAAACTGCTTAGCCTGCTGCTAATTATTTCAGTTGTGCTAGCTGCATGCGGCGGCAATAACACGAACGAAGGAACGACGAATAATGGAGGCTCCACTGACGAGAAGGTTCAGCTTACCGCATGGGCTTGGAACGTTAACGTCGGCGCGCTGAACAGTGCAATGGAATTGTACAAAAAAGATCATCCGAATGTAGAGCTTAAAGTAGAAGATATCGGACGTTTAGACGTTTATGACAAGCTTTCCACAGGACTTGCCGCTGGCGGCATAGGTCTTCCGGACATCGTGCTCGTAGAGGACGACCGTATCCAAGGCTACCTGGAAGCATTCCCGAAAGGCTTCATAAACCTGACAGAGAAAGGCTTCGACAGCAAAGCTGACGCATTCCCTGCGTTCAAGAAGGAGCTTGCTTCGAAGGACGGCCAATTTTATGCTTTCCCGTTTGATGCGGGCCCAACCGGCATGTTCTACCGCACCGATATTTTTGAGCAGGCTGGCGTGAACCCGGAGTCTATTACGACTTGGGATGAATTCATTGAAGCAGGCAAAACCATTAAGGAAAAAACAGGCGCGCAAGCATTGCCGATCGATAAATTCAAGGACGATGCTTTGTTCCGCATGATGCTTAACCAACAGGGCGTTTACTACTTCGATAAAGACGGCAACATCGACTTCAACAATCCGGCTGCTGTCAAAGCGATGGAAACGCTTAAAGCGATGGGCGATGCCGACCTCGTGAAGGACGTAAACGGCTGGGACGGCACCGTATCGGCGACAATTGATGGTTCAGTAGCAACGGTTCCTTTCGGAGCATGGTACTACGGCACCATTATTGACCAAGCGAAGGATACAAGCGGCAAATGGGGCGTGTTCCAGCTGCCGGCATTCGAGAAGGACGGCAACCGCGCAGCGAACCTTGGCGGCAGCAGCTGGATGATTCCATCCGCAACGGAAAACGTGGACGCTGCCTACGCGTTCGCAGAGTATTTCGCAACGTCGAATGAAGTACAGGAAATTGCGATGGATCAGCATGGCTTGTTCCCTTCACTGCAAACGGTATATGATTCCGAGCTGTTCCAAAGCGAGGTAGAGTTCTTCAACGGTCAGAAAATTTGGAAGCTGTTCAGTGAAGAGATGGCGAGCATCCCTACACCTTATTACACAAAGGATTATGCGTTGGCGTTGGATGAGGCGGTTAAAGCGCAAGCCAAAACGTTCATTGACGGTAATCCTGCCGATGCGCTTAAGGAATCGGCACAGCGACTTGCCGATCGTACGAAGCGTACAGTAAACAACGGTTAGATTTTAATGGATGAAACGTCGGGCGGGAGGTTTAGGCGATTCATGGCCTAAAGCTCCCTCGCGTTTTTCAAGCATATGGAATTGAAGGAGGGGCTTGCAGATGAGGACGAAGGCTTACGTCCCTTATTTATTTTTGGCACCCGCGCTCGGCTTGTTCGCTGTATTTATGGCATATCCGATCGTTTATTCGTTTCTGCTCAGCTTTCAAACGAGCGAAGCGGGAGAAATGGTGCCGGCTGGACTATCGAACTATGAGCGGCTGTTAAGCGATCAGATCTTTTTTACGGCGCTTAAAAACACCTTTATCATCATGATCATACAAGTGCCGCTCATGCTGTTTTTTGCGATCGTACTGGCATCCAGCCTGAATGCGGTGAAGCGGTTTAAGGGCGTATTCCGGGTTTCGTTCTTCATGCCCGCAGTTACATCGCTCGTTGCGTACTCGATCATTTTCTCCATCATGCTCATGGGCGACGGCATTATCAATCAAGTGCTGGGGTGGCTTGGCATTGGCGCAATTCCTTGGCTTTCCCATCCGTGGTGGGCGAAGGCGGCAATTATTCTCGCTATGACCTGGCGCTGGATCGGCTATAACATGGTCATTTATTTAGCAGCTATGCAAAATATTCAAGAATCGCTTTATGAAGCGGCAAGCATTGACGGTGCAAGCCGGATCAAGCAATTTTTCTCCATTACGGTTCCGCAGCTTAAACCGGTTATTTTGTTTACGGCTATTCTATCTACGATTGGAACGATTCAGTTGTTTGACGAGCCTTATACGCTCACGAAGGGCGGTCCAAGCGACGCAACGCTTACGATCGGAATGTACTTGTATCAAACAGGCTTCCGCTATTTCGATTTCGGCTATGCCTCGACGCTTGCTTATGTCATTGTCGTCATCATCGCAGTACTTTCTTTCATTCAATTTAAAGTAACGGGGGATGAATGATGAAAACGTCAAACGTCCGATCCTTGCTCGTCTATGTCATGCTGATCATCGGTGCGGTTGTGTCGCTGTTTCCGTTTTATTGGGCAGCTATCGCAGCGACGAACGAGAGCGGTAAAGTTTTTGCCAAGCCGCCTGTGCTTGTTCCCGGCGGAATGCTATTTGAGAATATCGCGAATTTGAATGAAGCGATCGGCATCGGCCGGGTAATGTTCAACTCGCTGTTTGTCGTCGTTATTTATACAGCGCTCAGCCTCATTATTTGTACGATGGCCGGGTATGCATTTGCGAAGTTTCGGTTTAAAGGGAGAGACGTCTTGTTCGCAGTGTTCCTCCTCTCGATGATGGTGCCATATCACGCGCTCGTCATTCCTTTATTTAAAATGATGGCGGCATGGGGCTGGCTGAACACCTATCAAGCGCTGATTTTGCCTAACCTCGCTTATCCGTTCGCGATTTTCCTCATGCGCCAGAATATGCTGGCCGTACCGGATCCGATGATGGAAGCGGGCCGCATTGACGGTGTCAATGAATGGGGCTTGTTCACGCGCATTATTTTGCCGTCGGTTAAGCCTGCGCTTGCCGCGACAGCGATCTTCCTGTTTATGTACCAATGGAACAGCTTCCTATGGCCGCTAATCGCGATGCAGACAAAAGAGATGTACACCTTGCCGATAGCCTTATCGAGCTTGTTCGGTTTGTCGCGAATCGATTATGGGCAAGTGATGGCCGGTGTTACGTTCGCGACGGGTCCGATTATTATTTTCTTCCTGCTGCTGCAGCGTCATTTTATATCGGGAATGCTTGGTTCGGCGGTTAAAGGATAAAGAGACAGCTAGAGCTAGGAGACGGAGGAGAGAGAGAGCATGTATGTAGGCGTAGATTATTATCCGGAATATTGGCCGGTCCAGTTGATGGATGAGGATATAGAAGGAATTGCAGAGCTTGGAGCCAATATGGTACGAATCGGAGAGTTTTCGTGGCATAAAATGGAGAGTGAGGAGGGAAGGTTCGATTTCTCCTTCTTTGACGATGTTGTGGCACGGCTTAAGAAGCGTGGACTTCACGTCATGTTCGGCACGCCAACGGCCACCTTTCCAGCTTGGCTCGTGAAGAAGCACCCGTCTATTTTGTCTAAGGACTTGGATGGCAATGCTCGTTCATTCGGAGGCAGAAGGCAGTATTGCTTCAACTCCGATATGTATTGGGATTACAGCTCAAGGATTACTCGCAAGCTAGTTGAGCACTATGCTGGTGAAGAGGCAATTGTATCCTGGCAAATTGATAATGAGTTTGGGCATGAGGGCAGCGATATGTGCTATTGTCCGCAATGTCATACTGCATTCCAATCGTTTTTGAAGCGAAAATACAATGGGGATATCGGGCGGCTGAATGAAACGTACGGTACGATTTTTTGGGGACAGACCTATAATGATTTCTCTGAGCTTCCGCTGCCGCTGAAAACGATCACCACCCATAATCCTTCGCTGCAGCTCGATTGGGCGCGATTCCGGTCGTATTCCGTCAATTCTTTTGCGGCGCGCATGGTGGAGGTTGTGCGCGAGGCGAAAGGCGGGCATCAGACGGTGACGCATAATTTGCCGGGAGGCTTTTTTCAAAAATGGTATGACCATGCGGAGCACGCGGAGGCGCTTGATTTCGTCTCGTATGATAATTATCCGGTATGGGGAGGTCTTGCAGAGCCCATTACGCCGGCAGCGATCGCGATGGGGCATGATTTCATGCGCGGTCTGAAGGATGCGAACTTCTGGATCGTCGAGGAGCTGATGGGCGCGCAAGGTCATGATGTAATTGGCTATCTTCCTCGTCCGGGCCAAGCGAAGATGTGGTCGCTGCAGGCGTTCGCGCATGGCTGCTCGGACATGCTTTATTTCAGCTGGAGAGCGATGACGCGCGGTGCAGAGCAGTTCTGCATGGGCATTGTCGATCATGATAATCGCCGCGGCGACAAATATAAAGAAGTTCAGTCGGTCTTTCAGACGATTACGCCATATGCGGATGTGCTGCAAACTGAAATTCAAGCTGACATCGCGGTGCTGTACGACTACGACAATGTGTGGTCATGGCGTTTCCAGAGGCAGAGCGAGGCTTTCGATTTTACGGAAGAGCTGCTGCGGTTGTATACGCCTTTTCATCGTTTGAACACTCGTATTGATGTTGTACCTGCTGCTCGTGATTTTTCTCGTTACAAGGTGCTCGTTGTGCCTGTTCTACAAGTCATCGATAAGGATCTGGGAGAGAGGCTTGCCGCCTTTGCCCGCGAGGGTGGAACAGTCATCTTCTCCTATCGTGCGGGTATTCGCGATAAGAGCAATAACATCCACTTCGGTATGGAAACGCCGGGTTATGTCGCTGAGATGGTTGGTGCGGTTATTCATCGCTCAGAAGCGCTTCCGCTAGGCAAGAAGGTTCCGATTGCGAAAGCGGGTGCTAATGGAGAAGGCGCGAAGGGCCCCTCCACCTGCGCAGTATGGCGCGATTTACTGACGCCGGCAACGGCCGAGGTGCTGTATTACTACGATGAGCTTATATTCCCTGCGGCGGCGGCGACACGCAATCGTTATGGCAGAGGGAATGTTTATTATATAGGAGGAGGCTTGAGTGCGGATGTCCTCCATGAACTTGCCAATTGTATTGTCAAGGAGCTGGAAATCTGGCATATTGAGAGTGACGAGGGCGTTGAGGTAGTTGTCCGTGAAGCAGGCGATCGCAAGCTGTGGTTTCTGCTGAACCATACGGAGGAGACGAAGACGTTCAGGGGCCAGCAGCTGGACCCGTACGAGAGCAGGATCTTGGAAGCCGAACGGTTGTAGATTGGAATCCATGCTTTAGCTCGTATTTAGGTAGTTTTTAGCCGCGCCTAGCAGGAAGGATAGATAGTATGGCTACGATAAAAGATATTGCGCAGAAAGCGAAGGTTTCTCTCGCAACGGTATCTCGGGTGCTTAACTATGATCCAGGCATTTCCGTTGCGGATGAGACGCGTAAACGAATATTTGAAATTGCGCAGGAATTAAATTATAAGACGCTGCGGCAACGGAGCGGTCAGACCGTGAAGGAGCGCTACCGTGTGGGGCTTGTCAATTGGTACTCGGAGCAGGAGGAAATGCTTGATCCTTACTATCTCGCAATCCGGCTTGGCATCGAGAAGGAGTGCTTCCAGCGCCAATTTGAGCTAGTCAAGTTGTACATGCACGGTGATGAAGGCATCAAAGATTGGTCCAGCGACACGCTTGATGGCATTATTGCGATTGGCCGGTTTGAGAAGGATGATCTGGACTGTTTTCCAGAAGGGCTTGAAAATATTATATTTGTCGATTCGTCTCCTGACGATAACCGGTTCGATTCGGTAGTCATCGATCTGAGGAGGTCGGTTACTGAGGTACTCGATTACCTGGTCGGTCTAGGGCATACCGCAATCGGTTATATTGGCGGGCATAATAGGGTCAATAACAAGCGGGTGAAGGATGAGCGCGAGCTTGTGTATACGGAGCAGTTGACCTCACGTGGGCTTTTTGACCCAAAGTTTGTGTTTACCGGCGAAAATCTGTATTCCGAGGACGGCTATAAGCTGATGAAAGAGGCGATAAGCGGGGAGAAGCTGCCCACAGCCTTTTTTATCGAAAATGATTCGATGGCAGTCGGCGCGCTCCGGGCGCTGCATGAAGCGAAGCTGCGAGTACCGCATGATATATCGATCGTGGGCTATAACGACATCGCGATTTCTGCCTTTTTGCAGCCGCCGCTTACAACTGTGAAGGTGCATATGGAGCATATGGGCGAGACGGCGGTAGAACTGCTAGCCGACCGCCTGGCGGCGAAGCGGGACATCGCGAAGAAAATCGTACTGCCAACCTCGCTGCAGGAGCGGGAAAGCAGCGGCAAGCCGAACATAAATAGTAATTCTGTGGACCAGTCAGGACTTCCCAATGGTCAACTTACTTAGCGCGGAGGTGCGAGCATGTCGTTGCTGCTGAACGGTCAGAATGTATTGCCGGCTGTACATAAGCTGAAGGATGTGGAGGCGGTTCTTGCCTCCCCTTTTTCATATATGGTACTGCTTGGCGGTCATTTGGGGCAGTTGAAAAATATAGTCGATCTGGCGAGCCAGCACGGGAAAAAGGTGCTGCTGCATGCTGATCTGATTGACGGACTGAAAAATGATGAATACGCAGCAGAGTTTTTATGCCAGTCGATTCGTCCTGCCGGCATTATTTCGACACGCGCAAGCGTGATTGGGCGCACGAAGCAAAATGGGCTGATCGCGATCCAGCGTATGTTTCTTATCGATTCGGATGCGTTGGAGCGCAGCTATTCCCATTTGGAGAAGGTGCGGCCCGATTATATTGAAGTGCTGCCAGGCGTACTCCCCGATATTATTCGGGAGGTCAAGGAACGCAGCGGCATTCCTGTCATCGCAGGCGGCCTCATTCGCACGCAGGAACATGTAAGGCAGGCGCTTGCTGCGGGGGCATCGGCGATTACGACATCGCGTAAGGAATTGTGGAAGATGACATAATTAGGGGTACAACGGTAAGAGGGGGGAAACGATGGACACTTATATGCTATCGCTAGACCAAGGGACGACAAGCACAAGAGCGCTGCTCGTTGATCGCAGCGGCTCGATTATCGATATGGCGCGCGAGGAGCT
The DNA here is from genome assembly GCF_049725345.1 of Paenibacillus praedii. NCBI lineage: Bacteria > Bacillati > Bacillota > Bacilli > Caryophanales > Paenibacillaceae > Paenibacillus > Paenibacillus praedii. The sequence goes on along the minus strand of NZ_JBMWAM010000009.1, from coordinate 51,877 downwards.
GCCGCTCGAATATCCACATTCGGGCTGGGTTGAGGCGGATGCCCAATATATTTGGAAATCAACGAAGAAGGTCATGGAGGAGCTGCTAGAGAAGTCGGGTGTTCGACCGGAGCAGATCGCCGGCATTGGCATTACGAATCAGCGTGAGACGACAGTTGTCTGGGATAAAGCAACAGGGGAGCCGATTCACCGCGCGATTGTCTGGCAGTCGCGCCAAACGGCGGAAATTTGCGAGCGGCTTAGGCATGAAGGACATGAGCAGACCTTCCGGGATCGGACAGGGCTGCTGATCGATGCTTATTTTTCCGGCACGAAGGCGCATTGGCTGCTGGAGCATGTTGAAGGCGCGCGGGAGAGAGCGGAGAAGGGCGAATTGTTATTCGGAACAATCGATACATGGCTGATTTGGAAGCTGACTGGCGGCCGTATTCATGTGACGGATGTAACGAATGCGTCAAGGACATTGCTGTTTAATATTCATGAACGCAAGTGGGATGACGAGCTGCTGCGGATTTTGGCCATTCCGAAGTCGATGCTGCCGGAGGTCCGCTCCTCCTCTGAAATTTACGGTGAGCTTGATGAAGCATGGTTAGGCTGCAAAATACCGGTCGCAGGCGCGGCTGGCGATCAGCAGGCAGCTTTGTTTGGGCAAAATGCTTTTCAAGAGGGCAGCACCAAAAACACCTATGGCACGGGCTGCTTTATGCTCATGAATACGGGCTCGAAGGCTATTGCTTCGAGCAAAGGCTTGCTCACGACAATTGCCTGGGAGGTTGACGGCAAGCTGGAATATGCTTTGGAAGGCAGTGTATTTGTGGCGGGAGCCGCCATACAATGGCTTCGCGACGGACTTCAGTTAATTGGCTCGGCTGCCGAGACGCAAGCGTATGCTGCCGAGGTTGAATCGACCGATGGCGTTTATGTCGTTCCAGCCTTTGTCGGGCTAGGTACACCTTATTGGAACAGTGATGTTCGAGGCGCAGTATTCGGACTCACGAGAGGAACGTCTAAAGCTCATTTTGTCCGCGCTGTATTGGAATCACTGGCGTATCAGACGAAGGATGTGCTATCTGTGATGGAGGAGGAATCAGGCTTGCCGCTGCAATCTCTGTCGGTGGACGGCGGAGCGGTGGCGAATGATTTGCTGATGCAGTTCCAAAGCGATCTCCTCGGCGTTCCGGTAGAGCGTCCGGTCGTAAATGAATCGACAGCGCTTGGCGCGGCCTATTTGGCTGGGCTCGCGGTGGGCTTCTGGGAGAGCCGCGACGAGCTTGCCAAGCTGCGCAAAGTGGATCGCGTGTTTAAGCCTTCTATGGATGAAATGCGGCGCGATGACTTATATAGCGGCTGGCATCGCGCGGTCAAAGCGGCCATGGCTTTTGCTGAGTAATTATGGTATGATGGCGACAAGTTAATATCGGTTGGAGACTTGGAGAAACCACGATGACCGCTTCTGAGCCCCTGTTTGGGGCGGGAAGCGGTTGGAGTGGTTTTTTTTATTCATATTGCTTGGAATCTGAGTAATGAAGTGAATATGGCATAATACGATTACGGATAGATAGCTGGGAGGCTGCGTATATGATGACAGAACTAAGGAAACAAGATTTTGGAGCGGAAAGCCGGGAGAAGCTGTTAGCGGAGATAGAGAAGTCTCCGATTGATGTATTGGTGATTGGAGGCGGCATAACCGGCGCGGGCATCGCGCTTGATGCCGCTGCGCGCGGCATGAAGGTTGCGCTCGTGGAGATGCAGGATTTCGCGGCTGGAACCTCGAGCCGCTCGACGAAGCTCGTGCACGGAGGCTTGCGTTATTTGAAGCAGCTGGAGATTGGCGTCGTTGCTGAGGTGGGCAAGGAAAGGGCGATCGTATACGAGAACGGACCGCATGTGACGACGCCGGAATGGATGCTGCTGCCGCTTTATAAGGGAGGTACGTTCGGTAAATTTTCCACATCCATCGGTCTGCGTTTGTACGACTTTTTGGCTGGCGTGAATCGGAACGAACGGCGGGTTATGCTGAGTCTGGCGGAGACGCTGCATAAAGAGCCGCTATTAAAACGGGAAGGCCTTAAGGGCGGGGGCTACTATGTCGAATATCGGACGGACGATGCGAGGCTGACGATTGAGGTTATGAAGAAAGCAGTCGAGACAGGAGCGCTTGCCGTCAATTACGCCAAGGTAGAGACACTTCGGTATGATGGCGGCGGTAAAATAACGGGTGCACTCGTACGAGATAGGATAAGCGGTTCGGAATATGAGATGAAAGCGGCGAAAATCATTAATGCTACTGGTCCATGGGTGGATGATCTTCGCGAGATTGATGGATCCAAGCGAGGCAAGACGCTTCGACTGACGAAGGGCGTCCATCTCGTCTTCGATCAAGGACGCTTCCCACTGCGGCAAGCGGTCTACTTCGATACGCCGGATGGCCGCATGGTGTTCGCGATTCCTCGCGAAGGCAAAACCTATTTCGGAACGACGGATACGAATTATAAGGGCGACACCGTTAACCCCGTGATGACGCTCGAGGATCGGACATACCTTCTGAAGGCAGTCAATTTTATGTTTCCTGACCTGAAGCTCCGTGAAGCGGATGTGGAATCGAGCTGGGCAGGCCTGCGGCCGCTCATTCAGCAGGAGGGCAAATCGCCGTCAGAAATTTCGCGAAGAGACGAAATATTTGTATCGGAATCTGGACTGATTTCCATAGCAGGCGGAAAACTGACGGGCTACCGCAAAATGGCCGAAACCGTCGTTGACAAGGTCGTAGAGCTGCTCGGACAGGAAGGCAAGGGCGCCACCTACGCGAGCAGCGCCACCAAAGCGCTGCCGATGTCGGGCGGAGAGCTTGGCGGCTCGAAGGGCTTCGAGTCCTTCGTAGCGAAGAAAACGGCTGAAGGCGCAAATTTCGGCTTCACCAAGGAGGAAGCGGCATTTCTTGCCCGCCGCTACGGCTCGAACGTCGACAGGCTGTTCTCGCTGGCCGTGCTTACGGCAGAATGGGCGGCCTCGTTTAAGCTGCCGCTCATGCTGGCAGTACAGCTTGTTTATTCGATGGAAGAGGAAATGACGGTGAAGCCGGTCGACTTCTTCATTCGCCGTACGGGGAATCTGTTTTTCCGTATTGCTGATGTGCAGCAATGGAAGGAGCCAGTAATGGCGGCGATGGCCAGCCGATTGGGCTGGAGTGACAAGCAGCAAGCCTCTTATGCGGCTGAGCTCGAGCAGAAGCTGACGGAGGCAATAGAGCCGCTGCGGAGTTAAAGGAGTAAAGGGCATCGATACTGGACATCGTTCAGCAGACGGTGTCCTTTTGTTTTTCGTTCATTTTTAGACCATAAGCGTTATGTTTGAATACGATGGAGCAACCTAATGAAGGGATGGCGGAGCGCACTTTATGCGGCAGTCGTTTTTTGAAAGCTGCAGCTCGTAATCTGTTGTTGCATAAGAGATGGAATTTACATATAATATATATGAGCATGTATTCATATGTTATTCTGATTCAGAGCAAAACACATCTATACTACACGTTTAATTGACTGAAAATGGATAGCTGATCTGCGGATTCGAACTGGGGGAGATTACGATGAGTAAAACCGGGCATGAGCCTAATGAAGATCACAAGCATAAATGCAGCGGGGAGCAGCATGGAGAGGAGGGTCAGGGACATTTGGACGGACAAAAAAGTGGTCACGCTTGCTCGCATGATGAAGGCGATCATTCGCATGATCATCATCATGGCAAGCATTCGCACGGCCATGAAAATCATGGTCACCACCATCACGGTCCAAACAATAAGGCTGGCTTATGGATTGCCCTTATTATTACAACGGGTATTATGGTTTTGGAGTTTGTTGGAGGGTTGGTTACGAATTCTTTGGCGCTCCTATCGGATTCCGGCCACATGCTAAGCGATGTGGCAGCACTAGCCTTAAGCTTAGCTGCGATGTGGTTTGCTGCCAGGCCATCGTCACCGCATCGCACGTTCGGCTTCCATCGCTTTGAAATATTGGCTGCGCTGCTGAATGGAATTACGCTGTTTGTTATCGCGGCATTCATTATAGCCGAGGCGGTCAAACGGTTTGCAGAACCGCCGACAGTCGCCAGCGGCTCAATGATGATCATTGCAACGATTGGGCTGCTGGCCAATCTTTCAAGCGCATGGTTTCTTATGCGGAAGGCCGATGTGAAGAATAATCTGAACGTTCGCAGCGCGTACCTCCACGTGCTTGGGGATGCGTTAGGCTCGGTAGGCGCCATTGCTGCAGGTATTTTAATGCTCGCATTTTCCTGGTATATCGCTGATCCGATCATCAGTGTTATCGTCGCATTGCTTATTTTAAAAAGCGCATGGGGCATCGTCAAATCTACCGTTCATATTTTGATGGAAGGAACGCCTCCTTCGGTCAATGCTGAGCAGGTCATAACTACGCTGCAGCAGATCGATGGGGTGAAGGATGTCCACGATCTCCATATTTGGACGATTACCTCTGGACTTGATGCATTAAGCTGCCATCTCCTCGTTGAGGACAGCAAGGATTGCCAAGCAGTGCTGCAGCAGGCTATCAAGCTAATTACCGTAAAATTCAATATCGAGCATACGACCATTCAGGTCGAAAAGTCGCAGCTTCAGCATGCGGCATGCAAGGTGTAGATTAAAGCAAAACAGGGCTGTCCCGAAAGGTCATAGTTGACCTAAGGGATGGCCCTTCCAGTTTAGCCGCAAACATAGCGTATTGGTATACAGTTGAATGTATGGCCAAGGGCAAGGCGCGACGCAACAAGAAACAGAAAAAAATGGAATCGGAATTTTGAGCAGGCGGAAAAATAAGGAGCGGCAGGCTGGACATTAAGATCCAGCTTGCCGCTCCAATTATTAGTTCGAGCTTGCTACAGTTAGATGAATCGCTATGCCTACAGGATCGTGCACGACAAATGCACTGTCTTGCTCTGTAAGGGCAACGCCTTCGGTGCGAAGATGGCTAAGCAGCTTTTCGCGTGAAGCAGCGCTTGGAAAAACGATCGTGAAATAGGAGAGCCCAACCGTATTTGCAGGCGGCAGTACAGCACCTGCGCCTGCCCAAATATTCAATCCGATATGGTGGTGATAACCGCCAGCGGATATGAACAAAGCGGACATTTGCGCATAGTTGCCGACGACATCGAAGCCAAGCTTTCCTTCATAGAAAGCTCGAGATACGCGAAGGTCACCGATATGGAGATGAACATGGCCGATGACCGTGCCTTCCGGAAGGCCGTTCCAATGGTCGCCGTCCGCTTCGCTCTCAGCAAGAAGGCTCTCGATGTCGATCGGATCGGTAGACATCACGTAATTGCCTTCCGCATCGCGCTTCCATTGCGCTTTTGGACGATCCGCATAAATTTCAATGCCGTTGTTATCGGGGTCGGAAATGTAGAGCGCCTCGCTGACGAGGTGATCTCCTTGCCCGACATGAATGCCGTGACGAGCCAAATTGCGCAAGGAGAGCGATAAGGAACGTCGGTCCGGAAGCAGTATGGCAAAATGATAAAGTCCCGCATGACCGCGCCGCTGCGGTATGATCGCATTTTCAATTTCCTCCAGCACCAGCAGCGTATTCCGTCCATCGGCGGTGAAGGCGGCAGTACGCTTCTGAGCATCATGCCGCAGCACCCTCAGTCCGACAATCTGCTCATAAAATTGGATCGACCGATCCAGCTGACTAACCTTTAGTTTTACCTCGCCTAACGAAATATCATCATCCAGTAATGCTGACATTCGGATCACTCCTGCAAGTTGTTATAGTTAAACTTTTTTATTAACATGCCTCTTATACCGCTTATTTTACAACATCATCACATAAAAGTAAAGCTGCTAATTAAAAGTAAGTGAAAATGAAGACGATCGTTTTATTTTTGGAACTAGACTATAATGATAAGACGTTTATACATAGAATCGTAAATTCGAAATGAGGGCTTGCGATGCCGATAACAAAACTGAATTTAGTTGGCTTCACAGTATTTGAGCATTTGGAAATGACCTTCTCGGAAGGCATCAATGTGTTCATTGGCGAGAATGGAACGGGCAAGACCCACCTGCTGAAGCTGCTGTATGCTGCTTGCCAGGCTTCGCGCAGAGATGTTTCATTTGAAGATAAATTGGGAAAAGTGTTCAGGCCGAAGGAGATGAAGCTCGGCAGACTTGTACGCAGAGTTAAAGGAGGCAGCGGAATGGCAGCCATTGAGGTGAGCATAAAGGATGCCAGCCTGCATACGGATATCTCGATCAAAGCGGGTAGCAGCAGAGGCGTTCACACGAGAGGCGAGGAGCAGTGGAAGGAGAATTTCCCGGGGAGCAGCGCATTTATACCTGCGAAAGAAATTTTGTCTCACTCGTACAATTTTTTGGAAGCGCATCGCGCGGGAAATATTGATTTCGATGATACCTACGCCGATATTATTGCCTATTCCAAGGTCGATATACGAAAGGGGCCGGAGTCTCCGCACAGAAAGCTGTTTTTAAAGGATTTGGAGAGTTTGGTCAGCGGAACGGTCAAAGTGGATCGGGATGTCTTTTATTTGCAGCAGAAGCACGGCGGGCCGCTTGAGTTCAGTCTGGTGGCCGAAGGGATTCGCAAGCTGGCTCTCCTGTGGATGCTGATCAAGAATGGTACGCTGGAGAAGGATGCGGTTCTGTTCTGGGATGAGCCGGAAGCGAATATTAATCCATCGGCAATTCCCGTTGTCGTGGGCATTTTGCTGGCCTTGGAGCGAGAAGGGGTTCAAATATTTATCGCTACGCATAATTATATTTTATTGAAAGCTATCGATCTAAGAAAGAAACGGGACTCTCGGATCGTGTACCATTCCTGTTATCGTGAGCAGGATGCCGTGAAGACCAACAGCTTTGCGGAAATGCACCAAATATCGCCTAACCCCATTATTGATGCTTATGCCATGCTTATGGACGAATCCGTTCATGCAGAGCTTGGAAACTGACCATGCCAGCGCATAATGCCAAGCAAGTGACGGAGAAGGATATTTTCTTTGATTTTTCAAACGCATTGCAGGTTAATAAGGGTGATGCAGTTACGATAAACGGCATGAAATTCGTCGATTTTATTATCGAGCTGGCCGATCGATTTATATTTCTTGAAGTGAAGGACCCGGATAATCCAAGAGCTACGCCGGAAGCCAAATTGAATTATTTGCGGAAAATGAGATCGAGGGAGATAGGCTGGGAATTAGGCCAGAAGGTGAAGGACACGCTGCTGTATGAGTGGGCCCGCGACAGGAGACTCGATAAGCCGATCCATTATGTTGTCTTGATGGAAGCGAGCTTTGCGGACAGCCCAACCTTACTGGCGCTTATCGATCGCACGAAGGGCTACCTGCCGCTCGGCTTAACGAATAGGCCCGAGGTGAAGCGGAATTGTATTGACCATTTTCTGATCTTAACGCTGCAAAAATGGAATGAGCATTATGCAGAGCTTCCCGCTCATCGAATGAGCAACACAATCGCTGCGGATAGTTGAAAGGTGGGGTTTCTCTCATGTGGCTGACTTTTTCGATTTTCGCGGCTTTATGCTTCGGATTACGCGGGATTTTTTATCATTGGACGAGTCAAAAGCCGATCAGCCGAAATTTGCTGCTTTGCGGCACGTTCAGCATGGGTGCGATTATAAATGGCATTTGCGCGCTTATTTTTGCGTCGGACTGGACGCTGGCAGCACTGATCGGCATCCAAATGGGGCTGTTCTCCTTCGGCGCCAATGCAAGCATGTTCAAAGGCTTTGCGGTCGGCAAGGCTTCGATTGTCGCCATATTGACGGCATTGCCGTCGGTCGTTGTCGTAATTGCAGCTTTCGGACTATGGGGAGAGAAGCTGCATGCGATGCAGCTCGTAGCCTTCCTTGTTATTGTCGGCGGTGCATTGCTCGTACGGCTGTCGAATGATATCTCGCTCAGCAACCTGCAAGGGGCGCAGTGGGGACTCATTGCGATGCTGCTGTTCGCGGCAAATGATCTGTCGGGCAAGTGGTCGACGATCGAGGAAGCGTCGTTGTTTCCGACAATGTTTTTTATGTTCGTGACCGGAGCGGCCTGTTTCGGGCTATGGTGGCTGCGGGATTTGCAGAAGGAGCACGCTGCTTTACGTGTGCGGCAAGTAAGTGATCGGGTTTTTTCTGAGGTACATATATCACAGCACACCTCTGTTGAGTCCGCCAGCGGCGCAAGTTCGGGATGGAGCGGCAAGCGCACCTTTCTTGTCGGACTAGCGATCGGAACGACGAATGCGTTCGGCATGATGCTGATCGTGACCGCCTTTGATCTCGGCAAAGCGGGTCTCGTATCTGCGGTCACAGCGCTTAACGTATTGATCGTGCTGCTGTATACTCGATTTGTCGTGAAGGAGCGATTTACTAAAATCGAGGTAACAGGCATCTCGCTAGCATTTGCGGGGATAGTGCTTATGCGTTTGTTTGGGGCTTAGCGAGAGCCGCAAGCTGAGTATTGAAAAGCTGCCAAGAGGGCAGCTTTTTTTGTTTTGAAATTTATCATTTTTTCTATTAGGCTAACTTAGCTCTTCTTGTATTGAGCAGGGGTCATGCCCGTCAGCTTCTTGAACAGCCGGTGAAAATGAGGCAGGCTTTCGAAGCCGCATCGCTCAGCGATGTCAGCGATATTGACGTCCGTCTCGATCAGCAGCTCCTTGGCCCGAATGTTTCGTTTCGTTGTAACGTATTCGGTGACGTTCATGCCGGTCAGCTTTTTGAAGACGCGCGAGAAGTGGGCCGGTGTGACGGCTGCGCGTCCCGCAAGCTGAGACAAGCCGAGCGGCAAGTCCGGATGTTCATCGATATAAGCAAGAATACTCGTCATCCATCCGGGAAGCGAGCTGGAGACCGTTTGCTCTGCATCCGATGGAGGCGCCGCGCGCCCTAGAAGCAGCAGTATTTGCTGGAGATGGAGCAGCACCGCCTGACGATAGCCTTGCTGCTTCTCGGTTTCCTCCGTATGAATGGCTTCGATTAATGCGATTACCTGCTTCTTGTCCGCGTCGCTTACAGGCAGCTTAAATGACTTGCGGCGAGAAGCTTGCTCGTAGCAGCGCAAAAAAGAATAGGAGTCGCCAAGCGGCGGGCTATGCACCAGCGATGCGCTGAAGAATAATGCCGTCGACAGCTTCGGGTCGTGCGGATCGGGGAACGAGCGATGGATTGTGTTGCCGGGAATGAGGAAGATATCGCCGGGTTCGGCGTTGTAGATTGATTGATCAATAAAAAATGTCCCTTTGCCGCTATAAATATAAACGAGCTCATACCAATCATGCAGATGATCGGGAAGCTCGTTTTGTGCGGTTTTCGAATCGCGATAAACACATTCGAACGGAAAAACGCTTTGCGTATGGAATCTTTTACGATAAGGATTCATATGCGGCACTTCATTGTTCTGGTTTATCAGCCTGATTGTAACAAATATCCATCTTCGAAAAGAGAAAAGTCCATTCCGATCGAAGGAAAATCGTGTAAGATAGAAATTGTTGCTGATAATGGTTATCACTCTGAGAAGAATGACCTGAAAGCAACATCATTTTTTGAGATTAACTGAGAATGATTATCTTCGATAATGCCGTTCGATTTTGCTTTTCGTTTAATTTGAATCCAGTCGATTTGAGGAACTGTGATGAAGCTAAGGTATCTATTAATAGCGCTTGTTCTATTATCGTTCACCTCGCTGTTTATCGGCGAGAGCGATTTATCGCCGCTCCATCTGATGAGCATGACCGAGCAGCAGCTGCAAATTTTAACGATCAGCCGTTTTCCGCGTCTTATTAGCATTATCATCGCGGGCGCGGCTATGAGCATCTCTGGCCTGATCATGCAGCAGCTAAGCCGCAATAAGTTCGTATCGCCGACGACGGCGGGAACGGATGACTCGGCCAGGCTCGGCATTCTGGTCGCGCTCATGCTGTTCACCTCTGCTAGCGCAATGGAGAAAATGCTGATCGCTTACGCCAAGCAGTCCTCCGCGAAGCAAGCGATCGAGAACGAGCTGGTCAAAAATACGAATGCCTACAAAGAAGGCAACATCGTATATCTTGATTCGAATTACTGGTACCTCTCCGGCGGCGGCCTTGTATCCGTTGCGGAAATGGTCAAGGAAATCGACGCTGGCATAAAATAAACTTTAATGGCAGCTTATTTTGTTCGTGTACAATAACGCTATAATAGTAGAGAAAGCAGATTGGAGGGCAGTTCGTGGAATCTGTAATGACATCATGTTAAGCCTGTTAAGCAGCCGGTTGTGGTTTACGAACGATTTGCGCATTCAAAAAATTGAACAAAAAGGATGATGGATATCGTGAAAGTATACAATAGCGGAACCGCTTTAAGCGAGCAAATCGTCAAAACAGAGCTGCCAGATCAAGCATTAGCGTTGTGGGCGTTGGGACAGGAGGGCTTTCTCGTCAAATGGAAGAACAAGACGGTGTTATTTGATCCTTATTTGACAAACTCCGTTTATGAACAAGCCGGATCGCCGTGGTCGAGATCGTTTGAAGCACCGCTGACACCTTCACAGCTTAAGGATGTTGATTATGTCGTTTGCTCGCATCATCACGAGGATCATATGGACAAGCAGACGCTGCAGGCGATCGGGCAATCCGGCATCACGCGTTTTGTCGTGCCTAAGGCTCATCTTTCTCTTATGAAGGAATGGGGATTTCGTGACGATCAGCTCATCGGCATTTCCCACGGTCAATCGCTGGAGCTGGCAGACGGCATGAAGCTGGAGGCTTATGCCGCTAAGCATGAGCAGTTTGAGCAGGATGAGGCAGGCGAGCATAAATTTCTTGGCTACGCCGCTGATTTTGGAGGTATTCACCTCTATCACGCCGGAGATACGATCGGGTTTTCGGAGCTTGTGAGCTGGTTGCAAAAGCGGCAGATCGATATCGCTCTTCTGCCCATTAATGGACGGGATTTCGTTCGGCAAGGACAGGGTATCGTCGGCAACTGCAATTACCGGGAAGCGGTTGAAATCGCGGCACAAATTGAGGCGGATATCCTCGTTCCGATGCATTATGGGCTCTTTCCGCACAATGACGAGAATCCTGCCTTTTTCGTGGACTACTTGTACCGCAATTATCCAGCTCAAAAATTCCATATGTTCGCGCCCGGAGAGAGATTTATTTATATGAAATAATCGTAGAATAACCGGTATGACAATTCGATTGCGCCCCTTGGCAAACGCAAGGATGATTTTATGAACAGCAGGGCAAAATGACGGGAGAGTGACGACTGGAGGGTGGGAGTAATGGTGAATAGAGGATTATGCACGGCGCTTACAGCTGTCGCTGCAGCGCAAGTGCTGAAGCTGCCCGTTAATTACGCTGAAACAGGCAAGTGGGATTTCACGAAAATCATTGGTTCAGGAGGCATGCCTAGCTCGCATTCAAGCGGCGTGTCTGCGCTGGCTGCCTATACAGCCACGAAATATGGCATAAAGACGCCGGAATTTGCGATTTCGGCAATGCTTGGCATAATCGTTATGTATGACGCGATGAATATACGCAGGCATGCCGGAGAAATTGCGATGCAGGTGAATGATTTGGATGAGGATGTCGAGAAACTGGCAGGCGAGCATCCTGGTGTATATCATAAGCGTCAGCGTGAGAAGCTCAAGGAAAGCTTGGGCCATCAGCCGATTGAGGTTTTGGCAGGTTCTCTGTTAGGAGCTTTTATTGGATTGACGGGGGCGCTAACGGCTCGATACTGAATATGATCGATGTACGTTCTGCTAGCTTGAAGCTTCACCATATTAAAGCACTGCCAATAACGGATTCTCCGATCTCGATGGCGCTCGGCATTTCTACCAGTTTAACATAGCTGTGTAAGATCATTCCATATATAATGGGGAAAGATTACATTTTCTATGCAGCGAAAAGGAGTAGATGCAAGTGAGTGAGCTATTATTGTGGCCAAAGGGAGCGCCTTATGCAGAAGGAGAGTCGGATGAGGACCGTCCGGCAATAACGCCGTTTTTGGTGGAGGGAGATAATCGGCCTGCGGTAATCGTCTGTCCAGGCGGCGGATATGGGATGCGTGCTCATCATGAAGGGGAGCCGATTGCGAAGTGGCTGAATAGTCTGGGGATTTCCGCCTTTGTGCTGCGTTACAGAGTTGCGCCGTATCAGTATCCATGTGCGCTTATCGATGTACAAAGAGCGATCCGCCTCATTCGTCAAGAAGCGAAGGCATTTCGGATTGATCCTAATAAATTGGGACTGCTTGGTTTTTCTGCGGGCGGGCATTTGGCGGCTAACGCCGGGACGAGCTTCGATTCCGGCAACAAGCATTCAGAGGATGTGATTGAGCGTCAATCCTCCAGGCCTGATCTGCTAGTGCTGTGTTATCCGGTTATTACATTAACAGATCCCTTCACGCATACGGGCTCCAGAGAAAATTTGCTGGGCAAGGAGCCTTCGCTTGTCCAGGTTGAGCAGCTCTGCAATGAGATGAACGTAACCGAAGACACGCCGCCGACCTTTCTATGGCATACCTCTGATGACGCGGCCGTTCCCGTTGAGAACAGCCTGATGTTCGCAGCGGCGCTGAGTAAGCATAAGGTGCTGTTTGATCTTCATATTTATGCGAAGGGGCGGCATGGATTAGGACTAGCCGAAGAAGAAAAGCATACTAACGGCTGGAGCGATGCCTGCGCTTCCTGGCTGAGATGGAATGGCTTTAACTAGAGCAGCTTTTACGTGCATAATATAATTTGTCTTACAAAATTACCTTTTCTAGTCGTGCAGCGATCTTGAATAAGGAAGCCTGCGTTCTCAATCATGTCGTCCATCGGGTCCGCCGTTACGATGACGGCTCTGCTCGCGATACGGCGGGCATGCTGCAATAACGAAAGCTGCGCCTCAGGCGTTGTTCTCGAAAAGTGATTATAAGGCATATCGAGAATCGCCGTATCATAATGTATGGTCACGTCGGCAATATCACCGCACACGACATCGGACTGCAGGTCAAAATGCTTCAGATTCTCTCTCGCTCCGCGGACGATAAAATGATTCATATCCCGACCATCGATATCCATACCCATGGACCGTGCCTCGACTAACACGGTTCCAATGCCGCAGCATGGATCAATCGCTTTCGCTTCGGCGGGGTTCGGCACAGCAATATTGGCAATCGCGCGGGCTACTCGCGTGCTAAGGGCAATCGAGTAGCTGCGCGGCTTGCTCATATGGGTAAGCCAAACCGCTTTGCTCTTGGCGTAATGACCGAAATACCAGCGGCCGCCTAACGTTATAATACCGAATACGACATCCGGATTTCGAACATCAGCCTCTCCCTCGATATGAACTCCGATTTCGCGTTCAATTACACGTGCCTCATCGAATTCGATTTTATCCGCTGGCGCCAAATCATTTGTTTTCACGAAAATCACTTTGAAGGTTGCTTCATGTAATTGTATTTCCTTTACTTGCTCCCAAATCTCGGGCAAGCAATTGCCCTGATAGAGCACCTCAAGCCGCTCTCTGAGAAAAGGACTGCGGTCAGGGTGCACCTCCACATCGCTCATGACAATGTTAGCGGGCGAATCCTCTCCGAAAAACGCACGCATCTCCAGCATGCAAAGCTCGGCTTCTTCCTCACGATAGGCATAGGTATAAATATATAACGGTGTTTTCATTATCGTTTTCATAATTAACAGGGTAACATAGTTAAGGGTCAGGTGAAAGCCAAATGGATGAAAAGGCGAATCGTCTTATCCAATTAGCGCAACGACATGCTGCTCGGCATGCAGCAGCTGCTCGCGTATACGGACAACCTCACCAATAATAATGAGAGCGGGATTACTTAGCTTCATGGTAGCGGCTAATGTATGAATGTCCGCCAGCGTTCCTACGATGGTGCGCTGTCGCGAGGTGGTGCCGCGTTCGATCACGGCTACCGGCGTTGAAGCGGGCTTGCCGTGCTTCAGCAGCTCTTCGCGAATAGCAGGGAGCTGGCTGACGCCCATATAGATGGCCAGCGTATCCACACTATGTGCAAGCAAATCCCAACGGATCGGCGACTTGTCTCCATGGCACCGGCTGCCGGTTACGCAGGCGAAGGAAGCGGCATAGTCGCGGTGTGTAACCGGAATGCCCGAGGCAGCAGCAGCTCCTATGGCCGATGTAATGCCGGGTACGATCTCATATGGAATTCCCCATGCTGCCAGCTCAAGCGCTTCCTCGCCGCCTCTTCCGAAGACGAAGGGGTCGCCGCCCTTCAGGCGGACGACCTGCTTTCCTGCCGAAGCATAGCTCACGAGCGCTTGGTTGATGAGCTTCTGCGGCATAGCATGTGAGCCCGGCGCCTTGCCGCAGTATACAAGCTCTGCATCTGGGCGAGCATAACCGAGCAGCTCCGCGCTCACCAGTCGATCATAGAGAATGACGTCAGCCAGCTGGATGCGTCTCATTGCTTTGACTGTAATGAGCTCAGGATCGCCTGGGCCTGCTCCAACAATATAGACTGTGCCTCTCGATGATTTTCTCATGGGCTGCTCCCTCCGGCGGTCATGGCCGCCACTGTATTTTGTAAACCTCAGTTGCCTTTATATCGTCAAGTAGATTGAGCCGCTGGCACTGTCGATTTCGGTTTCGAAGGTCGTAACGCAGCCGTCGTCGGGCTCTTGCACGCGACCGCTGCGCAGGTCGATTTTCCAATCGTGAAGGGGACAGTGTACGGCTGTGCCGCATACCATCCCTTCCGAAAGTGATCCGCCCTTATGCGGGCATTTGTTTTCTACGGCAAGCACACGATCATCCGACAAGCGGAATACGGCGATCTCAATATCCTTGACTGTGATTCTACGGGAGCCTTTTACATCAATTTCCGATAGATTGGCTACGAACAGCTTTGTTGTCATCGATGTGTCCTCCTATAATTGAGCCGGCGCAGCGGCAGTTAATGGCTCGAAATTTTTGCGTAATTCATCGTTCTCCACGATTTGCTTCCACGGATCAGTCGTTAGGCTGAGCGTTTTCTCGATCCGTTCCATGAGAGCAAGACGATCCTCGCGTTTCTCTAGCGCTTTCTTGACGGAATCCAGCCCGACGCGCTCTATCCATTGCGCAGTACGCTCGTTCCATTGCGCGTTCTCACGGTAATATTGCAGGAAGGCGGATGACCATTCCATGACCTCATCCTCGGTTTTGACGATGCACAGCAGATCGGTCGCGCGAACCTTCACGCCGCCGTTGCCTGCCACATGCAGCTCCCAGCCCCCGTCGATGGCTACAACGCCAAAATCCTTGATCGTTGCTTCCGCGCAATTCCGAGGACAGCCGGATACAGCGAGCTTCACTTTAGCTGGCGCATTGAGCCGCTCGAACGCTTTCTCCAATCGAATGCCCATACCGATCGCATCCTGTGTGCCGAATCGGCAGAAGGTATTGCCGACGCAGGTTTTGACCGTGCGCAGTGTCTTTCCATAGGCATGGCCGGAAGGCATATCGAGCTCCTCCCAAATTTTCGGCAGATCCTCTTTCTTCACGCCGAGCAGATCGAGACGCTGACCGCCCGTGAACTTCACCATCGGAACGTCGAATTTCTCGGCAACCTCGGCGATCTTCTTCAAATCGGCAGGAGAGGTTACGCCGCCGTAAATACGCGGAACAACCGAATACGTACCGTCCTTCTGAATGTTGGCGTGATAGCGCTCATTCGTAAAACGGGATTCATTCTCATCCACATATTCCTCCGGATAAAGCATGCCGAGATAATAGTTGAGCGCAGGGCGGCATTTCGTGCAGCCCTCCGTATTTTTCCAATCCAGCACGTTCATAACCTCTTTGGTGCTCATCAGCTTCATACGGGTGATTTCCTCGACGATCTCATCTCGGCTTAGCGTCGTGCAGCCGCAAATGCCTTCCTTCACCGCAACGGCGGCATCGCCGGCATAAAGATGCAGCAGGCCTTCTACTTGAGGCTTGCAGCCGCCGCAGGAAGCGGATGCTTTCGTGCAGGATTTAATGGCGCCAACTGTATTGCAGCCTTTATTCATGATGGCATCGCCAATCGTACCCTTCGATATGCCGTTGCAGCCGCAAACGATCTCATCCTCGGCCATGGACGCCAGTCTGTTGCTGCCGCCGCCGGATTGACCGAGCAGATCGGAGGAGATGCCAAGCAATATTTCCTTCTCGCGCCCGGCAATGGACTCGCCTTTTTTAATGAATGAGAATAATTCGGCGCCATCTGATGTATCTCCGAATAGCACCGCCCCAATCAGCTTGCCGTCCTGAATGACAATTTTCTTATAGGTGCCAGCCAAATCGTCTTGAATTTTCAGCGCTCGTGTACCCGGAGCCTCAATGAAGCTTCCTGCGGAAAACACGTCAACGCCGGATACTTTAAGCTTCGTAGAAGTAACCGAACCCGCGTAGCCAGCCGTTTCTACGCCGGCCAAACGCTTGGCCAGCACAGCGCCTTGCTCATACAGCGGAGCAACGAGGCCATAAGCGATGCCGCGGTGCTCGGCGCATTCGCCTACTGCATAAATGTCGGGCTCACTCGTTTGCATGAAATCGTCGACGACGATGCCCCGGTTTACCTCGATGCCGGATGCTCTGGCGAGCTCGATGTTTGGCTTGATCCCGACAGCCATGACAACCAGATCGCCGTCTACCTCGGTTCCATCCGTGAAGGAAAGCCCGGTTGCGCGGCGTTTGCCTTTAATGGAAGCAGTGCTCTTTTGTAATAAAAATTGCATACCCTGCGCTTCCAGCTCCCGCTGCAGCATTCGTGACGCCGCTTCATCTAATTGGCGCTCCATGAGGTAGCTGTGGATATGAACGACGTTGACCTCCATCCCCAGATGGAGCAGGCCTCTGGCCGCTTCAAGACCGAGCAGTCCGCCGCCGATCACGACCGCTTTTTTATATTTTTTGGAGGCATCAATCATGACCTCGCAATCATGAATATCACGGAAAGCAATGACGCCTTCCTTGTCAGCGCCAGGAAGCGGCAGCATGAAGGGGTTAGAGCCAGTCGCGATAATAATCGCATCGTAATTGACCTCAATGCCAAGATGTGAGGATACCTTTTTGCGCTCCGTATCGATTTTCGTCACCTTGTGGCCGGTATGCAGCGTAATGTTATTTTCCTTATACCAATCCCAGTCATTGATGACGATCTCTTGCATATCCGCGCCGCCCGCCAGCACGGACGACAGCATTATACGGTTATAGTTGGGATGCGGTTCAGCGCCGAAGATCGTAATGTCATAGCTCTCTGGAGAAAGCTTCAATAGATGCTCGACCGCCCGTACCCCCGCCATACCGTTACCGATTAATACTAGCTTCCTTCTTATCGTCATTATGTTTCTCTCCTCTCCAAACTCTGTCTGTATGATAAAAATAATAAAAGCCCGCCTCGCATCCAGGGAAAACGTACGTCTCCCGTGAAAACGAAAGCAGGCTTCTTTGCCGCTTCAAACGAACACATCGTTGTATTCGCGAATGATATAAAGTTGTTATTGTCACTATACAATGTTTTTTTCTTTCATGTCAATATACTTGACGTGAAATGGAGCTAAAAACTTGGATGATGACAAACTAGGCAAAATTATGTTATATATATTCACAAAGGTATCGACTTAAGCTTTGCGGTAAAAAAGTCGAATAGGAGGGGGCGCTTCTTCATGCGTTCTTTGTTAGTGGTTGAGCATCCAATGGCAATGGCGGCGGGGGACCCTCAGTCGGATCAAATATCGAAGAAACAAACGCCAAAATATATTCTCGAGGCTTATGGCTATCATGTGATGCGCGCAAATGATGAGAAGAAGGCAGAATTCCAAATGGGCGGCGCGGACGCCGTCATTTTCCATCTGCCCTTGAATGAAGTCAAGGGAATCGGGATGAAGCTGATCAAGCAGAAAACTGCTCCGATGTTGTGGTGGTGCAGCGCGTCGGCTGCTTCCTTGTCGGCAGCGTTTTGTGAGGATGATGTGCCGATTGACGGCGTACTGACACCTTCCATGAGCGAGCAGGAGCTGCATTGGTCACTGCATTTCGCATCGAAGCAATGCTTCGAGAGACAGCAGTGGCTTAATGAGCGCAAGCAGCTGGAAGGCAGGCTAGAGGAGCGGAAATGGATCGACATGGCGAAGGGGATATTGTGCAAAATTAAAAACATTTCCGAAGCTGAGGCCTATGACGTGCTCCGCAAGCAAGCGATGAATGAGCGCAAGCGCATGGTTGACGTTGCCACGTCCATCGTAAAGGTGTATCAAATACTTCAGGAGCAAAAATAAGGGGGTCTCGCGATGATTACGAATCTATTGAAGGAAGTTGCACGGGGAAAGCGAGGCGCTCGAGATCTGGGCTATGAGGAGGCGCTGCAGGCTGCTGAAGCCATCCTGGAGCTGAAGGCGACCCCCGCACAGATGGGCGCATTTTTCATCGCTGAGAGGATAAAGATGGAAAGTGTAGAGGAGCTGGAGGCGTTCGTGGCTGTATGCCGTAATCATGCCTATCGCGCGCCGATTCATCAAGGAATCGATTGTGCGGGACCCTACGACGGACGGAAAAAATCCTTTATCGCAACGTTCCCAACCGCATTTCTTCTGTCGGCCGCCGGGCTGCCGGTTACGCTTCATGGCGCAGCCTCGCTTCCTCCGAAGTGGGGCATAACGCTCCATGATTTGCTGCATCAGTCAGGAATAGATGCGGAGCGTCAGTCACGCGAGCAGATTATGAAAGCGGCTGCGGATACGGGGGTGCTGTATGTGCCGTCTGATGAATGGTGCCCTCCGCTCAAGTCGCTGCGGTCGATCCGGATTGAGCTAGGCATGCGGACGATATTAAATACGGCCGAGAAGCTGATCGATTACGCCCATTCGCCTTATTTAGTATTCGGGGTTTACCATAACACGGTATTCGAGAGAATGGCGAAGCTGGCGAATAATCTGCAATATCGGAAGGCACTTATCGTGCAAGGGGCGGAAGGCTCTGAGGATTTGTTCATTGATCGGCCGACTCGTACCTATAGGGTGGAGGAGGGGGAATCCAGACTTCATATCATTAGTCCGGACAGCTACGGTCTGGAAACGCCAATACCTGACATGGAGTGGACGCCTGCTGAGCATCTTCGTGTGACGGAAGAAGTGCTGCAAGGACGCGGGCATATCGCCTTCGCGAATCAAGTGCTGCTGAACGGCGCTGTCAGACTTCACTTGGCGGAGAAGGTCGATTCCGTCGAGGAGGGGCTGTATGTATGCAAGGATTTGCTTGACAGCGGAGCGCCATTGGAGCTCTATCGCAGGTGGCAAAATGTAATGCGGAGCGAAGGCGTACTGTCCTGTCCGGGCTGAGTGCCAGAAGTGCAGCTGTACAAAAAATAAAGATGGATAAAGAAGCTGTCGGGCGTTGTCCGACGGCTTCTTTTGCGCGTTTGCGCCATGCTGCGAGCTTGACAGGTTATGCTACTATAATGGCTACGGAGCTCTTTCAGCTGCGGAAGAGCACGTTTGTGTTCGCATCTGTGCTGTTATGTAACGGACGGCCCTTACTTGAGAGAGAGATACGGCGTCGTCCAAGGCGCTTCCGATGCGCGAAAGAGGACGCGCGGCTCGCCGGTAGCCCGCTTCAGATCGGCGCAGATCAAAATGATCTCGACTTGATCTCTAAACAAGTATTATCCAAAATGGATAAAATAAATATTAATATTCTCTTTATTTGAAAATCCCTGCACATAGTGCTACAATAATCCTGAGCTCATACAAAAATAACCAGAAGGGAGGAGGTTATCCATTAATCGTAATGAAGTTGGAACGCTAAAGAAAGGGCTGGATATCTTTCATTTAATTTCAGAGCATCCTAATTTGACTACTCAAGAGATTATCGAGAAGCTGAAGTTAAATCAGAGTACCGCCTATCGTTTGATCAGCACGCTGGAACAAAATCATTTCATTGTGAAAACCAGAGAAAATCGATACGTAGTTTCAGATATTCTGATTTCGAAGCTCCTGGAGAAAAACCGGCAGAAGCACGACTACTTCCTGTGGCGATCCGTATCCTTTATGGAGCAACTAAGCAACAAAACCGGGGAGACGACATATATCGGGATGCTTCATGGGACGGAAATGATCATCACACAGGCCGTTCAAGGGAATTATGCTACGCGAACCCATCATGAGATTGGGGACCAGCTTCCCCTTCATACCGATGCGATCGGGAAATGTCTTTTAGCTTTTCAAGACAGGGAAGAGCAGACACGGATCATCGGCAAATTATCTTTTGACAAAAAGACGGAGCATACGATTACGTCCTTGGATTTATTTTGCAAGGAATTGGACCATATTAAGATGAACGGCTATTCCTTGGATAATGAAGAGGGAGAAGTCGGCGTCCGCTGTATAGGCGCTCCGATTTATAAAGGGAACCAGGTCATTGCTGCCATTGCGATGTCCGGTCCTTCGGTTCGATTGTGCCAGGAAAAGGACACGACTCATATAGAGTTAGTTAAAGAATGCGCCAAAGTCATTTCGGAAACACTCAACTGATTTTAGATAAGGACTAGGAGGATTTGAAATGGGAAAAAAAGTTGCTGCTGTAATCACTGATTTGTTCGAGGATGTAGAATTCACGGATCCAGCACAGGCATTGGAAGCTGCAGGCCACAAGGTCGTGACGATTGGACCGGAAGCAGGTAAGGAGATTACCGGTAAGCATGGCGAGAAATTAACTCTTAATAAAGGCATCGGCGATGTGAATCCTTCTGATTTCGATGCGCTGCTTATCCCTGGCGGTTTCTCGCCTGATCTGCTTCGCGAGGATGACCGTTATGGGGAATTTGCGAAGGCGTTCGTTCAGGAAGGCAAGCCGGTATTCGCGATTTGCCACGGCCCGCAAGTTCTAATCGACACGCACCTGCTGAAAGGCGTCGATATGACAGGTTTCCGCTCCATTCGCAACGACTTGAAAAATGCCGGAGCAAACTACAAGGATGAAGAGGTTGTCGTCAGCCACAACATCGTAACGAGCCGTACTCCTGACGATCTTCCGGCATTCAATCGCGAATCTTTGAAGCTGCTGGGCTAAAGCTAGACCATGAAATGAATCGAGGAGGAAAATATGATGGATTTTGTTACTCTAAATAATGGTTTGAAAATGCCACAGCTCGGCTTCGGCGTTTGGCAAGTTGATGATGACGCAGCTGAAGCGGCTGTTGCCAAAGCGCTTGAAGTGGGCTATACGTCTATCGATACCGCGATGATTTACAAAAATGAAAAAGGTGTCGGCAGAGCCATTCATAAATCGAATGTGCCTCGAGAAAAGCTGTTTATTACGACAAAAGTGTGGAACGCCGATCAAGGCTACGAAAATACCCTGCGCGCATTTGATGAGAGCCTTGAAAGATTGGGACTCGATTATATTGACTTGTACTTGATTCACTGGCCTACCCCGGAGTATGATCAATACATTGATACGTATAAAGCGATGGAAAAGCTGTATCGCGATGGACGCGTCAAAGCGATCGGCGTATGCAACTTCGAAATCGAGCATTTGGAGCGACTGCTTAAGGAATGCGAAGTGAAGCCGGTTCTAAACCAGGTGGAGTGCCATCCATACTTAGCCCAAAACGAATTAAAAGATTTCTGCAGCAAGCATGATATCTTTGTGGAAGCATGGAGCCCTCTGGACCAGGGCGGCGATGTGCTGAAGGACGAAGCGGTCCTGAAAATGGCTGAAGCTTACGGCAAAACGACGGCTCAAGTCGTGCTGCGCTGGCACTTGCAGAACAACACCATCGTAATCCCGAAATCAGTGACGCCTTCACGTATTGAAGAAAACTTTAAGGTGTTTGATTTCGAGCTGACTGCGGATGACATGGCAGCGATCAACAAGCTGAATCAAGATCGTCGCAAAGGTCCAAAGCCAAGCGAAATGAATGTTCGATAAAATAAGCAAATAAAGTTTGATTGCTCGTCCCATGCCTCAAGCAAAACGGTTGTACCGTGCTGTTTGGGGCATTTTTAATTTCATAATATCCCCCAATTTCCATCTGACATTAATCGACAAAACCCCTCTATCGGATTAGTGCTGATGACCGTGCACGAATAACCTTGAAACTGTGATATACATTACTCCGGATAAGCTGATATACTTGTTCTGGAAAACATAGGCATAGCAGTGTGATTTTTATCAATATTAGGTTTGAATTGAAAAAGAGTAATTGCAGCAGGAAGAGGGGAAAGCCATGTCTTTTGTAATGCGCTTGAAGTGGTTTTTCAAGGATAGGTGGAGGAGCTATGCGATTGCCATCAGTATTATGGCTTGCGTAAGCTTGCTCTCAACGATACCGCCCAGCCTGATCGGGAGAACGGTTGATTATATCCGTGACGGGGAGCTTACCGCTTCGGGCTTGAATCAAACGGTGCTGCTGCTTGTAGGGCTGGCATTACTGCAATACGTATTGGTTTACATATGGATTACAACGTTGTTCGGAAACTCTGCGCTTATCGAGAAGGTGCTGAGAGGCCGTTTCTTGGCGCATCTGACGAGAATGAAGCCTGCGTTCTTCCAGCGAAACAGTACTGGACAGCTGATGGCGCTCGCCACCAATGACATCCTTGCGATCGGGCAAACGGCAGGCTATGGCGTCATGACGCTTGTGAATACGCTTGTCGGCGCGTCGGTCGTTATTGTGATGATGGTTTCGTTGGTCAGCTATAAGCTGATGCTTGCGGCGTTAATTCCGCTTCCGCTGCTCGCGGTAGTCATCAACATGCTTGGCAAAAGGGTCCGGACACGCTTTCTGGATGCCCAGGCCGCCTTCGGCCACATGAACGATCATGCGCTGGAGTCGATTTCCGGTATCCGGGTTCTGCGCTCCTATGTTCAGGAGGATAACGATATCGGGGCATTCGACAAGGTGACCTCCGAGGTCATGAACAAGAACAAGCGCGTTTCGATTCTAAATGCGCTCTTCCAACCTACAATCTCGTTGATTGTGGGCATTAGCTATTCGATAGGAATCGGCTATGGCTCTTATCTTGTATTTCAAAATGAAATTTCGCTTGGTCAGCTTATCTCGTTTAATATCTACTTGGGCATGCTGATCTGGCCGATGATTTCTTTCGGCGAGTTTATTAATGTATTGCAGCGCGGCAGTGCCTCTGTCGATCGTCTTGACCAGGCGCTTACGCAGAAGCCTGATTTGCAGGACCCGGATCATCCGGCTGTAATCGTTGCGCCGACAAGCATCGAGATGAAGCAGCTGACCTTTACGTACCCGGCGGCCGGCCAGCCTAGTCTTGACCAGGTTTCCTTCCGGTTGGAGCAGGGGCAAACGCTTGGCATTGTCGGCAAAACGGGAAGCGGAAAAAGCACGCTGTTGAAGCAGCTGCTTCGTCAATATCCGGTGGAGCCGGAGAGGTTGTTCATATCCGAAGTGCCAGTCGAGCGGATTGCCCTCGAGCAGATGAAGCGCTGGATCGCTTATGTGCCGCAGGAGCATTTGCTGCTGTCCAAGACGATCCGCGATAATATCGCGCTGGGCAAGCACGACGCATCCCCCGAAGAAATTGCCCGGGCAATAGAGATGGCTTCTTTTACTTCGGATATCGCGCAAATGCCGGAGGGGCTGGAGACGATTGTCGGGGAGAACGGCGTTATGCTCTCAGGCGGGCAGAAGCAGCGTCTCGCGATTGCGCGGGCGCTGCTCATGGATTCGGAAATATTATTGCTTGACGATTCCCTGTCCGCTGTCGATGCGCGAACCGAAAGCCGGATTCTCCATCATATCCGGCTGGAGCGCGAAGGGAAGACGACGCTCATTACGACGCACCGGCTCTCGGCGGTCAGTCATGCGGATTGGATACTCGTGTTGAACGGGGGAAGCATTGTCGAGGAAGGCACACATGATCAATTGATGCTGCTTGGCGGCTGGTACAAGGAACAATGGGAACGTCAGCAGATGGAAGCTAGCTTGGAGGAATGAGGAGGCGCGTGGGATGTCCAAGCAATCAACGGCAAGAAGGCTGATCGCCTATGCTCTTGTTTATAAGTATAGAATTATCGGCGCGCTGCTCATTCTTTTCTGTGCGGTAGCGGCCGAACTCAGCGGACCTTTTATTATCAAAACGATTATCGATAAGCATTTGGATGTTGAATCGGGCGAGTTGACCTCTGTTCTGGCCCTGCTTGGCCTATACATGGTACTGCTGTTTCTCGCGAGTGTCGCGAATTTTTCGCAAGCTTATTTGCTTCAATCGACAGCTCTGCAGATTATTAAAAATATGCGGATGGATCTGATGCGTCATATTCAGCGGATTCCGCTGCGGTATTTCGACAATACGCCGATTGGACAGATCGTGTCGCGTATAACCAATGATACGGAGGCCGTCCGCGACTTGTTCATGAGCTTCATGGCGACGTTCGTCGTAAGCTTCGTACAGCTCATTGGTATATACACGGCGCTGTTCATCCTGGATATGCGGCTTGCTCTATTTTGCTTACTCCTTCCGCCGCTGTTCGCCATCATTATGGTTGTACATTTGAAATATTCAAAAGGCTACATAGCCGTCATGCGGGCGCGGCTGAGCGATATGAACGCGATGATCAACGAATCGATCGCCGTCATGCCGATCATTCAGGCTTTTCGTCGGGAGAAGGCAACCTTACGGGAATTCGAGGAGCTTAATGAAGACAGGTATGTGAATCAAATCAAGCAGTTTAGAGTTTTTTCGTTGTCCTCGCGGAATATCGTAGGGACAATCGGAAGTCTGGTTACCGCGCTGGTCATATGGTATTTTGGCCGGGAATCGTTGGATGGCTTGATTTTGTTCGGCGTGTTTTATGCGTTTATCGATTATTTAGGACGGATATTCCAACCGATTATCGGGATATTCGACCAATTGACGAATGCGCAAAGAGCGTTTGTATCCGCAGAGAAGGTATTTGCGATATTGGACATGGAAGGCGATGAGGTTGAGCGTGTCGATTCGGTTAAACGGCCGGATGGCGTAGTCAGATTCGACAACGTGACCTTTGGCTATAATGAGGGAGAGTCAGTGCTCAAAGGTATATCGTTTGAGGCCAGACGGGGAGAGACGGTCGCGCTAGTCGGTCATACGGGATCGGGAAAGAGTTCGATTATGAACCTGCTGCTTGGCTTTTATGAAGCGGGTAAGGGGATCATTTCGATCGACGGACGGGATGTAAAGTCCTTCTCGAAGCAGGAGCTGCGCAAACATATGGGTATCGTGCTGCAGGATCCGTATTTATTTGCGGGAGATATTAAATTTAATGTCAGCTTATACAATAAGGACATTTCCATTGATCGGGTGAAGAAAGCGCTCAAGGATGTAGGAGCTGATACCTTCGTTGAGCAGCTTCCCGCTGGCTATGACGAGCAGGTGGTCGAGCGCGGAAGCACGCTATCCTCTGGACAGCGCCAGCTAATCTCGTTCGCGCGGGCGCTTGCATTCGATCCGGCGATACTCATTCTGGACGAGGCGACAGCAAGCGTGGACAGCGAGACGGAAGGACTGATTCAGCAAGCGCTGCGCGTCGTAAGTAAAGGGCGGACCACACTCGTCATCGCGCACAGATTGTCGACAATCCGCGAAGCTGATCAAATTCTCGTGCTGCACCGCGGCGAGATTGTCGAGCGCGGCGATCATGATACGCTGATGGCGCTTGGTGGACGTTACTTCAAAATGTATCAGCTGCAAAAGGGCGAGAGCGCGGCTGTAGATCCGGCAGGACGTAAAGGCTAGCATCGCGGCTGAAATTTCATCCGATGATCATCTGGACCTTGAGCAGCTTCTTAAGCTTGCTGATCAGGAAATGTACGATAATAAAGCTTTTCACACAAAAAAACAACAGGCGTAGTGTGATACAATGGCTGTACGCAAACAATTAGGAGATGACGAATAATGACTGAACAATTAAATGAGCAGGAGCTTGTGCAATACATTGCGGCCAAGACGAAGGCGGATGATAAGCTGATCAAGCTCGTATTGAAGCATGAGCAGGCTTTCATTAACAACGCGAAGGAGGATAAGAACGGCGAGGTCGACATTGATAGCGACGAGCTGGTCGATTATATTCTTGGCCGTTCCGATGTAAAGTCAAACGAGCTGATTGTAGAGTCCATATTGGAAGCAGAAATGGATTATTTGATGGATAAGGGATTGGCTGGCTATATTGATTAATAGGTGAGAATGATGTTATATTTTTGTAAAAATAGTATTTTTGTGGTAAAGTCAAAAGATTAAAGGAATGCAATGGGGGAAGGACCGTTGGCTAAGACGCACAAGAAGTTATCCTTTTTAGAAGTGATAAAAAGGTTTATTTTTATTACGATCGGCTCGGTATTAATGGGTGTTGCGCTTGAGTTATTTCTTGTGCCGAATACGATCATCGACGGAGGCATAGCAGGGATTTCGATTATGCTCTCGTACGTAACGCCGCTTCCCCTGGGACTTTGCTTGTTTATTCTTAATGTTCCATTTCTTATTCTCGGCTATAAGCAAATTGGCAAAACGTTCGCTTATTCTACTCTTTACGGTATCATTGTCATGTCGATCACGACAACGCTGCTGCATCATTCCGAACCGTTTACCGATGAGAAGTTGCTGGCTGTTCTATTCGGCGGTTTAATTCTCGGTGCGGGTGTAGGTCTTACGATTCGTTTCGGAGGCTCGCTTGATGGCGTAGAAATCGTATCGATATTAATTTCAAAGAAGCTGCGTATGCCGGTCGGGCAAATCATTATGGTTTTTAACGTCGTGATTTTTATTATAGCCGGCTTCGTATTTACGTGGGATTCCGCCATGTATTCGATGTTTACCTACTACATTGCGATCAAATTAATCGATATTGTCGTAGAAGGGCTGGAAGAGTCAAAGTCTGTCACGATTATATCGAGCGAATACGAAGAAATTTCCGAAGCGATCATTGATCGGCTTGGACGCAGCACAACGCTGCTGCAGGCGCGAGGCGGCTACTCCAGAGAGAATACGCAGGTCATTTATTGCGTGGTGACGCGTCTGGAGCTGGCGAAGCTGAAATCGATTGTGCAAAATATTGACGGCAATGCATTTATCGCCATTGAATCTGTAGCCGATGTGATGGGTGGAGGCTTCAGCAAGGGCAGCATACACTAATCAAAAAATCCGGACCGTTGTCGAAAGACGAGGGTCCGGATTTTTTGGTGCGTCGTTAAAGGCTGGACGCTGCGCCTTTTTCGGGAATGGCATTGTCATTGGATAAGCCTTTGTCCTTCACGCCAAGCAAGCATAACAGGGCGAGCAGCATCCCGCCGGATGCGAAGTAGAACAGAACCGAATAGCCGAATAAATCGATCATGCCGCCCATTAACGGCGGCGACGTAATGGCCGCAAGCGAAGAAACTAAATAGTAGATGCCTGTGCGTGTCCCTATGCTTTGCTCTTTGCCGAGCGCGATGATGTACGGGTAGGAGTTAATGTTGATCATGGCCCAAAAGACCCCTCCTGCGATAAGAAGCACTCGGAGCGGCAACAGCGCATCAATAAATGATATAGCTGCAAAGGTAAGCAGCAGTCCGATTACGCCCAGCAGGATAAGGAGTTTTTTGCCGAAGCGTCTTCCTAGCAGTCCGCTTGGAATGGAGGCAAGCACGAACGCCAGCGAGAAGAAAGCGAGCGAGAAGGAGGCTTCTCCCTCTGATAGTCCCAGATGGTTTTTGCCGTAGAGCGTGAATAAAGCTTCAACGCCCTGATAGGATAGAAACCAGAAGAAAATCGCGCCCAGCAAAAAGATCGTAGGCCGGTTCCACTCGCCTTTGAATGAGAAGGCAGTGTCTTTCTCGACTGGCTTGTAGGAGATTGCGTCGCGTTTTTCTTTTATAACATACAAAAGGATGGCGAGGCATAGCAGGGTCAAAAGGGATGAGGATAAAAAAGGCAGCGAGGCATGCTTCTCATACAGAAAAGCGCCTCCCGCAAAGGCGATAATGGAGCCGATGCCGCCCATGAAATTGATGATGCCGTTAGCCTGCGTCCGTTTATGATCAGCCGTAATATCCGGCATGAGCGCAACGGTGGGCGAGCGGTACAGGCTCATGGACAGGTTCATCAGCACCATAAACAATACGAGCGTCAGCAGACTGGTATGCCAAGGAATTAAAGCGCCGAATACAGCTGCGAGAGGCATACCGATGAGCAAGTATGGCATTCTTTTGCCGAAACGGCTGTTTGTGCGATCGCTTCGGCGACCGATCCAAGGCTGCAGAAACATCGCGAAGTAATTGTCTATGGTCATCATGAAGCCGATTAATGCGGTGCTCGATATAAATTTTTCAAGGAAAAAAGGCACAAACGCGTTGTAGAGAGCCCACGTAATGCTTATGCTGAAAAATCCAAAGCCGAGCAGCCATGTTTTTTTCATACCTTGCCCGCTCCTCTCCTAATCAGCGCCTCGGCCAGCCGGTCTGGATAATCAGTAATGATGCCGGAGACGCCCATTTCGATCAGCCGCTCCATTTCGGCATTCTCGTTAACGGTAAACGGATGATATGCGATGCCGTGCTCGGCGGCCTCAGCTGTCCATTCCGGAAGGACTGCGTATTTGTAAGCGTGAAGCGCATAAGGCCGCCATCGTATTCTCGGGACAATAGCCGCTTGCTCCGCGATGGGCGAAATTAATGAGCTGGTTCATTTGAATTCATCCTCTCGGTTAAGGTTGTCATAGAGCAAATATACAGGCTGTTTGTTTGGGCTGTATAATAAGAAACCGCTTGAAAGCTGCGCAAAGCGTTAAATTTGCGGAAGCTGCAAGCGGTCTTGGATGAGAGCCTAGGCGAATCTGTAATAAATAAGGACGAACGTTGCCAATACGAAAATAAAGTTAAGCGATACGAACACCATTCGATCAATTGCTGTACGGTGCATGGCAACCGGAGGCTTATAGAAGCTGACGCCTTCGATAACAAACAGAATCAGAACGATATGGATCATAAAATGTCCAATCAGCTCCGTCATGCCAAACAGCATTGTTGTGGAGATAAAGATCAGCGTCAATACGACGGCAAGGAGCCGGTTCAGTATGCCGACAACGAGTAAATAACCAACGACAAATTCGATAAAGCCGGTCATCACGATAAACAGCCCCGGAGCAAAGCCGAAGGTGGGCACGTTGTGATTTACGATAATATCCTCGGCCATCGTCGGGTAGATCCATTTCTCGACGGCAACCCAGCAGAGCGATAGGCCTGTTCCGAGATAGAGCAGCGGGAAGCGGAGCTGTGATTCCCTCGTCCGCTCGATAAGCAGAACGCCGATAATCGCAAGATAGAAGCCATAGTCCAGCATGTGGAACAGTCCGGCCACTCTTAAGGTATCGGCGAATAAGACGAGCATAGCAAGCGCGCCCGCTTTGGTCGCATAGTGATGAGGAAACAGAAGCAGAATAATTGCGGCCCACATAACGATCGTTTGCCAGCCGCCTGCAAGATCGAATTCGTTAGCAAAGCGGGTACCCGTCAGCGCTTGAATCAGAAGGGCTGCAGCTGTTCCGTATTTCAGGATAGGCGAAGAGTACTTCCTTAGCTTATCCAGCCCGTTGTCGATTCGTGTAGACAGCCCCGATTCTGAGATTGAAGGGAGCAGCTGAGTCAGCACTGCAAGCAGAATAGCTGTGAATACGGCAAGCGTCATAAAAAAAGGAGATAACACGCCTGCAATCGGTTCTTTCTCAGCGACAACGTCTGTGAACCATTTGACATGCGCATAATAATCCATATGTGATTCTCCTCCGTCTATGTATAATGTTACCTCGCTGATTGGATAGTAGCATAATGTTAACGAGATTAAAAGTAGTCGTAATGGGATAAATAAACAATTTTAAAATAATCGCTTTACATACCCTACGGGGGTATGTTATCCTGATTTCAGGAACAGATACCCCATGGAGGTATGTTGGATGAACAAGGAATCGAAAGAAGCGATAGTTGACGTTCTTAAGCATTCGCATGAGACGGGCTCGGCTGAATGCTGCGATACAGTGGCTCCACGCAAGAGTCATCATTCCGTTCAAATGAAGGATAATTTGACGAAGCGGCTCAATCGGATCGAAGGACAAATTCGAGGCGTGAAGGCGATGATCGAGAAGGACACGTATTGCGACGATGTGTTAAACCAAATTGCTGCGGCACAATCCGCGCTGAACAGCGTCGGCAAGCTTCTTCTTGAAGGTCATATGCGAAGCTGTGTCATTGAGCGAATCCAGTCCGGCGAGAGCGAAGTCATCGATGAGCTGCTTATAACCGTTAACAAACTAATGAAATAATTTGAGAGGGGATATAATTATGGCAAACACAGTATTGAAGGTAGAGGGTATGACTTGCGGACATTGCGTAAGCGCGGTAGAGAAGGCAGTCAGCAAAGCGGGAGCAAGCGGCACAGTGGACCTTGCAGCTAAGAGTGTTGCAGTGGAATACGATGAAGCGAAGGTTTCGATCGAGGCTGTGAAGGAAGCGATTGAGGATCAAGGCTACGACGTCGTGTAAATCAAGGAAAAAACGGGCTTCTTACTGTCTTGTGAAGACAAGCTGAAGCCCCTTTTTTTTCAATAAAATATACCCCATGCGGGTATGTGGAGAACGGGTGATCGGGCATGAGCAAAACACAGACGACGATACAAATAACAGGTATGACCTGCGCGGCCTGCGCCACTCGAATTGAAAAAGGGCTCAATCGCATTGATGGCGTGGAGGCGAACGTCAATCTCGCGCTCGAGCGGGCATCGGTTACTTACGATTCGGGTATGGTGAATCAGGATAAGCTGGAGCAGAAAATCAAGGAATTAGGCTATGGAACGGTAAAGCGTCCGGAGGAGGGAACAGAGGTCGATGGCGATTATAAGCAGCGGGAAATTAACAAGCAAAAGCTGCGCTTCATCGTTGCGGCGTTGCTCTCTTTGCCGCTGCTGTGGGCAATGGCGGGCCATTTCTCTTTTACAAGCTTTATTCCCGTTCCGGATTTATTGATGAACGCTTGGTTCCAGTTGGCGCTAGCCGCGCCGGTACAGTTTGTAATAGGCTGGCCGTTCTATCGCGGGGCGTATAAAGCGCTGCGAAATGGCGGAGCCAATATGGATGTTCTGGTTGCGCTTGGCACCTCGGCTGCCTTCTTCTACAGTTTGTATGTGACATTTGAGACATTGAATATGCAGGGACATGGTGGGCATCAAGTAGAGCTTTATTACGAGACGAGCGCGGTATTAATAACATTGATTGTCTTAGGGAAGCTTCTTGAGGCCATCGCTAAGGGCAGATCGTCTGAAGCGATAAAAACGTTGATGAGTCTGCAGGCGCAAACGGCTACGGTTATTCGCGACGGAGCGGAGCAGCGCGTGTCCATCGATGAGGTTGTCCTTGGCGAAGTCATCGTGGTGAAGCCCGGAGAGAAAATTCCAGTGGATGGCATCGTCCTGGAGGGCGCTTCAACTGTTGATGAATCGATGCTTACCGGCGAGAGTATGCCGGTGGAGAAACGGGCGGGCGATGCTCTAATTGGCGCAACGATCAACAAGAATGGCGCGCTTCGCATGCAGGCCGAGAAAATCGGGAAGCAAACGGCACTCGCCCAAATTATACGGGTAGTGGAGGAGGCGCAGGGCTCAAAGGCGCCGATTCAGCGGGTAGCTGATCATATATCCGGTGTATTCGTTCCGATTGTTGTGGCCATAGCGCTTCTTACGTTCGGGATCTGGTTCCTGTTCGTACAGCCCGGCGAGCTTGGCGGCGCTCTCGAGAAGGCGATTGCCGTTCTTGTTATCGCATGCCCATGTGCGCTTGGTCTGGCGACACCGACCTCGATTATGGCCGGGTCCGGCCGTGCCGCGGAATTAGGGGTGCTGTTCAAGGGCGGAGAGCATCTTGAAAGCACGCATCATGTAAATACAATCGTACTGGATAAGACCGGTACGGTAACAAAAGGAAAGCCGGAGCTTACTGATGTTATCGTGGCAGCACAATTTGATGAAGCTGAGCTGCTGACATGGGTAGGCGCTGCAGAACGAAGCTCGGAGCATCCGGTAGCACAGGCGCTAGTGGCTGGTATTGAGTCCCGTTCGATTACGTTGCCTGCAGCTGAGCAATTCGAAGCTATTCCTGGCTATGGTATTCAAGCCGTAGTGAATGGGCAACAATTGCTTGTGGGAACTCGCAGGCTTATGGAGAAAAATGGAGTAAGCACTGCTACGGTGCAGCAGGAGCAGGAAAAGCTGGAGTCCGCAGGAAAGACGGTTATGCTAATTAGTGTTAATAGCCAGTATGCAGGTATGGTTGCCGTGGCGGATACGGTAAAGGATACATCTGCTGCAGCGGTAGCCCGTTTGAAGGGAATGGGGCTCGAGGTGATCATGCTGACCGGTGATAACGAGCGGACAGCAAAAGCGATTGCTCGTGAGGTTGGCATTGACCGCGTGGTAGCCGAGGTGCTTCCAGAGCAGAAGGCGAAGGCGGTTCAGGACCTCCAAGCCGAGGGACGGAAGGTAGCCATGGTTGGCGATGGTATGAATGATGCGCCGGCCCTTGTTGCAGCTGATATCGGCATGGCGATTGGGGGCGGCACGGATGTTGCTATCGAGGCGGCCGACATCACGCTCATGAGAGGCGATTTGAACAGTATAGTCGATGCGATACGGATGAGCCGCGTAACCATGTCTAATATAAAGCAGAATTTATTTTGGGCGCTCGCTTACAATGTCATTGGAATACCGATAGCGGCAGCGGGCTTCCTTGCACCGTGGCTGGCTGGAGCGGCGATGGCTTTAAGCTCGGTTTCAGTCGTGCTTAATGCGCTAAGACTGCAAAGAATGAAAGGTTGAGCTAGCAGATATGGTATAGTCGCTATGAAAACAAACTCAAGGCTTCCTCTTTGTGGAGGAGGCCTTGAGTTGTTAATGCTGTGGAGCTGGACTTACCACTGCTGCTCGTCTTACACTGCCTGAAGGCCAGCTTGGTTGAGCAGGTTCCACGGCTTGTTGTAATGCGGCTGGAAGAAGAAGTCGACATAGCTTAATTCATCCATCGTCATGCCGTTCTGGATGCAGACCGACAAGGTGTTGATCGACTGTGTGAGGTCGACCTTCGACAGGACCTGAGCGCCGACGATTCGGCGGCTGTCCGCCTCATAAACGACCTTCAGCGTGACCTGCTCGTAGGTTGGCATAAACTCGGGACGATAGTTATCGATGATTGTGACATTTTTCACATTCAATCCCGCAGCAAGAGCAGCCGTTTCTGTCAGGCCAGTCGATGCGATATTGTAATCGTAAATTTTGATGCCCGATGTGCCCTGTGTGCCTAAATATTTGACGGTTGGCTGCATGAGGTTCTTAGCGACAAGCGTCCCCATTCGAACGGCATTGGTGGCAAGCGGGATATATGCATTTTGGCCGGTAGGATTGTAATGAACAGCACAGCTGTCGCCAGCGGCAAATACGTCTGGTTTGCTCGTTCTCATATATTCGTCGACGATGATTGCTCCGTTCGGAAGCATATCGACCTGCCCCTTCAACAGCTCGGTATTAGGTCGGAATCCAATGCACAGCACGACGAGATCTGCTTCATATTCGCCAGCAGTTGTAACGACGGTTGTTACACGGCCTTCCTCACCTGTAAACGAAGTGACGGTCTGGCCTGTTGCGATTGTTATCCCTTTGTCGATTAACGCTTGCTCGGTCATGTCCGTAAATTCACGATCCAAATATTTATAAAGTATCCGCTCCATGTTATCGATCAGCGTAACCTGCTTGCCAAGCTGCTCGAACGCTTCCACCAGCTCGATCCCGATATAGCCTGCTCCAATAACTGCGATCTGCTCGGCTTTTTTTGCTTTCTCGATAATAGCTTGCGAATGGCTGTAGTTTTTGCAAAGCAATATATTGTCGAGCTCAATACCATCCATTTGCGGGATGATCGGCCACGAGCCCGTCGTCATGACCAGCTTATCGAACGTATCGGTGAATGCTTCACCAGTAGCAAGATTGCGGACCAAAATTGTTTTTGCTTCCGTATCAACCTCCAATACATCATGCCGCATATTCGTTGTTACACCGAGTGCAGCCAACTGGTCAGGTGTAGCGTAGAATAGCTGCTGGGCATCCTTTACGACGCCGCCAACGTGAAGGGCAATGCCGCACGATAGAAACGAGATATTGTCATTCCGTTCATATACAGTAATTTGTGCTTCGGGGTAGAGCTTGGCCATTTGGGTAATCGCAGCGGTTCCTGCGTGGGTACAGCCTACAACAGCAAGTTTTATAGTCATAATAAACGCCTCCAATGTAGTATATGAATTGTGAGCAGCAAGAGCTGTCACTTTCTATAACGTGAAATATTTCACAACTAACTCTACAATGTGAAAACATTCACAATCATTTCTTGCATTTATCATATGCGTTTTACAAGCAAATATCAAGGGCTTAGCATGTTATTTTCCTTAAATTAATTAAATTTTCAGATAACTTGACATACAAGTTTCACAATTGTAATGCTTCTTTGTGTCGGATGCTTCTATAGCTGGATTGTACACAGGCTGCTGCGATCAGGTACAATGGGAGACAAATGATAAGGCAAGGAGAGTGGATGTTATGGAAACCAAATTTACGAATAAATACGTTCTAATAACGGGTGCCGGAGCGGGGATTGGCCGTGCAATTGCACTTGCCTATGCGGAGCAAGGAGCAGTTCCTGTATTAGTGGATAAAAATGCAGACGGGCTTGCGCAAACGTCGAAGCTGCTGAAGGAAGCAGGCTGTGAGGCGGCTTCCTATGTGACCGATATGAGCAAGCCTGAAGAAATCGTGCAGATGATGCAGGCTGTAGAGGCTACGTTGGGACGATTGGATATTGTCATCAACAATGCAGGCTTTGGCATTTGGAAATCGCCGTATGACCTTTCGCTGGACGAGTGGGATAGCGTGGTGAACACAAACCTTAGAGGTACCTTCGTCTGCTCCCGCGAAGCTGCGAAGCTATTGAAAACGAGCGGAGGCGGAGCGATCGTGAACATCTCCTCGACGCGGGCAATCATGTCGGAGCCGAACTCGGAAGCGTATGCCGCCTCCAAGGGAGGCATTCTGTCGCTGACGCATGCGATGTCGCTGTCGCTGGGACCGGATCGAATTACGGTGAATGCCATCTGTCCAGGCTGGATTGAGAATGGAGACTACAGCAAGCTGCGTGTGGTGGATCATGAGCAGCATCCGTCGCGGCGGGTCGGAAGGCCGGAGGATGTCGCGCGTGCTTGTCTTTATTTAACCAATCCCGATAATAATTTCATTACGGGTACGCACCTTACAATTGATGGCGGTATGACGAGGAAAATGATTTACGAGGAGTAGGCTTGTTCTTTTCGGACAATGATGTTTCTGAGGGCGTGATCAATACCAAGCATAGCAGGTATACAACGCGAACATAATAGGAAATAAACCTATGATGAACTGGTCAGGAGCATGAACCGATGTATACAGAAAAAGCCATTTCAATTGTTGACCGCAAAATTAAAGTTATTGAAAGTGATCGAAGTAATATTTATTTAGTTGGACCGATTCGTCTTCCGGTACGGCTGGGTGAGGAAGAGGCAACATTTCACTGGTACTGCTGGCTGTCATGTGAGGAGAAGCTTGAGGATGCCCAGAAAGTGATCGAGAAGCTATCGTCGATTAATTTGGCGGAAATGCAGCAGTCCAGCGTGCTTGTCTATGGTGATTTTGATCAGGCGGACGAAGCATGGATTCGTATGCACAGCATTTGTCACACTGGCGATATCTTCGGCAGCAAACGCTGCGATTGCGGCTTCCAGCTGAATGAATCGATGCGGAGGATCGTCGAGCATGGCTCGGGCGCATTATTCTATCTCGCAAACCATGAAGGAAGAGGCATTGGACTATTCAGTAAGGCAATGGCATATTTACTTCAGGAGGAAGGCTTCGATACGGTCGAAGCTAACATACAGCTTGGATTTGTCGATGACGCACGCAGCTACGGCGATGCTATTCGGGTGCTAAAGTCACTTCGGACAAAACCGGTAGCTCTGATCACGAACAATCCAAGGAAGCTGGATGCGCTGCAAGCCGAAGGCCTTAATGTGACAGAGCGTATCCCGCTCTGGGGGGATCGATCGAAGCATAACGAACGTTATTTAGCGACGAAAATAAACCGCTCAGGACATTTTGCCGAGAGCATATGTCCGAACGAGTAAGCACGTCAAAATTGGACAGGGCTGTCCTGCGAGCGCATAAATGCGTATCGCGGGACAGCCCTTATTTGGTATTGTATATTTAACCGGACCTTTTGGCTAATAAAAGGCCGTGTCGAATCCCCTTGTTAACAGCAAATAGCATGTATACCAAGTTGTTAATAACTCGCATCCTAAAACAACGAAAGCCCTACCTCTCTCTCGTCCTTGCGGCTCCGATGACCGCGCCAGTGTGAATCAGAAATACAGCACGAAACATGATTGGAATTAACAGCAAAGAAATCAAAATCCGAGGAAATCAATGAATTTTACTGGGGATTTACTGGGGTTAAATATAATACATTCATATCATCATACTATATAATCGTGAAAGTTGCAATAGACATTTGGAAACGAATGACTTTTTCTGTTCTGGACACTATAAAGATCGAAAGGGGGATGGACATGCCGAATTGGCTGGAAATCGTTATTCGTACATTAGCTGCTATTTTTATTTTATTTGCGTTCACCAAGGTGCTGGGAAAGCGACAAATATCTCAGCTTTCCTTATTTGAGTACATAACGGGTATATCGATCGGTAATATCGCCGCTTATGTGTCGTTGGATATTGACAATTTATGGTACTTAGGTATTATTTCCTTGGGAGTGTGGGTGATTGTATCGGTCGGGATGGAATTTTTGACGATGAAGAGTAAAAAGGCGCGCGACTTTGTCGACGGGAAGGGGAGTGTGCTTATAAAGGACGGTCAGATATCCAAAAAGCAGCTGTTCAAGGATCGTTTGACAATAGATGAGCTGCTTGAACAGCTGAGGAAAAAGGACGTCTACCGCGTAGCTGATGTTGAATTTGCAGTAATGGAGCCAAGCGGAGATCTAAACGTGCTGCTCAAAAAACAGTACCAGCCCATTACGCCGGATATGCTTGGCTGGAAGTATAGCGAAGAAAAGGCGCCTCAGACAGTCATTATGGACGGCGCGATTTTAGAAGGGGCTCTAGAAACGGCGGGCTTCGATAAAGAATGGCTCCACCATCAGCTTAAAAGAAAAAAGACCGATTTAAAGGATGTGTTTCTCGCTCAAATCGACAGCAACGGCGAGCTTACGCTGCAGCCAATGGATGGACACCAGCAGCCGGATAGCGTGCAGTCAAAACCAAGGGACCGAGTTGCAATACTGAGCGAGCAATTCGAAGAAGAGCTTATCCGGCTGAAGCGATTCGCGCGCAATGAAAAGGATAGACGCGTCTATCAGCATGCCTTGGATCGGTTTCAAGCAGACTTCAAACCGCTTACAGAACGATTGAAGCGGAATTAGCTACGTCCATCTAGCTGACCAAAGCTTCATTTCCTTTAGAATTTGATGCAAATCCTCGCCTTTCGGCGTCAGTGTATACTCAACGGTGACCGGTACGGTCGGAAATACGGAGCGCTCGAGCACGCCCTTGTCTTCAAGATGACGGAGCGTGCTTGTTAGTGCGCGTGGACTTACGGACGGAATAAGCCGCGCAAGCTCTCCAAATCTCTTCGTCCCGCAGAAGAGCTCCCTTAGTACGAGAAAAGCCCATTTTCCTCCGAGGACATCTAAAGTCTTCTCAATATTGCATTCAATATGTACAGGTTCCTTCGGAACATAATTATGTGCGCACATGCGTAATTCTCCTCTCTTTATCTACTATCACCAAGTATAGTATATATAGTAAAGATTAGAAAATGAAAAAATATTCACTACTATTAATATCCCCTGATCTGCTATACACTACGAAGGAGCTCGTAAGGAAATAAGCGAGGAGCGATACATATGAAATATAGAAGGCTTGGCAAAAGCGGACTGAAGGTAAGCGAGATCGGACTTGGTAGCTGGCTTACCTATGGAACGGCGACTGCCGCTGATACAGCTGGGGCATGCATTCATAAAGCCTATGAGCTGGGTATTAACTTTTTCGATACAGCCAATGCTTACAACAATGGAGAAGCCGAGAAGGTTATGGGCGACGCTTTGAAAGCGTATACCCGCAGCAGCTATGTGCTTGCTACAAAGGTGTTTTTTCCAATGGGCGCAGGTCCAAATGATCGCGGTCTGTCTCGCAAGCATATCGTGGAGCAGTGTGAGGCGAGCTTGAAGAGACTCGGAGTCGACTACATCGATTTATATCAATGCCATCGCTTTGATGAGGATACGCCGGTTGAAGAGACGCTGCGAGCGCTTGATGATTTAACGGCGCAGGGCAAAGTGCTTTATACAGGCATAAGTGAATGGAGCGCTTCACAGATTGCAGAAGCAAGCGAGACGGGCAAAAGACTTGGATTGCGGCCTCTCGTCTCCAACCAGCCTATCTACAACATGTTCGAGCGGTATATTGAAAAGGATGTGCTGCAGGTATGTGAGCGGGAAGGCATGGGACAGGTCGTATTCTCACCGCTGGCGCAGGGAGTGCTAACCGGCAAATACAAGCCTGGTCAAGCAGCGCCAACGGACAGTCGTGCTGCGAATGACAAAACGAACAGCATCATTAACAGCTATATGCGGGAGGATGTCCTTCTGGTAGCGGAGAAACTGGAGCAGCTAGCACTGAGCATCGGAGCAACGCTGTCACAATTCGCATTGGCATGGGTATTGCGACAACCAGGCATAAGCTCAGCCATAATTGGCTCCAGCCGCCCATCGCAAATCGAGGAAAACGTAAAGGCTATTGCGTTGAATCTGTCGGAAGAGGTGCTGGCACAGGCTGATAATATATTGGCAGAGGTAAGCGGATTTTCTCCAATACGTTAATAAGTATGCAAAAATAAGGTGAAGCTGGATTAGGTCCTGCTTCACCTTATTTGCTATATATAATAGAAGGGATTTTTTTACCGATTGATTTGCGACTCGGAAGGCGTGTAGGTACCGGGCTGCGTAATCGGGGGAGGCATAACCTTGCCGCCAGCAAAGTGGTATTTCACGAGTGTATTGAAAGGATCAATCCATGGCATGAGCGAGCGTCCACCCCAGGCCTCTTTTGCAAATTCATTAAAATAATTCATAAATTCCATATTCGCAGATATATGCACCTCTTGCACGGTTGGTGCCATCTCCCGAACCTTTACCGCAACCGTCTGTTTCAATTCCGGGGATAGGTTATTCAAATCATTGACCGAGAAATAAGAGTTATAGGGGTACACAAGGACACGGCTGTTGCCGTATGGACTTCCCGTATCATTATTATAGACGCCTTGAGTCGTCCCTGTATTGTTCTGTTCGCGTTGACCGCCGGAGCCCTGCGTGCCTACCGCCGTCCAGTCGAGCATAAGACCAACATACGCGTTTTTGTCCGTAAGCATCACAATGGCGGAGGCTACTCCGTTAAGATCGCTTACTTTACGGGAGATGGCTGAGCTGTATTCAAAGAATGCATTATCGTGCTGATAAGGATTGATGGTCATTGGTCCATAAGCCTTGTCGCCGAGCATCTTCGGATCATTCGCCTGCCGGCTGCCATAATCGGTGTCACTTTTTTGCGCCAGCTCTTCGTAATTGCAGCCGGCAGCTGCCGTAATCATAACAGCGGAGAGCAGCAGCGCGGCTATTCGTTTAACCATAAAGAACGGACCCCCATTCGTACGATATTGGCTATAGTTTCTGTAAGAAGACCTCATTTATACGTTTCAAACAGCATACATAATTGACCATGGTTTTGGTGCACAATGTAGGATAGAAGATAGTCGGATGGATAAGCTGCAGCCGCGTAATAAAAATCAGGATGAAAACGTTGAAATCGTGCGATTTTGACAGCTTTGAGAACAATTTGTGAACTCTCTGTGGAACATTGACAAATAGGGTCTTCAACTTTATATTTAATAAAGTGATTTAAGTTGCAGGAGTTGTCATAACATCTGTGAAACACGCAGCCGGCCGCTTGCCACGTGAAATTAGGCAGCTGCGAAAAAGTCAAAAGTGGGGTTGATTAATGATGAAACGGTGGCGATTTGTAAAACGGCTTGCGCCGCTAATGGCCATGATGGTGCTAGTGCTTGCGGCATGCGGACGGGAAGATTTGTCAACGCTGAATCCCCAGGGACCTGTAGCGGAAGAGCAATTCGGACTGATGAAGCTGGCGATAGGAATCATGTTAATCGTGATTGTTGTCGTATTTGCGATTTCTTTGTATGTAATTATTCGTTTCCGCAGACGTCCTGGAGACAAGACGATTCCAAAGCAAGTTGAAGGAAGTCACAAGCTGGAGATTATATGGACGGTTATTCCGATCATCATGCTGATTATCCTTGGTGTTCCGACTGTTCAATCCGTATTTAATCTTGCTGAAGATTACAGTAAAGATCCGGATGCGGTTAAGGTTATCGTAACCTCGCATCAGTACTGGTGGGAATTTGAATATCCGGAGCTAGGTATTAAGACAGCTCAGGAGCTTATTATTCCGACTGGCAAGACGATTGCGATTGAAGCGAAATCGGCTGACGTTATTCACTCCTTCTGGGTTCCGTCGCTTGCGGGCAAGATAGATACGAATCCAGGCGCGAACGTTAACTCTATGTATTTCTCAGCGCCAAAAGAAGGCGTTTACCTTGGTAAATGTGCCGAGCTTTGCGGACCTTCTCACGGATTGATGGACTTTAAAGTGAAATCAGTGGACGAGGCTTCATTCGACCGCTGGGCAGCAGCGATTCAAGAGCCAGTTGCGCTTCCAAGCGATCCTGCGATTGCAGCGGCATTCGAAAGCAAATGTCTTTCCTGCCATGCTGTCGGTGATCTAGGCGGACCGGCATATCCTAACTTAACTGGTATTGGCAGC
This sequence comes from Paenibacillus praedii, assembly GCF_049725345.1. Taxonomy (NCBI): domain Bacteria; kingdom Bacillati; phylum Bacillota; class Bacilli; order Caryophanales; family Paenibacillaceae; genus Paenibacillus; species Paenibacillus praedii. The sequence goes on along the minus strand of NZ_JBMWAM010000009.1, from coordinate 10,845 downwards.
CGTGAGACTGTCGGAGGTATTCTTGTTAACACCGATGAACCGCAGTACGAAAATGAAGGTTCAGTTTACGATAACTTGTATCGTTGGATCAAAGATCCAAATGAAATCAAGCCAGGAAACCAGATGAGCGGGACTTACGATCTGACTGAACAAGAACTTGAAGGTATTGCGAAATATTTATCTGAACTGAAACTCGACTACGAACAATAATTTATCGGTGATTGAAGGAGGTACCTACTTTGGCTCATGCGCATACGCATACGGTCAAGCGCTACAGCGGTTTAATGGACTGGCTGACAACGGTTGACCATAAAAAAATTGGCATATTGTATTTGATCGCTGGCGGTTTTTTCTTCCTCATCGGCGGGTTGGAAGCAATTTTGATTCGGGTTCAATTATGGAAGCCGCTTAATAACTTTGTTAGTGCGGATACATATAACGAGCTTCTGACGATGCACGGAACAACAATGATCTTCTTAGCGGCCATGCCGCTGTTGTTCGCCCTCATGAATGCAATTGTTCCGCTTCAGATCGGGGCTCGTGACGTTGCATTTCCATTCGTTAACTCTTTGGGCTTCTGGACATTCCTCTTCGGTGGCGTGCTCCTCAATGTAAGCTGGTTTACCGGCGGAGCGCCGGAAGCAGGCTGGACTGCTTACGCACCGCTGGCCGGTGATACGTACAGCGCTGGAAAAGGTATGGACTATTATGTTTTAGGCTTGCAAATAGCGGGTATTGGTACATTAATCGGGGGGATTAACTTCCTAGTCACGATTATCAACATGCGTGCACCTGGTATGACGTTTATGCGTATGCCGATGTTTACATGGTCAGCGTTCATTACGTCATGTCTTATCCTGTTTGCATTCCCTGCTCTTACTGTAGGTCTTGCCGCACTAATGTTCGACAGAATATTTGACGCTAATTTCTTTGATCCTACCGGCGGCGGTAATGCCGTGCTTTGGGAGCATATTTTCTGGATATTTGGGCATCCTGAGGTTTATATCCTCATCCTGCCGGCCTTCGGTGTTATTTCCGAGGTAATAAGTACATTTTCACGTAAAAGATTGTTCGGATACAGCTCGATGGTATTCGCTACCATTCTGATTGGCTTCTTGGGCTTCATGGTTTGGGCGCATCATATGTTCACCACAGGTCTTGGACCGGTGGCAAATGCGTTGTTCTCGATTGCAACGATGCTTATCGCGGTACCAACAGGTATCAAAATCTTTAACTGGCTGTTTACAATGTGGGGCGGATCGATTAAGTTCACTACGGCGAACTTGTTCGCTGTCGGCTTCATCCCGACCTTTGTAATGGGCGGTGTAACCGGGGTCATGCTGGCAGCAGCGCCTGCCGATTTTCAGTACCACGACTCATATTTTGTCGTAGCGCATTTCCACTACGTTATTGTTGGTGGTCTGATTCTTGGTATTTTCGCAGGCCTGCACTACTGGTGGCCAAAAATGTTTGGACGGATGTTGAATGAGACTCTTGGCAAGCTAACATTCTGGACATTCTTTATTGGATTCCACTTGACGTTCTTTATTCAGCATTTCCTTGGCTTGCTTGGAATGCCGCGTCGTATCTGGACTTATCTAGACGGTCTAGGTTTTAATGAAATGAACATGATCAGCACAGTCGGCGCTTTCCTAATGGGCTTCGGAACAATCTTCTTCTTGCTAAACGTTGTTATTACAGCGTTCAAGCCGAAGAATGCACCTGCAGATCCATGGGAAGATGGACGTACACTCGAGTGGACGATTCCATCGCCGCCGCCAGAGTACAACTTTGCTCAAACGCCGCTTGTACGTGGTTATGATGCGTATTGGAAAGAAAAAATGGACGGTCACAGCGGCATGACGCCAGCTGAGCCAATCGGTCCAATTCATATGCCGTCTCCTTCGATTCTGCCTTTCTTTATGGGACTTGGATTGTTCATCGCAGGCTTCGGTTTTATGTATGCTCAGGATTGGGGAATCCTGTTCGGAATTAATACAGGTTATGTAATAGGAGCTGTTGGATTGCTTATCGTATTCGCTTGTATGTTCTTGCGTTCCGTTCACGATGACCATGGCTTCCACATTGAAGAAGAAGAAATCCTTAAAGATATGGGGGGGAAAGCATGAGCGCGCATTCGCATGTAGAAGGGCAATTGCCTCATGAGCCCGAGAAGGCGACCCTCGAGGGACGCAATAAAGTTTTAGGCTTCTGGTTATTCCTTGGCGGCGAGACCGTATTGTTCGGAACGTTGTTCTCAGCGTTCCTTGCGCTTCGCCATCAAGTGCTTGATGGACCGCCTGCGCATGAGCTGTTTCAGCTGCCGCTTGTCGCGATGGCAACAGCACTGCTGTTAACATCCAGCTTGACCAGCGTATTCGCTGTTCATGCTCTGCACACGAATCGGATTAAAGCTCTAATCAATTGGTTGATCATTACCGTTGTTTTGGGCGTTGCATTTCTTGGTCTTGAGATTTATGAGTTTGTACATTATGTACATGAAGGTCATGGTTTTACGACGAGCGCATTCAGCTCATCATTCTACACGCTCGTTGGATTCCACGGAGCGCACGTTGCCTTCGGTATAGTTTGGATTTCGTTGATCATTATGCAGTTGTACAAAAAAGGATTAAACGTCGTTACCGCTCCGAAGGTATACGTATCCGCAATGTACTGGCATTTTATCGACGTAGTCTGGGTATTCATTTTCACCGTCGTTTACCTGATGGGAAAGGTGGTTTAATCAATGGCAAGCAATCAATCTGCCACAGAGCAAAGCACCAAGCGTCATAGGGTCGAAGGACCAAAGAAGCATATTATTGCTTTTATTTTCTCCGTACTGTTAACGTTCATCGCGTTTGCGACCGTCATCAGCGGTGAGATTAACAAGGATTTCACTTACATTATTTTAGTAGGTCTAGCTATTTTGCAGGTATTCGTGCAAATGGCTTTCTGGATGCACATGAAAGACCGCGGACATCAGTTCGCGATCATCGGAATTTTATCTGGTGTTTTCATCGTATTTACTTGCGTGATAATGGCCCAATATTGGGTCTGGTGGTAAGAACATTGTCGTAATGTCGTAGAGGAGGGTCCCGGGCTTGGGTCCCTCCTCTTTTGTAAAATAGGTTAGCGTAATTGAAAGGAGCATCCACGGTGCTTGGCTTACAATATTTCAGCTTCGAAGAATTGTGGACCCCCATGTTTATGTTCGCAATGGCCGCTGTAGTCATTCTCTATTTCTACTTGATTGGTCCATGGCGGAAAAAAAATTTTCCGCAGGCGCCGGCCGCAACAACGCTGCAGAAGGTGTTGTTTGTATCCGCTGCTATACTTTTTTATTTTGTTCACGGTGGACCTTTTAATCTATTAGGCCATCTCATGTTCACATTTCATATGATCAATATGTCTGTATCTTATTTAATCGTTCCGCCGATGGTGCTGCTTGGCGTGCCAAGCTTCATTTGGCGCAAAATGTTCGAGGCTCGCTTCTGGAAGAAATTTAGCTTGCTCATGCATCCGGTCATTACTTTAATCTTGTTTAATATGTTATTCTCGATCTACCATATCCCACTTATCCACGACTATGTGATGACTCACTTTACTGTGCATCGTCTTTACTATTTTATTTTACTCGTTACCTCATTCATGATGTGGTGGCAAATCGCATGTCCGGTTCCGGAATGGAACAGGCTTACCGATATGAAGAAAATGGCATATGTATTCGCGAACGGAATTTTGTTAACGCCTGCTTGCGCATTAATTATTTTTGCAACAAGCTCAATGTATTCCATTTACAGCGATCCAAATGTCTGGGTAACGGCTATGGGTTACTGCGTCTCCGGTGATCCGAGCAGATTGCTTGATAGCTTTGGTGGTCCGCAGTTTTTCAACCTCATGGATGTTGTGGAGGACCAGCAGTTGGGCGGAATTGTGATGAAGCTTGTACAAGAAGTAATGTACGGTATCATTCTCGCCTATATATTCAAGCAGTGGTTCAAGCGTGAGCATACGGAGGATGATTTGCCGAATACGAATACTGGTACGGCATAGGATCAATCATTTATTTTATAGTAGGTGGGGTTGCATTGGATACTTATTTGATTATGCCGACGATAAGCACCGCCTTAATCGTTACTAGCGCAGTGCTAGTAGCATTCGGGTGGAGGCTGGCGATCAAGCGGAGACTCGAGCAGCATCAGAAAATGATGTTCTGGGCCGCAATTACGGCAATATTGTTCTTCATTATTTATTCTTCAAGAACGATTATTTCCGGTAATACCGAATGGGGTGGACCTGACAGCTTAAAGCCATTCTATTTAGGTTTTCTTTTGTTTCATATTACGCTTGCAACGATCGGAGCCGTTTTCGGCATTACTACGCTTACGCTAGGCTATAAGAAAAAATTCGCCAAGCACCGCAAGTGGGGCAGGGTGACATCGATTGTTTGGTTTATTACGGCCATAACCGGAACGATGGTTTATATATTGCTTTATTTGATGTATCCAGGCGGCCATACGAAGCCTATGATCGATGCAATTTTTGGTTAAGCTTTCAATCGAAAATGGAAAAACCGTGCTTTCGAAAGAGATGAACTCTTGCGAAAGCACGGTTTTTTTCTTTTTCAAGGGAATAGTTGACAAATTTGTATAAAGTAAATATACTGTGTATAAAAATATATACAGTATAACAACCGCTGATGTTGAAAGGAGCAAATGCTGTGAATGTTTGGAAAGGTGCATGGTATCTGGCGAAGCATGAGATATTACAGGATCGCTGGAAAATTCTTATTTCATTATCTTTCGTCATCTATATGTTATTATTTTCGATTCCGCTGTTTATGGCAGATTTCGCAGGCGAAAGAGAAACAACAATGAATTGGGCAACAGATTTTATTTATCTCTCTCTTCTGCCTTGTCTCGGATTTGTAATTAATAAATCGATGATGGGCTACTGGAAAGAGGATACGTTTACGAAAAAAATGGCGCATTGGCACACGATGCCTATTACATCGAAGCAGATTGTGCTTGGCAGATTGATTCATTTGACGATTGTATTGCTTGCCTCACAGCTTATCTTTTTCGCCCTGCAGTATACGTATTTTTATGTAAACGAGGCAAACCTATCGATTTTAGATTTTATGCTGTATGGGTTGTCATGGTTCTTGTACTCCTTGTCGATGGCAATTGCTTATATATACTGGGAAATCGGTTATCCTGGGAAAACGTATTTTCTCGTTAACTTTATCTATATATTCGGATTTTTGGCCTTATCCGTCTGCTTGTCAATATTTAAGGTAGGAAATATTGTAGTTAACTCGTTTCATCTGATCGAGGATGGTAATTGGTGGATCGTACTTGTCGCACTCGCTGTATGTATTGCAGCAATTTTTATTGGTATAAACCGTATGGAAAACCGGTTGGAGAAACGAAGCTACAGCGTTTAAGCATTGGTGTATGAAAGAGGGTGAAAGCTATTCGGCTGCCGATACAAATTAACGCCCAAAGCGCTGAGCCGCTGTATCATCAGATAGAAGTGCAGCTGCGTGCTTTAATCGTGAGCGGACAGCTGGAGGAAGGAACGCTTCTTCCATCGATTCGCGAGCTTGCTCAAATGGTAAAATGCAGCGTCATTACGGTAAAACGAGTTTACAGCGATTTAGAGCAGGAAGGCTTGCTTCGAACAAGGCAGGGAACAGGCACCTATGTGGCAGAGGTCGGCCAGAAGGAGCGCGACCGGCATCGTTTGTCAGCTGTTATCGAGGCGATGGAACAAGCGGTCATAGCCGGAAAACGTGTGCAGTGCTCGGAAGAAGAGCTGGTGAAGATGTTCAAGGAAGCGATGCACAAACATTTTGAATGAAGGCAGGGAAGCTCGATGGAGGAAGAGATTGCGATTCAAATGAACGGCGTTATTCAGAGCCGGTCTAATTTCAGACTAGGTCCGCTTCATATGAGTATACCGAAGGGCTTCATTACGGCAATCGTGGGTCCCAACGGCTCCGGCAAAAGCTCAACGTTCAGCTTGATGCTTGATCTTGCCAAGCCGGATGAAGGATCCATCGAAATGCTTGGAAATCAGATCGGGCAAGGCAGGGATCCCGAGCTATTGAGGAGGATCGGATATTTGCCGGAGCAGCCCTCACCGCACGAGGACAATATGAAAGGTACGGCAAAGGCTGAATTTAATCGTTTCTGGTACGGTGCAACTTGGGATGTAAATCGGTACCGCGAGATGCTGCGCATTTTGGAGGTTGACGATAATCAGATGCTCGCCAAAATGTCGAAGGGGATGCGCCGAAAGTTCGAATTCGCTTTGGCGCTGGCACATGAACCGGAGCTGCTGCTGCTCGACGAGCCTTCATCCGGTCTGGATCCTCTTGCCTGGAAAACGATGATTGAGATTCTTCACCGATATATGGATAATGGCGAGCGAACAATTCTAATGACATCCCATATTGTTGAAGAAGTTAAGCGGCTTGCCGATTATATCGTCTTTATGGCACAAGGACGAGTATTAGGGATGTACGAGAAGGATGAGCTGTTCAGCAGCTGGTTCACGTTATTCGTTAGCGGAGAAGGTCTTACCCAAAAGAAGGCGGCAGGTATGCCGGGGCAATGCGGCGTTGAGCATGCGGGCGGAACGACTTACCGTATCACGACAAATATGGCCGCTGAAGCAGAGCGATGGTGCGCGGCGGAAGGCTTGAAGCTTGTAAGCAGGCAAGCGCTGGAGCTCGATGAAATTATGAGCGCATTGCTGCAGGAAGACCGATTGCGTACTAGGATGAACGAAACGAAGGGAGTATGGAAATGAATCCATTAAAAGTAGAAAATGTTGTGAAGCAGTATGGAGATAAAACAGCAGTCAACGGGATCAGCTTCGAAGTAAGCGCAGGGGAAATTTACGGTTTGCTTGGCGCCAATGGCGCAGGCAAAACAACGACGATGCGAATGGTGCTTGGTCTCATTTATCCGGACGAGGGAAACATTTTTTATCATGGTAAAGCATACAGCAACGAACAGCTTCGCAATTTGGGCTATTTGCCTGAGGAGAGAGGTCTATACCCGAAGGTAAGGGTGAGCGATCAGCTTATTTATCTCGCACAGCTGCGCGGGATGTCGAAGAGAGATGCGGAACAAAGCCTGAAGAAGTGGCTCGATCGCTTTGAGGTGCCGGAGTATTACAACAAAAAGGTCGAAGAGCTGTCCAAAGGAAATCAGCAAAAAATTCAATTCATCGCAGGCGTCATACACTCGCCGAAAATTGTCATTCTCGACGAAGCGTTCAGTGGTCTCGATCCGGTCAACGTAGAGCTGTTGAAATCGACGGTTAAGGAGCTGCGTGATTCAGGCACAAGCATTCTGTTCTCGACGCATCGCATGGAGCATGTCGAGGAGCTGTGCCGTAATATTACGATTTTGCATCGCTCGAATGTTGTGTTGAAAGGGAATTTGAAAGAAATTAAGAAGCAATTTCCGAAGGAGCGCGTTATACTCAACACAGAGAAAGAAGTATCGGGTCTGGATAAGCTTGTCGGTGTAACAAATGTCATCCGTCATGAGTACGGCTACGAAATCGGAATTGCAAACGAAGCTGTGGGCGGTGATATTTTGCGCCATGCAATGGGGCAGTCGACGATTACGAGATTTGAGATCAAGGAACCAACATTGAACGAAATATTTATTAAAACGGTAGGTGATCGCCATGAATAGCTTTTGGACAGTAGTTGGCTTTACGTTAAAGAACAAATTCAGAGGCAAGGCATTTCTTATTACGACTTTAATTATTGCAGTAATTATTTCGATTGGTATTAATTTGCCTTATATTTTCTCGCAGTTTAACAGCGGCGGCGACAAAGTGACGAACATCGGCTACATTAGCTCGCAGCAAGCGGATCTAGCGGAAGGCACTTCAACCGGCGATCAGCTAAAAGCTTTCTATGAAATGCAGGAAAAGCCGACTTACAGGCTGGTAGCTTTCGAGGATAAGAGCTCCGCTGCTGAGAACGAGAAGCAGCTGAAGCAGGCGATCGAGGACAAGGAAATCAAAGGCTATTTGGAATTTGGTCAAATGACAGAGAGCGGCTTTCCTGAGATGATCTACAAATCGGAGAAGCTGATGGAATTCGAATTGTCCAGCTCCCTTCAAGGAGCGCTGCAGCTTATTCGTCAGGATACAATACTGCAGGATGCGGGATTATCTGATGAACAGCGCGCCTTGCTGAACGCTCCGATCCAAATCGACACGGTACAAATCTCGGCAACAGAAGGCGCCGGCAGTGTTGGAGAGGGCAAAACGCCGGAGCAGCAAGGAATGAACATGGGTCTCATCTACTTTATCATCGTCCTTCTGTTCATGGCGATCATGATTACAGGGCAGCTGATTGCATCGGAAATTACGGCCGAGAAAAGCTCGCGTGTTATGGAGATTCTCATTACTAGTGTATCGCCACTGAAACAAATGTTCGGAAAAATCGTAGGTATGTTTCTTGTTGGATTGATTCAAATAACGGTTTATGTCTTCGTCATTATTATTAATGTCATGCTTCCGCACAATAACAAGGCGTTAAGCAACTTGAATATAGACTTCACCCAAATCGATCTGAGCTTGCTGCTCTATTCCGTCCTGTTCTACTTGACAGGATACTTCTTATTCGCAACGCTGTATGCGGCGGTCGGATCGATCGTCAGCCGTACGGAGGATTTGGGTCAAGCTGTGCTGCCGATTACAATGGTGTCGTTGGCAGGCTTCTATATTACGATCTTTAGCATAAGCAGTCCAGACAGCACGCTTGTAACGGTCACTTCCTTCATTCCGTTCTTCTCACCGTTCGTTATGCTTCTCAGACTCGGTCTTACCGATCCGCCAGTGTGGCAGGTTCTCCTATCGATTGGCATCCTGATCATAACCATCTATATTTCGGTATGGATTTCCGCGAAGATTTACCGCACAGGCGTACTCATGTACGGCAAGCGTCCTAGCTGGAAAGAGCTTCGGAAGGCTATGAAGGCTTATAAGATTTAGAAGGTTTATTAATTTTTGTTGATAATCGGAACAAAAAGTTTGTTTCAGGAATGGCACTTGGAATTACAATCGGCGTAGCTCTCGGGGTGGCGTTAGAAAATATTGCGATCGGCATAGCCATTGGCGCCGGATTAGGAGCCGCATTCAGCGCAACATCTTCTAAGTCGCCGATAAGCAAATAAGTAACAAATATGAAGAAAGGAGGACCAGATGATGCAGAGGATTAAGTTGATGTATAAACTATTTTTGAGCGAGCCATGGTGGTTCAAAGTTCTTGTCATTTCCATGCTGCTCATTGCCATTATTTTTAGCGGATCATCGTTTAATGGGTATTTTCAGAGCGGGGCTAAGCTTGCCGCGGCTATATTTTTCATTTCATACGGTATCAAATTTAGGAGAAACACTCGAATTGGAATTATCTTCTTCTTAGTGGCGCTTATCTCGTTATATCTGTCTTTTGGGCGTTTTAGAGAGGCAGCCAGCTTTTAATGATAACGGCTCATAAGCGAATTCGTAGCAGGGACTCAGCCGTGAAGCTCGAGGAGGGCGATTGGTGAATAACGTCCTTGACAAGGACATCTATTTTCTGGAATAATATGTAATCTTAGAGATACCCGAATATAATCTCACTAACGGATATGGATGATCACTGGGCTGAGGAAAGAGTGCTCGCCGCACTTGAACTTGGTTTGCTTCAGGCTATCGAGAGGGTACGTTTCGACCGGAGCAGCAGATAACGTGCGTCGAGTTTGCGTGCGGCGCTGTTGGCGAGAGCACTTTTACTTCCAAACGAGAAAGGTCTAACATTTGCCGATGTGAAGCAATCCCGCCCTGGTCAAGGGGCACTGTAGCGGCTGCGGTAAGTTCAGGGCCTGTGAAAGGGGACGGTGACGGAACCTTCCGTGCGAGCCGTTTTATTCACTGTCCGGAAATGGCTGTTATAAGTAAGTGCTTAGGTTAAGATATGTCTCCGGTTTAAGCACTACATGCTACCCGTGTAAGTTCTTTAATAGGTGATTGGTAATGGAATATAATGGGGAGGACGTAGCCCAAGCGAAGGCGCGGGAGCGTTCTTTTATTGAACTAACTGGCAGATTAGTTCAATACATGGTCAAATAAATGTTGTTAATCTTAGGCTTGAATGTTACTATGGTTAAAATTTACTTTTGGAGTGAATAGAATGTCAGATTCGGTTGAGTTGATAAAACCATCAGTTGAATTTAAGGATGAGTACATATCGTTTTATAAAGATTGGAAATCAAGTGGCCAAGATATTACCCCGTGGGTTGTAGAGAAAGATCCTTCTAATTTTGATGGCATGATTGATTTCTTGTACTCGGAAGATACAGAAGATAAGATAACGAACGGGAGTTTTGTGCCCCATTCTACGTTCTGGCTTATAGACAAACATTCAAAAAAAGTCATTGGTGCAGTAAACATTAGACACAGACTCAATGTAAAGCTCCTGAATTGCGGTGGACACATCGGTTATGGGATACGTCCATCAGAAAGAAGAAAAGGTTATGCATCGATACTATTAGCATTAACACTTGAAATAACGAAAGAAATGGGTTTAAACAAAGTTCTTCTAGTTTGCGATAAAGGAAATGTAGCATCAGAAAAAACCATTATAAAAAATGGCGGTCAATTTGAATCGGAGTATGTGGAGGATAGTGGGAACCTTGTAAGACGGTTCTGGATACAGTTATAACCCTTTTTTGATGTGGGCACAGCGGTGGATCCGATCCATCGCTTGTTTTGCATTGCTGGAAATCCGCTCAGCTAACTGGCAGGAATGTTCAATAAAACAATTTTGGT